>NZ_FMBA01000033.1 GCF_900094935.1 Gilliamella intestini
CCAAGGGCTGACTGATCCTCTAAAAACGCATAAGGCGTTTTCCCTAAAATCATTTTATGCAGTTTAGCGGTATTATAAAAATTAATAAAACATTTAAGTATTTGTTGTCTTTTTTGTATCACTAAATATTTGTTGATTATGCCATATTTCAATTTAAAGTTCATATCACTCTTTTCATTTTTTAATCTCCAGACGGTATAGACTCCTGAATATTTTTTACAAAAATTTAACCTAAAAAAAGAGCAGTCGAGTAAATACCCAATAGTGATTACACCGTTTATCTAAAAAATTACACTTTTATTAGTGTGTTATATTCAGAGGAGTGATGTTATTTAATGTTAAATGCGTTTTTTGAGGTTATAAATAGCATGTTCTAGATAGAAATCGCATTTTGACAGGCAGTTTTTTATAGCGTTCATTCCAACAAGGTAAAAAAAACGAAAACCTTCAACAGACCTGTTTAGCACATTATAAAAGCTCTAGCGAATGACCATAGAGCGTTTGGCCTAATTAGTAACGGTTATTTTTCTTTATGATATCAGCGCCCTATTTCTTGTCTGTGATAGGGCGTTAATTTTGGTTTTTTATGTATATTTATTACAGTAGTTTTTCAAATTACTACAAACAACACGAGGAATTGCTATACTTTATTAAATATTATTTAATGGATTGATAAAGTGCTTCGGCATCCATTGAAGCCGAATCCATAATAAATGAAATACCCGATAAAATATTACCAATCTGAGGATCGCTAACATTTTGTTGTACTGAATTTAAAATTTCTTGCGCCCAATTAATTTTTCTAAGCACGGCTTCTACGTTATCTTTTGAAGGATTATCCATATCGTTTCCCCCCTTATTTTTGTTAGGATGTAAAGTAAACCGGTAATCAAAAAAAGATTATCAGATAATAAAAAAATTCTTAAGAAAATGGAGTTAAAAATTAAAGCACATATTTTAAACACTAAAAATAAAAAACTAAAATAACCGTAATTTAAAAAAATAACAAAGATATATAAAGCAATTGAAAAGAAAAAGATAACGTAATTTTACTTAAACAATAATTCTTATTGTTATAACCTATTGCTGCAATAACGAATTATTTTGCACGATGAAGATTGATAATGTTAGACTTATCAGCCATAAATTGAGTTAATTTTGTTTAAAATAACCAAAATTAAAAAAATAAGTAAGGATTTAAACATGAAAACCAAACACGCACGCCTTTTAATACTTGGTTCTGGTCCGGCTGGTTATACCGCTGCTGTTTATGCTGCTCGAGCTAACCTTTCACCGGTATTAATTACAGGAATGCAACAAGGCGGGCAACTCACTACCACCACCGACCTTGAAAACTGGCCAGCAGGCGCCCCTGATCTAACAGGACCTGAATTAATGGCTAAAATGCAAGAACATGCCGAAAGATTCAATACTGAAATTATTTTAGATCAAATTGATCGTGTCGATTTTAGCACTAAACCTTATAAGCTTTTTGGTAGTGAGACAGAATATAGCTGTGATGCACTCATTATTGCAACAGGTGCTTCGGCACAGTATCTTGGTCTACCGTCTGAAGAAGCGTTTAAAAGTAAAGGCGTATCTGCATGTGCTACCTGCGACGGGTTTTTCTACCGCAACCAAAAAGTTGCTGTTGTAGGCGGTGGTAATACAGCTGTTGAAGAAACACTTTACTTAGCCAATATTGCCAGTGAAGTACACTTAATTCACCGTCGAGACAGCTTTAGAGCTGAAAAAATATTAATGGATCGCTTGGCTGAAAAAGTCAAAGAAGGCAAAGTGATTTTACATACTCATCGCATTGTTGACGAAGTATTAGGTGATGATATGGGCGTAACAGGCGTTAGGATTCGTAGCACACAAGACCCTAACATAACCGAAGAAATCTCGGTTTTAGGTGTGTTTATCGCCATTGGTCACAAACCTAATACCACGATCTTTGAAGGTCAGCTTGAACTAAATGGCGGCTATATCAAAGTACAATCAGGTACTGAAGGTAATGCAACTCAAACCAGTGTCGAAGGTATTTTTGCTGCTGGTGATGTGATGGATCATGTTTATCGACAAGCCATTACATCAGCAGGAACTGGTTGCATGGCAGCTTTAGATGCGGAACATTATTTAGACAATTTAAAATAAAAAGCAACAATTTACATGTCATTAGATAAAAAACGCCAAACATACCTTTTAGGCTGGCTAAAACAGCAGGCAAAAAAGCATAAAAGTGATTTGCGTGCATCAACGTTAACAGGTTTTATGTTAACAATCTTGGTTATTACCCAAGCGGTATTACTAGCCATTATTTTACAAAAACTTATTATTGAGCAGCACCCTTTTGTAGACATTTTACCCTTTTTTGGTGCGCTAATGGCGGTGCTACTAATCCGAGCGGGTTTTGTTTATCTACGCGAAAAAATCAACTTTGCTATAGGTAAAAAAATTCGCCAACAAATTCGGCACCAGTTAATTAATCAACTTGAATTGCATGGTCCTGCTTATTTAAATCAAAGCACCACCGGTGCATGGAGCACCTTGCTGATTGAGCAAGTCGACAAATTACATGACTTTTTTGCCCGTTATTTGCCTCAAATGCGATTAGTAAGCATGACACCCATTTTAATTTGTATTGCAATATTGCCATTTAACTGGGCTGCTGCAACCATTTTGCTTTGTACTGCACCACTTATTCCTATCTTTATGATATTAGTAGGCATGGGCGCTGCTGACATTAATCGCCGTCATTTTAAAGCTCTGGCTTATTTAAGTGGCCACTTTTTAGATCGCTTAAAAGGTTTAAGTACCATTCGCCTATTTAACCAAGGTGACAGACAAGCCAACGAAATTACAAAAGCCTCGGAAGATTTTCGCATTAAAACCATGCAAGTATTAAAAATGGCGTTCTTATCATCAGCGGTATTAGAATTCTTTACTTCAATTTCAATCGCTGTTGTTGCCGTTTATTTTGGTTTTTCATATTTAGGCGAATTTAATTTTGGTGCTTATAATGGAACAGTTACTCTATTTGCGGGCTTTTTTGCGTTGATCTTAGCGCCTGAGTTTTTTCAACCCTTACGGGATCTAGGAACTTATTACCATGCCAAAGCCGAAGCTATTGCCGCTGCTGATAATATCGAAGCATTCTTAACCCAAAAATCCCCTCAACAACATGCTAACGTGGCATTATCAAATATCCCATTTGCTCAATCCTTACAAACCATTGAGGCCGATAACTTAGTTGTAATATCAAACGAAGGACAACCTATTGTTGGACCGTTATCATTTTCGTTACACGCACCTTTTAAATTGGCTCTCATTGGAACAAGTGGTGAAGGTAAAACCTCGTTAATGCAGGTTTTATTAGGATTTTTACCTTATCAAGGATCACTCAAAATTAATGGTATTGAATTTAACCAGTTAGATATCAAAACGTGGCAACAACAAATTAGTTGGATCGGCCAAAATCCGTATTTAATTAACGGCTCAGTGCGTGACAATATTTTACTTGGCAAACCAAATGCATCAGAACAAGAAATTGAAGCAGTGATTTGCAAATCGCAATTAACCGAAGTCATTGCCAAATTACCTGCAGGTTTAGAGACACAAGTCGGAGAAGAAGCGGTTAGATTATCCGTTGGGCAAGCACAGCGTGTGGCATTAGCCCGAGCCATGTTAAAACCCTGCCAACTATTGATCCTTGATGAACCAACAGCCAGTTTAGATAAACAAACTGTACAAAACTTAGATCAGCAAAATATTGCCACAAATAGCATTACTGTTACTCATCAAAATGATGATATGCAGCATTTTGATCAAATATGGCAATTATCACAAGGAAAACTGCATTATCATAACAAGGAGAGTATATGCTAACCACTCTGCGTCCCTATATTGCACTTTACAAACACTATTTTTGGCAGATTTTATTGGGATTATCGCTGTCTATTTTAACCCTATTTGCTAGCGTATTTTTGTTATCATTATCGGGATGGTTTTTAGCTTCTACTGCAGTTGTTGGCGTGGCGGGGTTATATTCTTTTAACTATATGTTACCAGCCGCAGGCGTGCGTGCAGCTGCAATAACGCGAACCGCTGCACGTTATATGGAGCGTTTAGTTGATCACAACACGACGTTTAAACTTCTTTCTTATTTAAGAACCTTGGCATTTAAAAAAATACTACCCCTCAGTGCCAATCAACTTGCTCAATATCAAAAAGCTGACTTACTTAATCGCTTTATTGTCGATATTGATGCACTTGATCACCTGTATCTAAAACTGTTTTCGCCTATTGTTACCGCACTTGTTACTATTGGCATTTTATTTATTGGGTTAGCGAATATAAACTTACCAATTGCATTAACCATCAGTATTATTCTTACCACTACCTTACTGGTGGTGCCTGTTATCTTTTATCAAGCAGGTAAGCAATTAGGAACAACACTGGCAAAGCAACAAAGTGAATACCGACTACTATTAGTTAACTACCTACAAGGACAAGCCGAACTTACTTTATTTAATGCACAATCACGCTATCGCGCAAAACTTGATGAACTTGAATCGAGTTGGCTTTACAACCAACAACGCCAATCAACACTAATGGCGCTATCAAGTGCGCTTGTCTTATTAATTGCAGGATTTTTAACCTTATTAGTACTATGGCTAATCACACAATACACCTTATCGCCTTTAGTGGCGTTATTTGTCTTTGTCAGCCTTGCTAGTGCAGAAATACTCATGCCCATTCCTGGCGCTTTTATCTTTTTAGGGCAAGTACTCACATCGGCTACTCGCACTACCGCTATTTTTGATCAAAAGCCTGATGTCGAATTTACAACACAAGGACAACCAATTGATCTAAAATCGGCTAAATTACAGTTAAGTAACATCAACTTTAGCTATCCAAATCAACCTTTTGCGGTATTAACTGATTTTTCCTTAACAGTCAAAGCAGGCGAACATATTGGCTTAATTGGCAAAACAGGTTGCGGTAAATCGACTTTATTAAGTTTAATCACACGTAATTGGGAACCCAATTCAGGAACAATTTTTATTAACGACATACCAATAAATCAACTCGATGAACCCACTCTTCGCCAAACTATTGCTGTTGTTCCGCAAATAATTACTATTTTTAGTGATAGCCTGCGGCACAATTTATTAATCGGAAATCCGCAAGCAACTGATGAACAACTCATAGCGGTATTGCATCAAGTCGAACTCGACAAACTGCTCACCACAGAACAAGGACTAGACTTACAGCTCGGACAAGGTGGTCGCTCACTATCAGGAGGCGAAATCCGCCGTATTGGTCTTGCAAGAGCATTGTTACATAATTCGCCATTAATTTTAATGGACGAACCAACTGAAAGTCTTGATCAAAAAACAGAACAGCAAATAATTCAATTGATTAAACAAACCTGTAATGGTAAAACGTTACTAATGGTGACGCACCGATTGACAGATAACCCGTTGTTTGATCGTATGATTTCGCTTTAATTAAATTTGGCCCGAGTATTTATTTACGATATTGTCAAACAACTGACAACGTTATTAGTTTATAATTCGGCTTGATATATTTACAAACTTTGGTTGATATCTTTTCAAGAATAATAGTTATTTATCAACAACCTATTATTTTTCTTTAAATTGGGCTACATTACCCTCTTTTTTATCATAGCGGTATTCGCCATTATTAAAAAGTAATGCCCAAATAAGGCATAATATAATGCTACTAACAACAATAGTTAAAATAGTTAAAAGGATTTTAGTTATATCAACATATTGAAATACATTTATATCCCATATTAATAATATTATCCCTAGTGACAACGTAAAAATAAAAGCAATAAGAAGACTGGCTAAAAATGTTTTCATTCTGTTATTCCTTAATTAAAGCTTATCAATATACTCTTTTTTCTTTGCATCATACTCTGCTTGAGTAATTACCCCGATATCTAACAATTGTTTTAATTTTGTTAACTTACTATATATATCATCGTTATCGATCTTTTCAAAGTCAGAAGAGCCTTGCTTATTATCAGTATCTGCTACATTTTGAGTGTAGATTTTTGATAATTCGGCACCTGCTACAAATTGAGCACCTAAACCTGCTATTCCCCCTTCATTTTTAGCCGCATCACGCATAGCTTGTAATTTTTCCATTTCAATATAACTTAAATTACCTTTGCTCGCGGCAATTGCATCGGCCGAAATGTCAGCTATTTTAGCAATTCTTTTTTCGGTTTCACTATCAAACTGAGAAGCCACAATACGAAAATCAGACAAAGTTAAACCTAACTTAACAAATTCATCAATTAAATGCATTTTAACATTTTCAGATAGTTCACTTAATTTTGAATCTATTTGCAAATAGCTGTATTGCACTTGAGCAAGTAAACTTGTTATTTCTTGAATAATACGATTTGAAATTAATTCTTTTGCTTCTTGAGTTGTATATTGATTACGTTGACCAATAATTTGTTGATAAAATTGTTGAATATTACCGATTGAAAAAGCATAGTTACCATTCATTTTAAGTTGAATTGGGAACTGATATTCTGGCTCTAAATACTTAATGGGTGATGCGGTACCCCATCCTTGATTAACGATATTGTTTTTTTTGAAAAAATAAATATAAAGTTTGTGTTCACTCTTAAAAGACTGCCTTATTTTTAGCATTGTTGTAATAAATGGATGGTTATCGGTTTTTAAATTATAGATACCAGCGTCTTCAATCACATCGGCTATTTTACCTTCATAAACTAGCACTGCACCTTGCCCTGGAGCAACAATAAGCTTACTGGCATTGATAATTTGATCATTATTGCTAGCGGGAAACTGATACCACAATATATCAGTTGAATTGTCACGCCATTCTATAACCGAAGCTAATTGTTTTTTAAAAAAACTAAACATAATTACATTCATTCCTTATTACTGTCTAAAGACTTTGTATCTAAGATAAAATCTTGTTTACCATCATGATTTAATTGAATTAATTTATCTGCTGTCATCAATATAATGCGATCATTCAATATTTTTGCCTTAACGCTATTGAACGTTAAAGGAAAATTATAGCTCCAACGAATATCTGCATCTTTCGTATCTAATAATTGAATAACATAATTATCTTTCTTGACTGGTGATGTAGAAAAAGCAATTAGCAACGAATCACCATTATCATCGAGCAATTTAGGGAAGAAATAAACACGATCTGGGGTAAAATCTCGATATTTTAACGTTCTAGATGCTTTCTTTAGCCATGGTTCCAAAAGAACTTTTTCATAAGGCGTATCGCTGTTAATAATAACAATAGCTTGATTTTGTTTTGTATAGTAAAAATTTGACCATTTAAACCATGCCTCTTCACGTGGATAACCGGGTAAATACTGATACTCATATTGTATTAATCGACAATTTTCATCAGGGTAATCATTGCTTATTGTGCTAAAGCTAAAAGCTGTACGTACTGAGAAATTGGCAGGTAATGGCGTTGCTCCTGTTCTTGCTTTATAAAATTCATCATCTTTATAAAGTTTATCAATATTAGGGTAAAAATAAAAATGCTTCCCTTTATTGGTATACACATACAAACCGTCACCCCATTCTTTGCTTACAAACTTAATTTCTGCCAATCCTTGTGAAAACTCAGGTTGTTTTGCAAACATGGTATCATTAACATATTCAAAAGTTTTATTATGCTTATTTAATCGATATAATTTTTGTTTATCAATCAGCAATAAAAAATCATCGTTGTCCCATTTTCTTAATTCATAGGGAATAGGTTCTGAAAAATGACTTTTTTCATCAATAGGCAATTCAAATTGACCAACAAACTGATTTGCTTGGGTATCATAAATTTTAATGAAATGCTGTTCTTCTCTTCTTGAAAATGGATCATCTTTTGATATTTTTAATTTACTTTTCATAATCAAATAAGGTGTATCTTTATACACAAAAATATCAATATTTTTATGAGTCCATTTTTCTTTATTAACCGTAGCAGGTGGATTTGTACGATTTTTATCTGATGTACTTTTTGCTGAATATGCTACGGGTTTAGATTCAAAAAAGCCTTCACTGCCTAAAACCTGCAAAACAGCTATAACGCCAAAGATCACCGTACAAAAAATCGATGCACAAACTATAACTACAATATTGATTGTATTATTTTTTGACTGGATTGTTTTTTTGGGTTCAGATTGTTGATGATGAAAAACATGTACATCATTTTTATCAACAAAATAAACAGCACCACAACCTTCACACTGATATTTTTCATTGCCCAATGAACTATGTTTGATACTTCCACATTGTGGACATTTAATGGTTAATATATTTGAAGTCATTTTTAAAAATTAATTATATGATTGATTGTAAGTAATTTAGTTAGCTATATTATAAGCTATAGCCTTTTTTGTCGATAAAAAAGTAAAATCGTATAATTAAAACTCATTCTTTAAAAAATTCATAACGCGTTTAAGCTTGTGTTTTCTATCTTTTGTCGCACTAAATATTTGTTGATTATTCCACATCTCAATTCAAATTTCGTATTATTATTTTCATTTTTTAATCTCAAGACGGTATAGAATCCTGAATATTTTTTACAAAAATTGGATCAGCAACACTAATTTTTTGTTTGAAAATGTGTGCCATTCAAATATAAAACTTTGCTTTTTTATTGTTCAAATGCCCTTTAACATCTACATATATTTGTATAAAATGAAATACGTGAAAATTATTCCATTAAATTGCATATATTATGAAAGCGATATTTTTCTTACTTTTTTTATTTAGTACCAATTTTGTAGAAGCAGCAACGGTTAGAATCCATCCGCGCGTGGGTCACGATTACAACCCAATATATCCATCTTTATTAGGTTTATTTTTAGGACTTTTATTCTTGTTGGGTATATCGTCGTTAACAGAGGTGTTAGCTGAATTTAGCATACATAGAGAAAAAAAGCGAAAAGCAAAAAATACAATAAAAGATACTCTAAAAAAAGAGAAACGTTTAGCTATAAATAATCAAAAAAAATTGAAAAGAGACCAAATAAAGAAAAACAGAAAAGAACAAATAAAAAAAATGCGTGAAGATAAACTAGCAAAAAAGAAAAGAAAAAAGCAATCCCAATAATCAATAAAAATATGTGTAAGTTATCATCACCGTTATTTTTAAAATATATGCTATAATGGCGCTTTATTTTTAATAAAAAGAGAGATTATTTTGCAGCAGTCGTTACAAGATTTTATTATTGATAAGATTGATGATCTAAAAGGAAAAGACATTGTTACCCTTGATGTTCGTGGCAAATCAAGTATTACCGATTATATGATTATTTGTACTGGCACTTCAAACCGTCATGTTTCCTCTATTGCTAACCATTTACTTGATGAAGCAAAAAAACAAGGCCATTTGGTGTTAGGTAGCGAAGGTAAAAGTGATGCCGATTGGGTCGTAGTTGATATGGATGCGGTCATTGTACATATAATGCAAGAAGAAAGCCGTCAGCTTTACGAACTTGAGAAGCTTTGGAGTTAATCACGTGAAGATACAGCTTATTGCTGTTGGCAATAAAATGCCAAACTGGGTTACCACTGCTTTTAATGATTATCAATCACGATTTCCTAAAGATATGCCTTTAGAGCTTATTGAAATCCCCGCCGGAAAACGTACCAAAAATGCAGATATTGTACGGATCTTAGATAAAGAAGGCGAAGCAATGTTAAGTACCTGTGGTAAAGGCAATCGCATTGTGACTCTTGATATTCCAGGTAAACCTTATACAACCCATAATTTAGCCGAGCAGTTAGAACGTTGGAAAGCCGACGGGCGAGATGTGAGTTTATTGATTGGTGGCCCTGAGGGGTTATCGCCTGCTTGTAAAGCGGCAGCCGAGCAGAGTTGGTCGCTTTCTCCCCTTACTCTTCCACACCCTTTAGTACGCGTGATTGTGGCTGAAAGCCTTTATCGAGCATGGAGTTTAACGGCTAATCACCCTTATCATCGTGAATAATAACCTAAGGTAATCAAAATAGAATGAGCGCAATAATTTTAGATTTACAAATTGCTACCAAAGATTGCCAAAATTTGCCTACCGAAGCGCAAATTATGCAATGGTTAGAGGTTATTTTGCCGCAATTTGTGGATAATGCCGAGCTAACTATTCGTATTGTTGATGAGCAAGAAAGTCAGCAATTAAATAATACCTATCGTCATAAAGATAAGCCAACCAATGTATTATCTTTCCCATTTGAGTCACCCATTGAAATTGATGTTCCTTTGCTTGGCGATTTGGTGATTTGTAAGCAAGTGGTTGAAGCGGAAGCAGATCAGCAACATAAATCATTAACTTCACACTGGGCACATATGATTGTGCATGGTTGTTTGCATCTATTAGGCTATGATCATATCCTTGACGACGAGGCCGAAGAAATGGAAAATATCGAAATTGATATTATGCAGCAGTTGGGGTTTGAAGATCCTTATCAACCCATTGATGAATAAAATATACGATAGGCCGTTTAGTTATATGCTATTTTGCAAACTTTTTTAGTAAGTAAATTAAGTAAACTAAGCCAAAAATAGTAAATTAATAATAAAGTAAGAAAGGAAAAGCACAAATGAGTGATGATAATCACCGGAGACCTAAAAAAGGGTTTGCATTATGGTTAAGTCAGTTATTTCATTCAGAACCAAAAGATAAAGAAGAACTGATCGAAGTGATCCGCGAAGCCGAAGAAAACGAGCTTATCGATCCCGATACGCTTGATATGATCGAAGGCGTTATGGATATTGCTGAACAACGCATTCGCGATATTATGATCCCCCGCTCTCAAATTGTTACCATTAAAGACAATTATTCACTTGATGAGTGTTTAGATATTATTTCTGAACATGGGCATTCCCGTTATCCTGTTATTAGTGAAGATCGCGATCATATTGAAGGGATTTTATTGGCAAAAGATCTGTTGATTTTTATTCGCCAAGGCGTCGATAATTTTGATTTGAAAAAAATCCTTAGACCAACCGTTGTTGTGCCTGAAAGTAAACGTGTTGATCATATGCTAAAAGAGTTTCGTATGCAGCGTTACCATATGGCAATGGCTATTGATGAGTTTGGCGGTGTGTCAGGGCTTGTGACTATCGAAGACATTTTAGAACTGATTGTTGGTGATATTGAAGATGAATATGACGAGGTTGAAGATCGTGATATCCGTCGCTTGTCCCCTTCGGTTTATACTGTTCGAGCACTTACACCCGTTGAAGATTTTAATGAAATCTTTGCCACTGATTTTAGTGATGATGAAATGGACACCATTGGCGGGCTTGTGATGCAACATTTTGGTCGTTTACCTTTACGTGGCGAGAGTATTACAATTGATGGTTATCAATTTAAAGTAACCATTGCCGATAGAAGGCGTATTATTCAACTGCATGTAACAATTCCTGATGGTGCAACAGTACCTAATTTAGAGTTACCTGAAAATGCTTAAGCCAATTTTATTAAGCTTGCTTTTAGGTGGTATAGCGGTTTTTAGCTATGCCCCTTTCCATATTTGGCCTTTAGCCTTTGTGTCGTTTGCTGGGCTATTATGGCTTATCGCCGATAAATCTAAAAAACAAGCCACGTTGCTTGGATTAAGTTGGGGTTTTGGCTACTTTTTAGCTGGCGTTCACTGGGTTTATATTAGTATTAAACAGTATGGAGAGTTACCGCCTTTTGTTGCCGTAATTATTCTGGGGCTTTTAGTTCTGTATTTGTCTATCTACCCAATGCTATTCGCCTTTTTATTAAGATTGACAAATCGGTTTGCTACGCCATTTTCGTTCAAACAGCTTGTGCTTGTAGCGCCAATTCTTTGGCAAGTGACCGAGTTTTTGCGTGGCTATATTTTGACAGGTTTTGCTTGGTTACAATTAGGTTATAGCCAGCTTGATAGTCCTTTACGTGCTTATTTTTCTGTCTTTGGTATTGATGGTGTTAATTTAATTTTAGCGGTGTTATGTGGCTTGCTAGTTTATGGTATAAAATCCTCCACAGCAAAAATTCCTAAAAGGCACGCTTTTGGTGCGTTTATTGCACTAATTACGTTCTTTTTTGCACCGATTTCATTCAACCATATCGAATGGACAACCGTCGATAACACCCGTTCGGCTAATTTTGCTTTAATTCAAGGAAATATTTCGCAGTCAATTCGTTGGACAAGAGAACAGCTGAATAATACCTTACAAACCTATGCCAAACTAACTCAAGATAATCTCGAAGAAAATAAGATCATTATATGGTCAGAAGCTAGCATTACCGATTACGAAATTAATCAGCAGTCTTTTTTACAACATTTGGATAATGAAGCCAGAGCCCATAATGCTCAAATCGCTGTCGGTATTATTGATTATCGATTTGGTGAAGATGGTTATCAATCCAATGGTGATATCTATAATACACTATTAGTATTGGGCGAAAAGGAACCCTATCAATATCCGACAATAAATCGTTATCAAAAACACCATTTAGTGCCTTTTGGTGAATTTACACCACTAGAGTCAGTACTTGAGCCAATTGCTGAATTACTAAATATTCCCATGTCATCAATGAAATCTGGCCAAGCAAAGCAAGCACAATTAGTTATAAAAGGCTTTAAATTTACGCCTGCTATTTGTTATGAAATTATTTTGTCAGATTTAATGCGACAAAAATTTACCCCTGATAGTGATTTTTTATTAACGGTGTCTAATGATGCATGGTTTGGCGATAGTATTGGTCCTAAACAGCATTTACAAATGGCACAAGCTAGAGCGCTTGAGTTTGGTCGGCCGTTAATTCGTAGTACTAATACAGGTATTACAGCTATTATTGATCAGCATGGCAATATTGTTAAACAATTGCCGCAATTTAAAACAGACGTTTTGTCAGCATCTGTTTCACCAACAATTGGGTTAACGCCTTATGCAAGATGGGGGAATATTCCTTACTTTGTTATTATGGCATTTATGTTTATCTCACTTTTTATAAAAAGACGTTCATAATTTATGATATTGGCATAATTTTTGCTTAAATATAATTAGGTTTAAGAAGTTTTAGTATAATCAATCATTAGCAAAAACACGCTGATTATTGATTGCATCTAGCTCCGTGATAAATAAATAGACAGTAAAAAGTACTTTTATGCAAAAAAATAAGTTATAATATACGGCCTTTGTAAAAATATTAAAATTATTTAATATGATACAAACTAAACAGTAGGAGATGAGTATGAACAAAAAGACAAAATTAACCAAATTAGTGTTATCATTTGCAATGTTAGGCTTAATGAGTGGTACCTCATTTGCCGATGAATTAACTGGTACACTAGCTAAAGTAAAAGAAAATGGTGTGATTGTCGTAGGACATAGAGAATCATCAGTCCCATTCTCATATTATGGTGATAACCAAACAGTTGTTGGTTATTCTCAAGATTACTCAGATCTTATTATTAATGCAGTAAAAAAAGAGTTAAATATGCCTAACCTACAAGTTAAATATTTACCTCTGACTTCTCAAAACCGTATTCCACTGCTACAAAACGGCTCTTACGATTTTGAATGTGGTTCAACAACTAATAATCTTTCTCGTCGAAAACAAGTTGATTTTTCAAATACGATCTTTATAGTTAGCACTCGCTTTTTAGTCAAAACTAATAGCAATATTAAAGATATTGACGATCTAAAAGGTAAAAATGTGGTCGTAACTTCAGGTACAACATCCGAAATTATGCTCAACAAAATCAATGCTGAAAAAGGGTTAAATATTCGTATTATTGCGACAAATGATCATGGCAATGCATTTCGCACACTTGAAAGTGGACGAGCAGTAGCATTTCTTATCGATGATGCATTATTAGCAGGTGAACGCTCTAAAGCAAAAAAACCTGAACAATGGGAAATTGTAGGTACACCATTATCTTATGAAGCCTATGGTTGTATGTTGCGTAAACAAGATCCACAATTTAAAGCTTTGGTCGATAAAACGATTTCAGAAGCGCAAACATCAGGTGTCGCCGAAAAGTCATATAACCGCTGGTTTAAACAACCTATTCCACCAAAAGGGTTAAATATGAACTTTGATATATCTCCTAAGATGAAAGAGCTTTTCGCTCATCCTAATGATAACGCATTAGATTAATACACAGATATTTTCCAATAAATAAAGGACGTAGCTAACTGCGTCCATCATCTTACTCAGTATTATTTACATTTTTTTACATGTTGGAGTATTTATGACAACAAATTGGAATTGGGGAGTCTTTCTTCAAACAACACCAATTGAAAATACAACGTATCTAGGCTGGTTGTGGTTAGGTTTCCAAATGACCATATTGCTAGTTATTACATCAGGAACTATTGCCTTTTTGGTTGGTTCGCTATTTGGTGTGCTGAGAACATTACCTAACTGCTTTTTATCTAGCTTAGGTGCATGTTATGTTGAAGTTTTTAGAAATATCCCGTTAATCATTCACTTATTCTTTTGGATTGAAGTTGTACCAGTGCTAGTACCAGAATCTATCCATGACTGGTTATATAGTCTTGACCCTATGATATTTAATTTATTAATGTCAACCCTAGGATTAGGATTATTCACAGGTGCACGTATTTGTGAACAAGTGAGAGCTGCTATTCAGTCAATCCCTACAGGTCAGAAAAGTGCAGGAATTGCATTAGGATTAACCCTAAAACAAACCTATTTATATATTTTATTACCAAACGCTTATCGACGTGTTCTACCACCGTTAACATCTGAAATATTAAATATGGTTAAAAACTCGGCTGTTGCTTCAACTGTTGGTTACGTTGAATTAACCACACAATCAAAAAAATTGCTTCAATACGCAGGCCAACCTTATGAATCATTCATAGCTATTACATTTGGGTATGTACTTATCAATGTCGTTATAATGTTTACTATGCAATATATTGAGAAAAAAGTACGACTTCCTGGCGTATTAGGAGATAAATCATGATGGATTTAGAATGGGGACAAATCCTACCTAACTTACCTTATATCATGCAAGGTATGTTATTAACTTTAGAAATAACACTTACCGCTGTGATTTTTGGTATTATTTGGGGAACGCTACTTGCCATTATGCGACTTTCTTCGATTAAAGTGCTACATTGGTTTGCTTTATGCTATGTAAATATATTCCGTTCAATTCCATTAATGATGGTTTTGCTCTGGTTTTGTTTGCTTGTGCCTCAACTATTAGAAAAAATTTTAAATCTTTCGTCTACAACAAATATGCCTTTGGTGTCAGCATTGATCGCTTTTTCATTATTTGAAGCAGCTTACTATTCAGAAATTATTCGAGCTGGTATTCAAAGTGTATCTAAAGGGCAGGTCAGTGCATCATTAGCGCTCGGCATGACTAAAGGTCAGGCATTAAGAATGGTGATTTTACCGCAAGCATTTCGTATTATGACGCCATTATTATTAACGCAGGGGATTATATTATTTCAAGATACAACGCTTATTTACACATTACAGTTAGCTGATTTCTTTTATCGTGCGGTTAAAATTGTAGGCAATAGAGATGGTTTAGTCGTTGAGATGATATTATTTACAGGAGCAGTTTATTTTGTTATTTGCTTCACCGTTTCACGTCTAGTTAATTATTTTAAAAAGGGATAAACATATGATTTCCTTAGAAAATATATCAAAATGGTATGGACAATTTCAGGTATTAAAAAACTGCACCACTAGAGTTGGTAAAGGCGAAGTTGTTGTTGTTTGTGGTCCTTCAGGTTCAGGAAAATCAACCCTGATAAAAACTGTAAATTGTTTAGAGCCTGTGCAAAAAGGCAAAATTATTATTGATGGAATAGAAGTTACAAATAAAGCGACTAATTTAGCTAAATTACGATCCAAAGTAGGTATGGTATTTCAACACTTTGAACTGTTTCCACATTTAACTATTTTAAAAAATCTAACACTTGCACAAATTAAAGTGTTAGGTCGTTCGGACAAAGAAGCTTGTGAAAAAGCCTTTAACCTTTTAGAACGTGTTGGTTTACTTGCCCATGCAAATAAATATCCTGCTCAGCTTTCTGGCGGTCAACAACAACGTGTAGCGATCGCTCGTGCACTATGTATGGACCCAGTTGTTATGTTGTTTGACGAACCAACTTCAGCACTCGATCCCGAAATGGTTAACGAAGTGTTAGATGTTATGGTTGAGCTCGCTTATGAAGGTATGACCATGATGGTTGTTACCCATGAAATGGGCTTTGCTCGTAAAGTAGCTCATCGCGTTATCTTTATGGATGCGGGGGAAATCATTGAAGATACGTCAAAAGAACAATTTTTCACTAACCCACAATCCGATCGTGCTAAAGACTTTTTAGCTAAGATCATTCACTAATAAAATAACAGGGCTTAACTGCCCTGTTTTTATTTGTTAAGCTTTAATATGCTTAATACAATACATTTAATGATTATTCTGTAATAAATTCACCAAACCACTGTGCCTTTGAGTTTGACTTTTGACTGCTTGTAATAAAATCGGTTCAGTGGCATAAATAGAAACTGTTTTTTTAGCGCGAGTAATGGCGGTATAAAGCAATGAACGATTTAGCAGTGGCGAATAATCAGTCGGTAGGATAATATTGACATGATCAAACTCTGAACCTTGCGATTTATGGATAGTCATGGCATACGCTGTTTCATGTTCAGGTAAGCGAAATGGTGAAAATCCTTTAATCGAACCGTCAGCAAATGGAAAATATACCCGCAATTTTGAGCTGTCATGCTCAGCCATTAATGTAATGCCAATATCGCCATTATAGAGCCCTAATGAAGTGCTATTACGCAAAATCATAATTGGTCGCCCGACATACCATGTTTCTTTGTTTTTTAATTGAATCAACTTATTTTTAGCTAAAAGTAATTCAATTTGTTTATTTAAACCTTCGACACCAAAATGTCCTTCTCTGACAGCACAAAGTAAGCGATATTCAGCAAATTTAGCTAAAACTAATGCGATATCGTTAGTTCCATTTTGTTTAATAACATTTAAATAATGTTTATAGTGATGAATGCTATCTTGTAAAACATCTTCATAAACTTGCTGAGATGATAGCGGATGATATTGGATATCGTTTAGTGACTTATCATCTATTAATAATTTTTTAACGGTACTTAAGTGCCCTTCTTTCACAGCATTAGCTAACAAACCAATGCCTGATAATTCGTTAAAACGGTAACTCTTTTGTAATAAACAAATACTGTCAGCAATTGTTGCTGTTTGTTCACAAGCAGGCACATTATAACCAGTTAATTGGCTTAACTCTTTTGCCCTAGGTTGACTATAACCTTGAGTAATAAAAGTACAAAGGTCACCAAATACAGCTCCAGCTTCAACAGATGAAAGCTGATCTTTATCACCAAGCAGAATCAAACGCGCTGAAATAGGTAACGCTTCAATCACTCTTGCCATCATATTTAAATCAACCATTGACGCTTCATCAATAACTAACACATCAATATGTAAAGGATTATTTTTGTTGTGCGTAAATGAGCTGTTATCAGCTTTTGCACCTAATAAACGGTGTAAGGTGATCGCCTCGGCTTTTAGGTTTAATGATGCAAAATTGAGTTGTTCTATTGTTCGACTCAGTGATTCTGTTAACCTTGATGCCGCTTTACCTGTTGGCGCTGCCGTCACAATTCTAGCATTAGGACTGGTTAATAAAATTCCTGCTAAAATCTTAGCTACAGTTGTTGTTTTACCTGTGCCAGGCCCACCCGAAATAATCGCTACTTTGCGTGTTAATGCCGCTGCAACAGCTACTTTTTGCCAATCAGTTTGAGATTGTTGCTGAGTAAAAAGCTGATTTAGTATAGTGCTTAAATCAGGATAATAACTTGGTTGTTCACTAAAAGTCGTATGATTAAAATATTGCGCGACATTTTTTTCGTCCAACCACATTCGTTGAAAATAGAGTTTATTTTCAATAAACACAAGGGGGGACAAGTTTGTACCATCGCTCACAACCTGATTATGGCTTGCTTGTTCAAGAGTGAAGCGCCAATCTTGTTCGTTTGGCGACGCTAAAGCTAACCAAAGTGATGCATCAATAGCCGGAGGGGTTAGGAGTGTTAGATCAAGACAAACATGTCCCGATCTAACCTCTTTACTTAGTGATAGAACCAAAAAACTAAAACGTTTGGTAGTAATATCATCATTTAACATTGCTTTATTCGTCAAAAACGTTGCCAAATGGATATCTAACAAACTAACTTGGCTATCTTGTTTAAATTGGCTTAACCACTCGTTTAACATATTCTATTTCTGTTATTAACTTACTTATAAGCCAATTATATCGTTAACTTTATCTTTTGGATAAGTCAGTTTAAAACTTAAGTTAAGATTTTTATTTTCGCTTGGGTTTAACTTAAATTCCCATATTAATTCACCAGTTTCTTTATTATAGGTTGCACCATCATATCTAGCATCATCAAGTGAAACGGATTTATTAACTATTATCGGTAATTGATCATAAACAACAATATCAATAGGTAATGTTTTGGCATTTTTTACGTCAATGGTGTAAGCATATTTTTGTGAAATATCATTACCAAATAACGATGGTTTTGATGTTTCATTAACATTACGATTACGAGCAATAAAGATATTTTTATCTTTTCCTAAAGAGATATCTAACGTCTCTTTTAAATCTTTAGTAGTAATAAAGCTTTCGCCAATATAATTACCATTAAAAAATACCGTTGACTTACCTGGTAAAAGGTTAAGTCTATCCCAATCAACAATTTGCGCTTGTAAGTACACACTGCTATCTAATTTAGGAATAGCAATATAATGATATTTTGCCTCCACTTCTTTATTTTGTAATGTAAGGATATTATTATTGCTATTGGATTTAATCGTATAAGGTAATTTAACCTCGAAGCGAGTATTAATATCTGATGTATTGGTTAATGCATTATCATTATTATCATCGATATAGACATCTGCATCCTCTAAGGCAACTGTTAACTTTTTAGCGCTCATGTTACCATCATTTTTCAACAATCCGCCTTTTTGGGTATATATATCAATATACCAAGGAACTAAATCTGGGGCGATTACTCCTTCACTTGGATTCGAAGTCGATAAACTAAAATCAACATTTTGCCAATCTAAACCTGTATTTTGATAAATATCCGCTTTATAAGCTAACTGTAACGGCGAATTAATATCAGCAACACGCACATCATAAATTGGTGCCCAACCCGCTTTATTAGTGACATAGGACAAGGTAACTGGCAGTGTAATATCTTTATTAGAATAAACTTTTACGGTAATTGCATTTGTTGTATTTTTTGCTGATGCTTTCTGTTTATCGATCTTATCTTGGCATTGTAGTATCTGCTCATCTATCTCATCGAGTTGTTTTTGTAGTTTGTTTTGTTCGTTTAATACTGTAACTAAATTAGTTTTAATAAAATCTAATGCACTTTGCATGCCATTTAAATCATCATTAGCACCTTTAACTAACAAATCTAAACGATTTCCCTGTAAAAGAGTAACTTGTTCTGATACTGCTTTTAATTCAATTTCGACTGTATCGTGTTTTTCTTGTAACTTTTGTAATTCTTCAAGTAAAGATTGAATTTCTTGGCTTTCTTCACTATCATCAATATAATTATCATTAAATAATGTTGATAATACCTTCACGTTAGCATCATTGCCAAATCCAACATTAATGGAATTAGCTTTAACGCCATTGGCAATTCCAGTCAATAAAATTTCATTTTCGCCTTTCGTCAACGATACCGTTGATTGCCCTTGTAATTCAGCACCTTGCAAAAAAAGCGTGACTTTATTAAGTGTTACATTGTTATTTGCAAAAGCACTGCTAGAAGCAAATACAATTAAAAAAGCTAATTTTTGAATTTTCATACCATTCCTTTTAAAAAATTATTTCATTAATAACAAATAAGTATTCACTATTTTAAGAGTAATTTCTATAAAATTTAATGAAGTGAAATAAAAAATAAATTATTTTGTTTATTATATTGAACAAAAATAAAATTTAAGTTATATTTTGTTAAAAATGAAAAACAAAATGTAAGGAGAATTTTATGAGTAGCTTCAGTTATTTAAAAAAAACAATCAAACGAAAAAATTTATCATTACAAACGGTGGCCGATGCATGTCAAATGACTAAAGGTTATTTAAGTCAGCTTATTAACGATAAAATTAAAAACCCTAGTGCTCAAAAATTACAATCACTCCATCAATATTTACAAATCGAACAGCCGTCCAAAGATAAGAAAGTAGGTGTTATTTTTGGTAAATTCTATCCTTTACATACTGGGCACATTTACCTTATTCAGCGTGCAATTAGCCAAGTTGATGAATTGTATGTTGTACTTTGTTCTGATACAACTCGAGATATGGCATTATTTGAGCAAAGTGCCATGTCTCGCCAACCAACAATTAATGACCGCATTCGCTGGTTATTACAAACCTTTAAATATCAAAAAAATATCCACATTGAATTATTAGAAGAAGACGGCATTCCTGCTTACCCAAATGGCTGGCATGAGTGGAGTGAACGCGTCAAAAAATTATTTCAACAAAAAGGCATAAATCCCGATTGCGTTTACTCAAGCGAACCGCAAGATGTTGCGATGTATAAAGATTTATTTGATTTAGATACCGTGCTCATCGATCCTAAACGCCAATTTATGCAAGTCAGTGGTACACAAATCCGCCAAGCACCGCTCAAAAATTGGCAATACATCCCAACAGAAGTTAGACCATTTTTTGTTAGAACGGTGGCTATTTTAGGCGGTGAATCAAGTGGCAAATCAACCTTAGTTAACAAACTTGCTAATGTATTTAATACTACCAGTGCTTGGGAATATGGCCGAGATTATGTATTTTCACATCTTGGTGGCGATGAAAGAGCTTTGCAATATGCTGATTATGATAAAATCGCCTTAGGCCATGCACAATATATTGATTTTGCAATAAAACATGCCAATAAAGTTTCGTTTATTGATACTGATTTTGTAACAACTCAAGCTTTTTGTAAAAAATATGAAGGTAAAGAGCATCCTTTTTTACAAGCGATGATTAATAACTACCGTTTTGATTTAGTGATTTTATTAGGCAATAACACCCCTTGGGTCGCTGATGGTTTACGCCATTTAGGTAGCCCTAAACAACGTAAAGACTTTCAGCAATTGCTTATTTCGATTCTTGAAAAAAATAATATTAATTATATTCAAATCGATTCGCCTGATTATGAAGAGCGCTATTTGCGCTGTATTGAACTGGTTAACCAACTTATTAACAATGAAGAGTATTAATTATGAATAAATTAAGCGACATTATTATTTTAATCGGACGCAATAAATTCTATCCACTATTTTGTATATTATGTGTAACCTTGGCGTTTTTATATACTGATCCATTTACTCAATTTAATTTACGTTATACCGCTTCTTATATAGGTGCTTTTTCTGGGTTATTATGCGTTATTCTATTAGCTAAACGTAAAAACATGGGTAATGTATTAGGTATGTTGGCTGGTGTTGCAGAATGTTCTGCGAATATTCTTGGTGGCAATATTGGTGCTGGATTACCATCAATTTACTATTTTTGTTCACATATCTATGGTTTACTTACATGGAAAAAGAACCTTGATAATGATAAAAATGTTAAAGTCCGTTCACTAAATGAAACTAGCTTTTTATATACTCTCATCTTTCTGATTATTGCGGCTTTTATTAATATTTATCTAACTGATAAAATTGGTACAACTAATACAACTTACCAACTTATTACTAATTGTTTCATCTTTGGGTTAGGTATGGTTGCCCAGTTATTACTGATGATGAGGTACTCTTTTAACTGGTATTTATGGGTAATACTAAATGTATTGGTCATTGCTTTAAATATCTATACCAACAACATTATTATCGCAACACAATACTTAATTTACCTATTTAATGCCATTTATGGAATTTGTGAATGGAAGCGTCCTGAACAAAAAGGATAAATATCCCAATTTTGTAAAAAAGTTTCAGGAAAGCCACCGTTTCAGTATAAAAATAGGAAATAATCATTTTATTTCCTATTTTTTATTTAAGATAAACACTGACCTTCATCATCAAATATTAAATCCTCCTATAATTAATGCAAAACGGAAGTAGAAAATTACACAGTTATTTAGTGCGTTATATTTAAAGAGGGATTATTTAATGCTTCATGAAGTATTTTGGTGTTATAAATGATTAACTATCATTATTACTCTTAAAAAATTCACACAATAGATATTAAATTTCTTTAGATTTACCAACGATATGGTAATATCTTATCCTTTTTAATATTATAAAAACACTTATTATGATGAAGAAAATAAAATACTGTTTACTATTAGCTTATAGCCTTACACTTGTTGGTTGTTCTGAACCCAGCTCCATTGAACGTTGGATTGACAACCCCACCAATAACGAAATCAAAGTCACTATTGATGGAAACGAACTAACCATCCCAGCAAAATCAGGCGTTAATTATACATTTGAATATGGCAAACATACATTATCGTATAATGATGACAACTTCAATTTTGTCGTAAAACCAGCTCAATTTGGAGAATCAGGTCTTGTTAACCCAACACAAAGTAACTATTTTTTATACACTGCTATCTATTCAACAACCGATATCAGCGATGAAGAGGCAACTAAAATATTAAAATCCAAAAAAGAGATTAATAACATTCCGGTCATTATTAATGGTGAAGAATTTGAAATAGAGGTTTCAGCAAAATTAATTAATGATGTATTGATTGAAAAAAGTAATTATCATTGGGATTATTCTTATGATCAGCCTTTTCCAGAAGAAATAACACAAAATCTAAGATTAAAGAAAAAACAATCTTATCACGAACGGTTAAAAAAATTATACCGTGAAAGTGATTTTATTGAGTATTTAAAAGGAGATTCTGGTGAAGAAAAAATTGGTTTTACTTATAACCCTAAAAAGTTCAGTGATATAAATCAATATGTTATTCCTAATATTGATTTAAATAGCATAAAATGTAAAGAAGGTCGCCAATATATGGAAAGTCTTTTAAATGATTGGAATCACCTTCTTACCTTAAAAGGTAGTGATTTTACAAAACCATACAATAATTTAGCATCCAATGATGCAATGGCTAAAAGCTATAACACAGAAAGCCAATGTACAAAAGAAAACGATCCAGAGCAAACTTATAGTAAAGTATTAAGACCATTTATTGATGCTCTTCGAGATACTCGTGACGTCAATTTTTATGTAATCAAATAATATTAGTATTTCATAAAAAAGAGGCTTTTAATAGCCTCTCAGATTGATGACAAAGAACTCGCTTTTTGGCGAGTTCTTTGATCTAATAGAGAGGAGTCCATTATAAGAGGAATTCTTCTATGCTAAAAAAACCAACTCCAGCGACACCAGAAAAAATAGAGCAAATCTCACTAGATGCGCTTGTTCCTCAAAATCATCTTGTTCGTAAAATAGCTAAAGTCATTGATTTTGAATTTATTCGAGAAGCGGTAGCACCACTTTATTGCCCTAATAACGGTCGTCCGGCAGAAGATCCGGTCAGACTGTTTAAAATCATGCTATTGGGGTATCTTTTCGGTATTCCCAGTGAACGTCGTCTG
>NZ_FMBA01000062.1 GCF_900094935.1 Gilliamella intestini
CCCATGAATATGACAATAACGGCAGTGCCAGTAATACAATTTTTGAAAATGATTTTAGTGATGATTTAAGCGAGAATGTCGAGAATATAAGCGAGGAAAGCGTAAAAACAGGCCTAATGGTGTTACTTGATAAATTTAAAAGGTAGGTTTGCCAGTGTTGGTGTTTGGTGTTTGGTGTTTAACATGATACTTCATTATGGTTTACCTGTCAAATAATAATTTGTTTTATTTCAATTTTTATATTTACTAGCTCATTAAGTAAGCTAACTCGGTTTTAAGTGTAACCGCTAAAAATACACTTAACAATCTTTTTTAGGGATTTTTTTGAGCTTTGCTTAATTGTTGGCACTTTTTTTATTTTTTAGTTAAACCAAGTGGTTATTTTTTTGGTGGATCTGGTTGGTTTTGAGTGTTTTGACCTTTTGGTGGGAAAATGTGATTAATTAAGCGGTGGCATAATTAACAAATATTCAAATACTCAAAAGAGAGACAACAAAAGCTCAAACGCTTTATTAATTTTTATAATACCATTAAACCCCATAAAGCGATTTGAGGAAAAACGCCTTATGCGTTTTTAGAGGATTGTTTAAACCATAAAGTGTGAGTAACTCATGTTTTTCTACATTTTATTTATCATGATAATCGACACAAACTATCTTTCATAATCGCTCGAAAATCATCAAAAGTTCTGCTATCTAATAAACGTTTGGTAGACTTTTCTTTGACAAAGTTTACAAACAAATTATATATTCGCATAGCATCTTCATATTCATCTTTGCTAATTGCTAATAAAAAAATAACATGTGCAACTTCATTTTTATCCCAAACAATCCCTTGTGGTGCTAAAATAGTCGTAACTACAGTTTTTTTTGCCAACAATCCAACTGAATGAGGAATGGCAATATTTTCACCTAATAATGTAGAGACTATTTCTTCACGCTCAACAACTGATGGATAAAAATCACTACCAACATATCCTGATTGTTCAAGCCTTACACAAATACTTTTAAAAATCTCTTTTTGTGTCATTGGTTTATCAATAATAATAAAAAACTTTTCATCAAAAAAACGTTCAATAATATAAGGCATTTTTCGATCAACCATTGCCAATCGGCCTAATTGTTCAAGCTGATAAGCTGTCGGAAATGGTGCTATTTTGACAATTTGTTTGTCTTTTTCGGTTAAGCGAACAGTTGATACAACAAAATCCTCTTCTATCTGTGTTAATTGCTCATACTCTCGATAGGAAAGTGTACGATTAATTTGGATATGCGGAAAATCTCTCTTAATTTTTGATTCAACCATACGCAAGGTTGAGTTACTGAGTTCACTAACTAATAGAATTTGTGCAAATCTTTCATGCCCTGCACTATAATTTCGCTCCAATGCTACACCAATATGCAAGGCTAAATAACTGATTTCATCCTCTGTCATTTTAGATTCAGTATACTTTTCTGTATTAGTTAATGCAGAAAGCGTAATATCATAAGCAAATGGGTAATATTGTTTAATTTCATGCAATAAAGGATTGGTTGTTCTGATTTGATATTTTATCCTAGATAACATTGATGACGTATGAATCAGCATATCTTGGCGTAATTTAGTATCATCCCATAAATTATAGTGATATGTATCATTAATATAAGATAATATATGCTCAACTAACGCCAAACTTTTTGCTTGATTTGGGGATTCTGTTATTATTCGAGAAATAATTTGTACACACAGATAATTAAATTCCGCATCACAAAGTACACTGCCTAAAAAATATGAAAACTCTTCTGAAATTTCACGTGCAGCACTAATAACTGTTGTATTAATTTGATCAACTTGATATTCAAGCAGCTCATAACCTTGAGTAATACGAGTGATAGATACAGCGCAACTGTAAAGCAAATATCCCTGCCCTTCAGCATTTAGCTTTAGTTCAAAACGTTCAAGTTGGTTTTGTAAAATATTTTCAAGATAATCTAAATCAATATCATTTAATATCGTCTGACGAAGCCTGTTTACGTTTATAGTATCTTCTGCCATATGACGTTGCCACAATATATCAGTTAAACACGCTCGAATTGATGACTCCTCGCCAACTAAGTACATCCCATAATAAGGACGATTTTCAAGAGATAAATTGTACTTATCTAAATATTGTTTAACCTCGATAACATCATTTTGTAAAGTACTGCGACTTAAAAACCACTCATCAGCGATATCATCCAATTTCACAGAATTGGACTGTGTTAAAAAAGCAATCAATAAAGCCGAAATCCTTTCTTTACTAGTTCTTGGTACTTGCTCAATTGCTTGAGTAATAGGCAATTGAGCATAACTGACAGGATCGGTTACTACAAGTTGATATCCTATATTTTTAGTATAATCAACCTGAGCACCATAACTACGTAAAACATCGTTAAGTGCTGAAACATCAGTACGAATGGTGCGAGTAGATACTGAAAAGCGATTAGCTAACTCTTGCTGAGGTAGTGTCTCTTTTTTTATAGTATCAAATAAATACGCTAATCGCTGATAAGAGAAAAGCACTTTAGATGACATCATTTATCCTACTAGTTTTTGTGTGATAGCTAAAAGTTGTTTGACATCATTGGTTCGCGTTGCTCCTGTCGCTTTATCAATAATAGAACTATAGATGTGTGGAATAATTTTTTTTACACCTGCATCTAAGGCAATTTTTAAAATTGCTTCATAATTATCTAGATCAATTCCACCTGTCGGTTCAAGATAGAAATCGTACTCAGCGCAACACTTAGCCACATACTCAAATTCATCTTTATGTTTTAGTCCACCCATGGGAAAATATTTTATTGAACTGCCGCCCATATCTTTCAATAAAGCGATAGCCGTTTCCACTGGAATAACTCCTGCTGGGGAATTTGAGCTTAAAGGTCCAGTTGCAATATTAACTAAACCAACTTTACCTGTCGGCGAAACTAAACCATTAATAACAGTTTGTTTTTGCCCTAATAATGCTCTGCTAGTTGCAACACCAGTGAAAACTTGGTTAATATGCTGTGGTTGAAGTACCGCTGAAATTTCAGACACCATAATTGACTGATTTGGATCACCTGCACCAAGCCCAACCGAAATTGCATTATCAATCGCTAAAGCATATTTTTTCATATCGGCAATAGCTGAGGCATTATCTAGATAATTTTTAGACAAAACACCGACGACAACATGTGTTTTTGCCGCTTCATAAATAGCTTTAGCATTATCAATAGAATTAGCCAATACATTTAAACAAACACGATCATTATAGTAATTGGGAATCAGTTGCATTATTTTATTCCTTGAATAATATTTTTAATTTTGCTGTAAACAATATCGAGTTGTGCTGATGTAACACTACGGACATCGACATCAACTTTACCTTCATTGGCTTTATATTCTCTGAAATACACTGCAATTTCGCCTTTTTTCATCAAGTCAACTATCTCAATTGCAGATTTACCTATTACACTTGCATCAAACGTTATTTCTGCTCGTGCAATATCGCGTCCAGCTCCATCCCAAACCACTCTGGCTGATATTCCATCAAGTGCATTTAAATTTTCAATAAATGGGGTCATTTTAGTCACCATTTGCTGTCCTGTTTCAGTCTTTTTATCAGTAATATAAAGTTCAATAGCTTTTGTTAATCCTAAAATACCTTCTTTTCCTACTTTCATTGGTCGGCCAATACCTTGTGACTGAAGTTTTACCCATTCGACAGCTTGTTGACGACCAACAACTAAACCGCTGGTAGGCCCTTCAATCGCTTTTGCTCCGCTATAAATAACTAAATCGGCACCTTGTTGATAATATGTTTGTAAATCTTCTTCAGCTGCAGCATCAACAATTAATGGAATTTTGTGTTTTTGAGCAATACAAACTGCTTGCGCAATTGATAGCATACTTTTTTGCACACAATGATGAGACTTAACATATAAAATAGCTGCTGTGTCTGGATTAATTAAAGATTCGATATGTTCTGGTTTACATTCATTAGCATAACCCGCTTCAACCACAATACCGCCACCTAATGAAACCATTGTGCCAATTGGTGCACCAAAATTAACATTATGACCTTTAGGCACAATGATTTCACGGGGGACATATTTGTCAGATGAATGTAAATTAAATAACAAATCGTGATCATCCTTGATAATTAATCCCGCAACAGCTTGGGCAATACCAGCAGAAGCACATGATACTACCACCGCATTTTCAACATTGAGCAATTTAGCAATATATTGACCGGTTTTATCAACCAAATCTTTAATTTCGAAATATTCATTTAGCCCATGAGATACCGTATCGACCACTTCAGGCCTTGGCGTTGAAACACCTAAAATTGTCATTCGTCCTGATGCATTAATTACCTTTTTTAGGTTATATTTACTGTAAACATCTTTTTCAGTTTGAGATTCTGAGCTCATTTTTACTACCTTCTTCTGTTATTTCAATTCGTATCAAATGATTCCTACCATCAGCAATAATAGAGGCTAGAGGAACAAATTGCTCATCACTTTGCCTAACTTTACCTTCTGAATCTAATAATGAAACCGCTTGCTGTTTAATATCAAAAATAGTCAAATCTGCATCATAACCAACCGATAAAACTCCTTTATTTTTAAGCTGCAAAATTTGTGCCGCATTTTTCGTCACACTATCAATGATTCTTTTTCTGCTATAACCAAGACAGATAAACTTCGTCATCACATTTGCTAAACTAAAAACTGGTCCCTGTAAACGATTTTTAGAATAAATATCAGAGCTAATAGTATTAGGATAAATATCTAAGCATTTAGCACGTTCTGCTACTGAAAAACTAAAACTTTCACCACCATGACCGACATCCAATATCACACCACGTTCAATTGCTCGTTTAATTGAACCACGCAGTTTATTTTGTTTATCAAAGATTTGATTGGGTTTACCATTAAAACAATGTGTAATAATGTCACCTTTTGTTAACAAATCAGCAATTTCATCAAGCTCTGGAGGATTATTACCAACATGGATCATTAAAGGTAAACCACTATTTTTTTGCATATTTTTAGCTTTAATCAATGGTAATATTCCATTTTTACCAACAACACTACGACTCATTCTAACTTTAATTCCAATAATAAAATTAGAGTATTTCGCTAGCATTGCATCAAACAAAGACACATCAATATCACCCATATTGGCAAGTTCACTTTGTCGTATTAGCCCTATTTTCGAAATATTTAGAAAGGAATAAACATGAGTATTAGCTTGTTGCGCTAATTGATAAAATTCATCAATATCAAGCGCACCAACACTACCTGCATCAACTACCGAGGTGACACCAGCCTTAACGCCGATCAAATCAGGCTCATCGTAATAAATAGGTGAATGAGCAAAGCAGTGAGTATGAGAATCAATCCATCCAGCACTAACATAGTGCTTATTTTGTAGATCTAAGACACGCTCAGATTGGTCTGTAATAGAACTTGCAATCGCAACGATCTTTCCATGATGAATAGCAATATCTTTTACTGATTCATCAATTTGTTTGGCATTTTTTATAATTAAATCATACATAATTTATTCCGAATCCCCTCTTTGCAATTTAATAAATTACAGAGGGGAATAACTAATATTATAAAATTGGGAATATACCGCCAAAAATCATAGCACCTAAAATAGATCCACCTGTGATTGGTTTTTTCCATACATAAAAAAGTAGCGCCCCCAGTAATGAACCGGTACCAATAGGAATTGAAGCAACCATCGCAGATAAAATAATCATAGGGCCAAGAAATCGTCCTGATGCATTACCTGCTCCCATCATGACATCAGCACCAAAAGTTGAACCACCACCACTATTGACGGTGAATTTACGGATAAGAATAATAATTAAGCCTATAAGCGCACCTAATATCAATCCGGTTACTAACGCTACAAAAAAATTTTCAACTGGTAAAGTATAGCCGCCAGCTAGCAGTAACGCAGGTACACCAAGCCCAATACCTGTTTGCAATGCACCACCGATATCTAAAATACCGACCAATGAACCTTCAATAACACGGGCAAACAAAAAGCTAGCACCAAAAGCCGCAACAGCGCCATAATCGCCGGTTGTCATTCCTGATTTAAGCATGGCGACAAAAGCGATTTCATTAAATGCACCAATACCATAAACATAAAAAGTATGCGTTCCTGCAAAAATCCCAGCAGACAATAATCCACAAATAATAGGGAATGACCAATCGGCATACCAAAAACTTTTATTAATCGTTGTTCCTGTATTCATAACTTTTTCCCTATACTATTTAAACCAATAAGATAGACCATCTCTAAAAGAGTTAATCATCTTCATATCAAAACCACGGAAATATCCACTCATAACAAATAAAATAATGACAGCAACTAACATGATTTTCATCACACGGTTCCAGCCACTATCATCTACACCTTTGCCAATCAATATACCTAACACCAACCCAGGTACTGCATTGCCCATAATTAACTGCGCAAGCCCACCAAATAACGTTCCCCAAAATCCACTACGACGCCCAGCATCAAGTGCGGCTAACCAGAAAATAACGGGCATAACAGTTGCAACTAGCAAGTTAGCGGCAGGAACAAGAACCTTCGTTGCAGTAATTTTTAGCGAATCAGGAATAACCGAGGTGGTTGTATTTAAAAATAACACCACAATCATCCCAATAAATGCACAAGCAAATGCCATTTTTTTAGGATCATGTAAGGTTTCTGCAAGATTACGATTTTTTATCATCAATAAAGCTCCACCCCAGTTTGGAATGATGCGATGATCAACATCTTGAGTAAAAGATCCAGCCGCAACCGATGACGCCCACGCATTAAAAAAGAACCCTAAACCAAATGAAAAGTGCGCTGCAGGATCACCTTCACAAGAATTAAGTTCACCTAATGTCCGAAACGCCCCCATCCCTTGATAAGTTGGCGCATGAAACATGCGAGCAGCTCCTGCACCAACCCCAAAACCACAAAGTCCGCCGATAATAATAGACTTGAATGCAATAATTAAAATTTCCATAACTTCCCTTTTACGTTATGTTATTTAGAAGTAAATTTAATATCATTTAAATCAATAAAAATTACGTTAACAGATACATCAAGCGTGATTTCATAAAATGTCTTTTTCCTTGGTAAAAAGATAAACAAAAAACATTCTGTTGTTATCTGTTCTATTGCTGATACAACTTGAATGTCAATTGGTTCTATTCGCAACATAATAGTATTAGTGTTTTTGAGTACTTCTTTCTGAACCTGACTTAAAGCTACAGCAAAAGCTCGCTGCTTAGAATCACCATGACCTTTCACTCTAACAAGTATCTGTTCTGTTTTTTTCATTCTTATTTACCGTTTATGAACGTGGATATTTTTTTAGAAATGCTTTTGCTACACGTTGTCCTAATTCTTCTGTATCCATAAAACCAAAGCCTAGTACTTTACATCCCTCATTAATTGCCGTTTCACCTTCTTCGATAGAACGCATGCCATGACGTTGTGGATAACCATATTTATTTTGTGCAGTAATCGCACCAGCGCCTCCACTACCACAAAAAGAAAGCCCCAAATCGGCATTTTCTTTATTCATTACGTCACCTAATTTCATATCTGCAGCCATACCTGGAATGACAATTGCGCGACAACCTTCTACCGAATTAATTCCCTCCGCAATTTTTTGCCCTTTTCCCATTCTATCGCCAATGACAATAACGACTTCAGTCATAATACTTCTCCTATTTAATTTTCATTTTAGAATGTCTAGTATTTGTTTTAATTTGCTTTAGCCACTTCATAATGCACCGCTAATAAATAAGCTTCTTCCATTGGTAAACTATTGAATAAGCTTACTGTTTTTCGTGCTAGCTCTAAGGACTCTTCTGACAGCTCCTCAAACAAAGTTGGATCAACTTCTGGTAATTTTTCTAAGGTTTTAGCACGTGTTACCATCGCTTTTACATGTGATAGTAACATTGCTTTTTGCATATCATTTTGGGTAATTTGGTGCTGAACTAACCAACCATTAATAATGTCAATGGTTTGTTCGGTAACACATTCAGGATCAAGGCTATCTTCGATCATACAAAATTGTATTTGGGTCATAACTAATACAGATCTCTTATTTTGCTAAGGGGGATTAGATGATTTAAGCCTAATGCAAATAAAACTTAATGTGGATAGAGACTTTTTCCTGCAGTAACAGGAAATTTGTTATAAGATGAGCTAAATACAGTAATAGTCAGATGTTATTATTCTTAAATTGATAATTTGCAAATTGAATTTATGTTCAATTTTGTGAGTTAGATCATAAAATAAGTTAAATTTATTTTTCGATTAAAAACTCTCAATCTAAGATAGACAGGAAAAATCTATTTACACCTCTATTAAAATGCCTAAAAATAAATCAAAAAAAATTCAACAAAATCAAAACTCTTTCTGACTATTTTTTAGCCATTGATATTTAATTAGATGTTTTTGGTGGGATTAATTATATTACCAGCTACCTGAGGCACCACCGCCACCACTGCGGCCTCCACCGCCGCCGCTAAAGCCGCCACCTCCGCTAGAACCACCAAAACCACCACTTCCTCCGCGACTATTTCCTCCTCTTCCGCCAGCGCCGGGAGTTAAAAAGCCGCTAACCATGGTACTCAAACAAAATACGACAAACATTATAACAAACATCAAAAATGCTATCTCAAGTATATATTGCACATGCCAAAGGGTGAATCCAGTAACAGATAATGCGTTAAATAAACCAGTACGTAAACATTGTTTGCTTTTATCTTTACGATACAATAATTTGGCAAGTACAAAACAAATAAGAAATGACACCAGCGCATACTTACTCAACATAGAAGTAAAATCTTCTGAAAATAACAGGTTAAGGTTAAGGCCTTGTTCATTATCTTCACATTTCAGGGCAGGATTATCGATTTTTTGTTTTAGCACAGATAAGGCATTATCAATACCCTGATAATAGTTATTTTGTCGAAATTGTGGGGCTAATTGTTCACGAATAATTTTACTGGCAACTAGGTCGGTAATAGTTCCTTCAAGCCCATAACCAACCTCAATGCGCATGCGTTTATCATCTTTAACAATAAGTAATAAAATACCATTGTCTTGTCCTTTTCGACCGATTTTCCATTGAATAAAGACTCTATCTGCGTATTGCTCTACGGTTTCATTATCAAGTTT
>NZ_FMBA01000025.1 GCF_900094935.1 Gilliamella intestini
TATCAAAATACACCGTTAAACGTTATCAATCACACACTACGGAAGTGAATGAAACCGCCACAGAAAATCACCTGCAACGACAATTTGATGTAGGTGATAAAAAACAAATTGTTGTTGCGGATTTAACCTATATTCAAGTTAAGCAACGTTGGAACTATTTATGTGTTTTAGTGAACTTATCCGATAGGCAGATTGTCGGTTACCATGTTGGTCAACATAAAACAGCAGAGCTTGTTATGTCGGCATTAAGCCAAATTAAACAACCATTATCAAAATTGGATTTATTTCATTCAGACCGAGGTAAAGAGTTTGATAATCGGTTATTAGCGGATTGTTTTAAGACATTTAATATCACGCACTCATTAAGCAAGAAAGGATGTCCTTATGACAATGCGGTAGCGGAAGCGACATTTAAAACAATTAAAACGGAATTTGTAAAAGGCCAACGTTTCAACTCAACGGCTGAGTTACAACGCGCTTTTTCGGCTTATGCTTATTGGTATAATCATAAACGATTACATTCTTCGTTAGGCTACTTGCCTCCCGTTGAATTTAAAAAACACTTACCCCTTAATTTTTTTGTTTGAAAATGTGTTGCCATTCCACCATTCCACCATTCCAGTAGGAAAACGCCGAGTTGTTTACACGCCATGATTAAAATAATCCGCTAAAAATGCATAAGGCGTTTTGCCTGAAATTCCTTTATGCGGTTTAACCGTATTATAAAAATTAATAAAGTGTTTCAATTTTAGTTTTCTCTCTTTTGAATCGTTAAATATTTGCTGATTATGCACATCGCAATTCAAAGTTCGTATCACTATTTCGGCTTTCCCATTCTTTTGTGGGCAGGTGGGCTTGGTGAATTTTTGATTAATACGATGGCTATGGCACGTTTTAACAAATAGGTGTTCATTGGCGCCTTGATATTCACGTCCATTATCGGAATAAATACATGTAGTGGTATAAGTACACTGGGCTAACACATCGTTTTGTAAAAATTGTGCTGCGCTAAATTGGGATTTATCTGGGTAAATACCCGTATAAAGCTCACGTGAAAAATCATCAATGCCAACAAATAAATATTCTCTAATTTGCTGTTTTTTTTCATTTTTAAGTAAAGGTAAACGTTTGGTATCAACGTGTAGCATTTCACCAGGATAGGTTTTGTTATAGCGTTTAGCTTGCCGTCTTAATTTATCTTCAATCGATTTTTCGATTTTAACCAGACGTTTTAATATCATAACTAATGATTTTATAACGTTCATTTTTACTGGTTAAAGGCACAAACAGCTTCAATCGGGCTTTCTTTATTACGTTATAAATGGTAGGACGACTGACCATAAAGCGTTTTGCCAAATCAGTGACCGTTATTTTTTCTTTACTTAAAAAGCAAACCAAACAACAAACGAGAGAATATTTATTTGTTGGTATTAAACATGATTTTTTTAGTTTTTTTACATAAACGCAGTACACTCCTGAAAGTTTTTGACAAAATAACGCTATTTTATTTTTTAGATAAAATTTTTGTTTAGATAAACTGAGTAATAACTAGCATATCAAGCAAAAATTGACAAAATAAGCTTATGTGTTTTTAGTGAGTAACAATATTAATTGTCATCAATCTGGGACACATTAACAATGCGTCTTTTTATTATAAGAGCGAAAAATGAATTACAAAAAAATGATTTTCATTGGGATATATGTCAGAAATTACTTTTTTTAAATCACTTAACGTCATATTCTCTTGTTTTGCATGTTCTTCTGTTAATTGCTCAAGGGTTATTGGTGTAACACTAATTATTTTTATAGTACAAAAATACTCATCAGTTTCAAAAGTTCCAACCCGAAGTTTATCACCTACTTTAAAATGTGATTCGCTTCTATCTCGAATTGTAATAACTTTTAAACCAACTAAAATATCAGACTTAAACCGTTGATAAAAAGTAATATCATTTTGCACAGCATTATCCTATGTTAAAATTAACCAAACTACTTAATAACTATTAATCAAGTAAGGTAAAGGTTTGCTTATTTTGCGTCGTTGAATCACTGCCAATAAACACATTAAATTTTCCTGGTTCGGCAACATATTGCATTTTATCATTCCAGAATTTTAACATGTCATATTTAATAACAAATTCTACTTCGCCTTTTTCGTGTGGTTTTAAACTAATATTTTCAAAACCAATTAACTCTTTAACTGGGCGGCTTACTGATGCGGTTACATCTTGCAAATAGAGTTGTACTGTTTGCATGCCTTCTTTATTGCCGATATTTTCAACATTGACTTTAACGATAATTTCACCATTTTTGTTCATTTCAGAACTTGATAATGAAAAGTCCATTGCAAAGTTGGTATAACTTAAACCAAAACCAAATGGAAATAACGGCTCATTAGGACTATCAAAATACGAGGTTGTATATTTGCCCATATTTTCCGTACCACGAGGACGGCCTGTATTCAAATGGCTATAATAGACTGGGATCTGCCCAACATTATAAGGAAAAGACATGGGTAATTTACCCGAAGGGTTATAGTCACCAAATAGTACATCGGCAATGGCATTACCGCCTTCCGTTCCTAAAAACCACGTTTCAAGCATCGCATCAGCTTGCGCATATTCTTCAGATAATGTTAATGGACGACCATTCATTAAAACAATCACCAACGGTTTACCAGTTTTTTTCAATGCTTTAAGCAACTGTTTTTGAGTGGCTGGTAAAGAGAGATCTGTTCGGCTTGATGATTCATGCGCCATACCTTCAGCCTCACCAACAAAGGCAATCACAACATCCGCTTTTTTGGCTATCTTGACCGCTTCGGTAATCATTTTATCGGCTGGTCGATTATCAAATTTGCTTGTTTCTCCGTACAAATTTAAGAATCGATACAAATTTGCATCATCTGAAAGGTTAGCACCAAATGCGTAACTCACTGAATTTGAATTATTGACCGCTCGTTTAATGCCTTCTAATGGCGTCACCGCCAAATTAACTCTACCGGCCCCTGACCAACTACCTAAAATATCGCGTTGTGAATCAGCTAATGGGCCAACGATTGCGATTTTTTTATTTTTAGTTAGTGGTAAAATTTCATCGTTATTTTTTAATAGTACAATACTACGGCGTGCCACATCACGCGCTTCCTTACGATGCAAACGATCGTTAGCAAACATGGTTTCGATATCTAATTTTGGATCTAAGTTGCGATAAGGATCACTAAATAACCCCATATCGTATTTTAGCTCTAAAACATGACGGCAAGCTTGGTTAATTTCATCTTCGCTAATTGCCCCTTCTTTAACCAATTCTGGTACAAATTGCAAAAAATATTCATCATTCATACTAATATCAATGCCTGCTTTAATCGCAACTCGCACAGCATCTTTAGGATCGCTAGCTACACCATGATTAATTAGTTCACGTATCGCCCCATGATCACTTACTACAACGCCATCAAAATGCCATTGATTACGTAATACCTCAGTTAATAACCAATGATTTGCCGTTGCAGGAATCCCATTAACACTCACAAGTGAAACCATCACCACACGGCTACCTGCATCAATTGCGGCTTTATAAGGCACAAGATACTCTTGGAACATTTTACGTTCACTCATATCCGTGCTGTTATATTCACGCCCTCCTTCAACTGCACCATAAAGTGCAAAATGTTTTACTGATGTCACCAATGATTTTTTATCGGCAAGCGATTGTTTTTGCATCTTTTCAACAAAAATACGTCCAGCCTCTGATGTTAAATAAGGATCTTCTCCAAATCCTTCAGACACGCGCCCCCATCTAGGATCACGTGTAATATCAACCATTGGCGCCCAAGTTATATTTAACCCATCCGATGTAGCCTCGTCAGCTGACACTTCGGCAGCTTTTGCTATTGCACTTCGATCCCAGGTGGATGCAATACCTAAATTAATCGGGAAGACAGTCCTATGACCATGAATTACATCAAAACCCAAAAATAGAGGAATTTTATTGGGAGATTTTAGAGCACGCTCCTGCATTTGAGACAGGTCTGGTTCGACAACAGTATTAAAAATACCCCCTATTTCACCTGCTTGGATTTGATCGAGCACTTTATTTAGTGTTAGATCACCACCAACGCTCACTAAACGCAGTTGCCCTACTTTTTCTTGGAGCGTCATTTTTGATAATAGATTATCGATAAAGACTTTCTTTTCTGCGCTTGCATCACCATTTGGTTCTTGCGCCAATAAAAGCCCTGAAAAGACAAGAAAAAATAGAAATAACGCTAATTTTTTTATCATCATAATGAATATTGTTATAATTAAGAGGATAGACAAGTAAATAGCATAACGTATTCATCAAAAAAAATCTTGTTCTTTAGGTTACTTATGTTTAAGTTTTAAAGCACTATAGTTTTATTTTATAGGCAATAAGGTGCAAATGAGACCTTTCTTAATCTTTTTGATTTTATTTAAAGTTCTTTACAAAAACGAAGGTAAATAACTATTTGGAAAAGATAATATTGCCGACAAATATCGGCATATTACTCAAATAAAGAATTAGTCTCTAAAATTAGTAAACTGGAATGGTTGGCCAAATTCGCCATTTCTAACTAACGCCATCGTCGCTTGTAGATCATCACGTGATTTACCTGTAACTCGGACTTGTTCACCTTGCACTTGAGCTTGTACTTTAATTTTGCTATCTTTGATTGCTTTTACAATTTTTTTAGCTAACTCTTTATCAATACCCTGCTTAAGTTTAACCGTAATACTATAAAGCTTACCGCTGTGCTCCATTTCTTCAGGGATTTCAAGTGCACCACCATCAATACCACGTTTAGCAAGTTTGTCTCGCAAAATGTCAAGTAATTGCTGTACTTGGAAATCAGATTGGCTTGTTGCTTTAATCGTTTCATTTTTTTCATTTAATTCAAACGATGCTTCAACATTTTTAAAATCCCAACGGGTAGCTAACTCTCGAGTGGCATTTTCAACACCATTTTTAACTTCTGGCATTTGGATTTCAGAAACGATATCAAAAGAAGGCATAAATTCTCCTCTTCTAATGGTTATAAAACTAAAATTATCTAGTTAATAAATAGAATGATTGTCGCCTAACAATAATTTAGACGACTTTAAATATAAGCGTGAATTAGTCGATAGTACGAAGCAATTCATTAATACCTACTTTACCTAAAGTTTTAGCATCAACTTTTTTCACAATAACTGCACAATAAAGACTATATTTGCCATCTTTTGTCGGTAAGTTACCGGAAACCACTACAGAGCCTGCAGGCACACGTCCATAGTGAATTTCGCCCGTTGCACGGTCGTAAATTTTAGTACTTTGACCAATAAACACACCCATTGAAATTACGCTGCCTTCTTCGACAATTACACCTTCAACAATTTCACTGCGTGCGCCAATAAAACAGTTATCTTCAATAATGGTTGGGTTAGCTTGTAACGGCTCTAAAACACCACCAATACCAACACCACCTGACAGGTGAACATTTTTACCGATTTGCGCACAAGAACCAACTGTCACCCATGTATCAACCATCGTACCTTCATCGACATAAGCACCAATATTGACATAAGATGGCATTAATACAGTATTTCGAGCAACATAGGCACCTTTACGAGCAATAGCAGATGGAACAACACGGAAACCTTCTTGTTGGAATCTTGCTTGATCATATTCAGCAAATTTTAATGGCACTTTGTCATAATAGTTAGTCGGACCGCCATCAATCAGTTGGTTTTCGTTAATGCGGAAAGAGAGCAAAACCGCTTTTTTTAACCATTGATGAGTTACCCAATCACCATTGATTTTTTCTGCGACACGCATTTTACCACTGTCTAATAAAGCAATGCATTGGTTAATCGCATCACGTGTAACTGTATCAACATTTGACGGTGTAATCTCAGCACGACGTTCAAATGCTGCTTCAATAATAGTTTGTAATTGTTGCATCTCAAGTTTCCTTTAATTTATAGTCCGTTAGCAAATAATAATTAGATGGACAGTATAATATAATCTTTCTTGCTTTTTAAGTGGTTTAATCAAAACACCACAATCAATATCCAAGCAATCAAAAACAATCGAAATCTTAGTAAAGTCATAGGAAATCACAAAAAAACAGAAAAATAAAAGCTTTAATAAAAATCAATACCTTTTCTGATCACTTTTGGGATGTAATTGCACTGCTTTTTAACACAAAACAACTCACAAAAACCACCTAAGGCTATGTTATTTGTCTTATTCTGGCGTCAGACAAATTTGTCTGGAACAAATTTGAACATCTGAGCACTGCGAAGATGGCCTCGTAGAGGCGAGTATCAGGATGATACGAGTAGCGCCGTAGACACATTATGCGCTAAAGCGTGGGATTGCAAAGGGAATTCTCTTTAATTCCCTTTGCTCGGACGTGGTCACTGTGGCTATTTTGTTCACCTAAGGTCAAAACGTCCGAAACCTTGCCGTACTATAAATAGACCACGAATTTAAACCGCCACAGCGTAATCATTAGAATTGCCAACCACGTTTTCAGCGTCGGCGGCGGGGGCGGCGCTATTGTGGCTTTGCCACAATAGCGCAACCCTAAGGAAAACGCCCCAACTTACGCGGGGGCTTTATTCTTTGTTATATTATCCTCTCAAGCACCGTAACCCCCTTCCGCGCCCTAAGGATTAAGAACTAAACGCTAAAAGCTAAGGTGCGGTGCAAAGGACATTGCGGGAGTTGCTGGGTTTGCTGTTGATGACGCTGCCGTTGTCCGAGTCGATAAGGAAATGGGAGCTACCTGTCAAGCCGCTCGAGTCGATAAGGAAATCGGAGCTACCTGTCGCGTCGCTCGTCCAGAAGAAGCTGTAGCCGCAGCAGTACGCATCACGGTAGGAGCTCACGTAGCCCCACTCCGTGAAAAAGCCAGCGCCTATGTGACGCTTGTAATGATCACCTGATGAACTAGGTGTTGCACCATCTATGTTATTTACACAGGGGAAGTCCCGACCATCTACACCACACTTCGCATTTGTTAAATCCCTTACCCGTGGCATACTATAACCCAAACTTCTACACCATGCTAAGTGGTCACTATAATCTCTATCCCCATTCACCCGAAGAACGAACCACTGCTTTAGCACAAAGCCATATTTAATGACCTCGTTCCCCTTTCTATCCCTACCCACTAACTCAAACGTCTGCGGTAACCTTGGCTTAACAATTGGGCTAGGATGAGGATTCTTCCATTGATTTCTTGCCTCTGGACCTGTTAACTTAACACGGGCTACAACTCCCCTATCTCCATCAGGAATCCACCAATCCTCAGCTACAACATTTGTCACTGTTGCAGTAATTCCCTCATGCGTGACCGGTTCCCATGTCAATTCTTCGGGTTCTATTCCTGTTATGAGTAAATCAAAATATAAATTATGCGCACCCGTGGTCGGGAAATTTAGATCGTATGATGACCGATCGGCTGGTTTAACTAAGAAACCATGATCAGGATCCCATATGTCAACTGGGCCTGCAAATCGGCCGTCACCCGAAGATAAAGCCGGCCTTACATAATCAATAACTGGCGACAGCATTATTATTGCATCACTACGATTACCCGCACGAACCTTTTTGCTATTTGCCTGTACATTCCATGACGATGACAATAATAACAATGCTAATACTAGCAAAGCTGTTTTAGGTGATTTGAGCGATAATTTCGAAGATATAAATAAGTTTTGTGTAAAAACTCGTCGAATAGGATTATTTGATAAATTTAAGACATAGGTTTGCTTGTGCCTTGTGCCTTGTGCCTTGTGCCTAAAATAATAATGCATTTTGTTCCGTCTGTCAAGTAATATTTTGTTTTATTTCGATTTTTTATAATTATTCGCTTATTTAATAAGCTTGTTTTCCTACAGCGATAAAAGTATAACCATTTATAAAATAGTTGGCTAGTTTTTTGGCGGATTTTTTGTAAAGTAATGAAAGCAAACTTAAAGAAACATAAAGATAGAAATGATCAAGTTATAAAAATAGGTGAATTTTCTAATTAAAATATATGTTAGTTTTAGGATTTTTTAACTTTTGTGGAATGATTAATATTGGTGATAACATCTAAAACGCAAACACACCAAACAGCCCAGTTTAATGTGCTAGCTTTACTTTGTTATCGGTATATTTTGGCGCTCTGATAAGGCAAACTTATTAATATTGTGGAGCTATAGATGTGTTTTTTGCTCTAAAATCACTCAGGTGAAATATTGATTTTATTGAATTTTTTCGTTAAGTTCCTAGATTACACCATGAAGTGTAATTCGTCTTAACGCTTAGAATAAAAAGCGACAGGGCTTTTAAACTTATGCCGTTTTCTTGTGTGTGAGTTCAATAGATATTGTGTATAGTTATAAATACAAAAATCTAGTATCTTTCCTTCCTAGAAAGGTGATTATAATGCATAGCAATCTCCAAACTGTGGTGGTGCGAAGGTGCTAGTATAAATCACCTTTCTACTTTCTTCACTCCACCGTGTTTAAAATTGCACTTCATGTTTGAATTCAAGAAAAACAAAATAAAAACCTTAATAAAATCAATATACTTGCCAACCGCTTTTTGACGTAATTTTTAAATAAACTTTTCATCAAAACAAAAAGCAAAGTATTAACGAAAAAAACACAATTTATTTGAGCAATGTATCACAAATCTAGAATGTCAAATAACCAATTGTTTAATTAAAATGTACTCTGCAACTATCGTGATAGTTACCAAGACAATATTATGCAAAATTTGGGATTTTCATTACTGGAGTTGTTAATAACTGTCTGTATTAGTGCCATTTTAGCTGCTATTGGTATTGAATATTGGAAAGAACAGCAACTTCAAAACGAGTTAGCATCTACAACTAAGCAACTCGCTTATTTTATATATGAAGTTCAAATAAAAGCTTCAACTAAAAATGAAAATTATATTATTCATCAATTTACATCACCATGGTGCATTGCAATTACTCGCGATGAAAAACCTGCCTCATGCAGCGAGGGAGTGCTTTATTTCATGAAACCAGATAATTCTGTTGAAATTAGTGAACTATCAAACAATAAAGATGCCTTAATTTTAGGACGCCGTAACTTAGCACAAACAATGTCTTTTCAATTAAGAAATAAAATAGGTACCAGTAGGGTTTTTGTTTCCTTGCTTGGGCGCATCCGTTTTTGTGCAGAAAACAGTTATATAGTTGGCTTACCACCATGTTAAAAACAGCTGGATATTCCTTATTTGAAATGCTTATTAGCATCGTATTATCTAGCCTTATTATTATGGGAATGACATCTTTTTACATTCAATTACAAACCAACAACATGCAATATTACCAAAAAACACGCTTACAACAGGCTATCGACCTTGGGTTAGCAGGCATGAAAAAGGATATTAAGCGAGCAGGTTTTATTGCTAATGACCCTAAAAAAATAACAACTAAGGCCATTGAAGTTAATGAAAAGATGAAATGTATTATCCTTCGATATGACAGTGAAATTCGCAATTCTTGGGTGTGGAACGAGTTCAATCCTACAAAGTCAGATGTCTTTACCTATCGCTATAAAGGAAACAACATAGCTTATAGAACAGGATCACTAAATTGTTTAGGAAACAAGTGGGAAAACGTATTTGATTCAAATGAAATCAAAATTACCTACTTTCAAATAAAACAACTTCACGATACGATTGAGTTATCAATTGCGGCAGAACTAAGAAAAAATAAACAAATTAAATATTACACAACTGAAATCATCAAAAATGAAAATCGATTTTAAATTAAATCCCGTTTCGTCTGGATTTAGCACAATTATGATGATGATCATTTTGATGGTTGTGGGATTAGTGTTATTAATTGGTTTCAATTTACTTATTTGCTCCTGGCAAAAAGCCACTTTAATGAAAAACCAATACTATCGGCAATTTAATCAAGCTAATTCGTCGTTAACTTGGGCAACAACCCAAAATTGGCAAGCACCTAAAGCCAATTGGCATTGCATGACTGAACCAACGTACCAATTAAAAGCCTGCATAAAACTTTCTTTATTAAAAATTGATAATTATGTATTAGTCCGAGGCGAAGCCCAAGGTGAAGACTTCTTTTTATATACACTCGCACATTTTGATAATAATCGATTAATTGTCGAAAAAGGCCACTGGTTAGACTATTGTCCTGAAAAAAAGGCTATTTTTTGTGAATAATAAAAATTTTGCTGGCTTTAGCTTGATTGAAGTCATGATAACAACATTACTATTTTCAATTATTATGTTGGGTTTTATTAATTACCAACAAGCATTACTTAATAAACATCGCTACTTTGCCAACAATCTACGCGCCAATAAAATTGCGTTTCAGCTACTTGATAGCTATCCCTATACTAGCCATAAAATTATCCCTTCTGGTTGGCAATATAAGATCACAAGTAAAATCTATAATACCGAGTGTAAAATGGTGGAAATAACAGTTAGCACGCCTAGCAAACAAGTCATCAAACAACAACGTTTTTTTTGCGATTTACATTGATATTTATCTATTAAATTTCCTTCAGTCACCTAACCAGTTATGTAGAAGTTGTAAAACCTGTTGCGTTTTTTCGGCATGAACATTGTGCCCAGCCCCTTCAACCACTTTTATTTTTGCATTAGGGAACTGGTCAAAAATAGCTTGGTAAGTATCATCTGTAATATAAGCTGAATTACCGCCTCGTATAAATAACGTTGGTTTTGACCAAGGCGAAATTGTTTGCCAATCACAAATATGCCCATATTGCTCATTAATAGCTTGAATATTAAATAACCAACGCTTATTTTTAAACGATTTTAATAAAAAAAGTATGATTGCATCATTAATACCAGCTTGTTTCATTAAATCCATAATCTGTTTTTTATCGGTAATATGGTTGGTAAGGCAATAAGTTAATACTCTTAGAATAATCGCATTAGATGAACTGTGATATTTTATCGGTGCAATATCAATTGCTACTATTTTTTCAATAGTATCAGCAAGCAGTTGTGATAATTGCAAAGCAACCTTTCCGCCCATAGAATGACCAATTAGAATTATCTCTTTTAACTTTAAATCATGACAAAGTTCGGCTACATCTTCAGCCATCATTTGATAATCCATTTTATCAGACCAAGGCGAATGCCCATGATTACGCAGATCAACTTGCACGGTTTGATAATACTGCACAAAATCCTTCGCTAGCATATTTAAATTATCTAAACTCCCAAATACCCCATGTAAAAACACTATCGGCTGTCCATCACCCTGTAATTTATAGTTTAATTTCATACTCTAATTCGACTAATTATTTTAAGTGGCATTATTATACGTCTATTTTCAATACCATCACCGATTAATTCAATAACCACAATTTGCATAAATATGATAGAATTTAATACCAACTTTTTAACTAGTGTTAAGCTATATGTTTCAAAATAACCCTCTACTTGCACAATTAAAACAAGAACTCCATGAACAGACTCCCCGTGTTGAAGGTATTGTTCGGGCTCATGAAAAAGGATTTGGTTTTTTAGATACCGATAATAAAAAAAGTTATTTTATCCCTGTTGCTAAAATGAAAAGAGTTTGCAATGGTGATAAGGTCTCAGGGACAGTAATAAGTAATAACGATAAAGAGTCTTTTGAACCTGAATCATTAATTGAAAGTGCATTGCAAAAATTTATTGGCAAAATAGACTTTCAAGATCGTGCAATGGTTATTTTTCCTGAAAATATGTCAACTAATCTAGCCATTCGTTGCAAAATAAACAAGCAAGTTAGCGAAAAACTAAAAGAAGGTGATTGGGTTGTGGCAACGCTTGTTTCTCACCCTTTGCAAGAAGAACGGAATCAATTTCTTGCCGAAATTGTTCGTTTTGTTGCTGAAAGCAATTCACCTTATCAACTTTGGCTAAAAACTTTAGCGCGTTACGATTTAGAAACTCACGCCCCACAAATCGAATCATTGACAATTAACAATGCTGAACTTGATAACCGTCAAGATTTAACCGATGTTAATTTTTTCACTATCGATAGCGAAGATACAGAAGATATGGACGATGCTATTGCTATTTCTAAAGGTGAACAAGGGGATTATCAACTGATGGTTGCCATTGCTGATCCTACCGCTTATGTATTGCAAGATAGCGAACTTGATCATATTGCCAAAATCAGAAATTTTACAACTTATTTGCCTGATTTTAATATCCCTATGCTACCCAAAGAGCTTGCCAATGATTTATGTTCATTAAAAGCAAATCAAAAACGTCCAGCAATGATATGTAAAATGAATATTGACGAAACAGGCAATATTAATAGCGATGAGATCACTTTTATACCAGCGTGGATTGAATCAAAAGCTAAATTAACTTATAACAATGTCTCTAATTTTTTAGAAAATAATGAAGATTTAACAACCAATAATATTATTATCAAACAACAAATTAACTATTTAGCTAACTTAGCAAAAATTCGCATGACATGGCGACAAACCAATGCATTAGTTTTTAAAGATAACGGAGATTATCGTTTTGAACTTGATGAAAACCGTCAAGTTAAATCAATAATTAAAGAGTCTCGTCGGATTGCAAATCAAATAGTAGAAGAAGTCATGGTTTTAGCTAACCAAGCTTTAACATTGCAACTAAAAAATAAAATCGGCTTTGGAGTTTTTAATATCCATTCGGGTTTTGATAGTAAATATATTGAACAAGTAGTGACTTTTTTGAATGACAACGGAATAAGTGAATTTAATAAAGAATCACTATTATCTTTCGATGGCTATGTAAAGTTGCGTCGTATAATCGACAACACTCCATTTTTGTCCACAAAACTTCGTAAGTTCCAAAGTTCTGCGGATTTTTCAATTGAACCACATCCCCATTTTGGTTTGGGATTTGATGCCTATGCAACATGGACATCGCCAATACGCAAATATGGCGATATGGTCAACCATCGATTAATAAAAGCCTATATCCGCTCACAAAAATTAATGCCGCCTGATAAAGAACAACTAAAAAGCATGAATGAAAGGCGTAAAATGTTGCGCCTTGCTGAACGTGATATGGCCGAAAACCTTTATGCACAATACTTATCAGATAAAATCGATGAAACTTACTCCGCTGAAATTATTGATATTAATCGTGGTGGAGCGCGAATTCGTTTATGTGATATAGGTGCTTTTGCTTTTGTACCACTTTCAATGATTCATTCTGTCAAAGAGGAAATCGTCCCATTCCCTGATGAAGGCGTTATCAAAATTAAAGATAAGGTGTGCTATAAACTTGCCGATATCGTTACTGTTATTATTTGCCAAGTTAAAAATCAATCAATCATTGCCAAATTCTCTGATGAAGGTAAAAAATAAGCTTATTTTTACCCTGAATTTACAGATGTTATCATCACTACTTGCCCCAATATAAATCAGGGGGGGCAAGTCAAACCAAAATCAACCATATTTTTTTAATCTTTCCTCCCCCCTTTTTTTTATTAAAAATATCTGCTATCTTTCACTGCTCAAAATGACAAATTTTAAAATCTCAATCAACAACAATTTAGGAGGCCATAATGTCAATTCATGGACACGAAGTATTGCATATGATGGATGGAAAAAGTTATACAGAAGCTTCCTTACTTAACGCTATCAACGATAAGTTTGGAGTAGGTGCAAAGTTTCATACTTGTTCTCAGTCTGACATGAATGCTGAGCAACTTATCGCTTTTCTAAAAGCAAAAGGTAAATTTAAATCTTCTGTTGATCATGAATCTGAATTTACAGTAAATAACAAAAAAATATGTAAACATTAAAAAAACAACTGTATCTAATATATAATATGCTTTTTATAAATTTAGTTTAATCTGCTAGTGTTTTTAAATTAATAAGAGTATATAATTTTGCGCTACAACAATAATCGTTATAAATGGCTGTTGTTACTAATAATGTGACTAAATTAGTGGCAAAGTTGCTCGCTTTGAAATTAACTAAAGAATATGCTCATGGAATTTGATAAATGAAAGTAAGTAATATCCTTATATGTACCTTTGTTTCTATTCTTGTCACAAGCTGTGCAAAAAAAAATTTGCCAATAATAAATAATGAACCAATTTCCGAAACAGAGCAACTATCTCTATTAAAACAACAAACTGAAACTAACGACCCTTATGTTGTTGATGCTAAAAATCAGCTAATTCGGTTTGTTGGTGATAAAAACTTCGATAACTACATTATTAAACAAGGTATTCTAAATTGTAAAGGCAATAATAATCTCTCCTCTTGCGTATTGAATTTTTATTTAAATGAACTATATAAATTAAAGTATCATGTGCAACTCAAAAAAGTAGTTGAGGAAAACCAAGCCGAACATAATATGGAACTAAGTAAAATAAAAGCAACTGAAAACAATATAAAAAGTTATTGCCAATATTCAGCTGATTTCGTTGCAGCAATTTATACAAAAGATAATGCAAGAATAACACAATATTTTCGACCACAATTTAGAATGTCAGAACAAGATATCTCATCCTTAAAAGCAAAGATTACTAAAGATGACTATTCTTACTTCCTAATAAACGAAAACCCAAGCATTCTTCAAGAAATGAAAGTGGATTACGTTGAGAAATGCTTAGATGATCCAAAAAACAATATTATCAATTATTTCAATATTTTTAGATAATACTAACGCGAGTCTTTTATGTGCAATTTATTTCCAATTCATAAGTTTAATAAAACTTTAATTTGCAAGGTGCTTTGCTTAGCTTCAGCTACTTGTATTAGTTTTTCTGCATGGGCTTTTTCGCTTGATGATGTAGTTGAAAAAGCTGAAAAACTATCTAAAAAGGCTTATGTTCAACCATCTAAAAATATTCCTAATGAATTAGCTTCTTTGCAATTTGCGGATTATCAGAAAATCCTATTTAATCACCAAAAAGCTTATTGGGGTGATCAAAAAAGCCGATTTAAACTTGAATTTTATCATGAAGGCATGTACTTTGATGTTCCAATAAAAATTAATGAAATTGTTGATAATCAAGTTAATCCAATCCAATATGACCCTAGCTATTTTGATTTAAGCCAAATCAATCTTGATAAACTAGACACTAAAAATTTGGGTTTTGCTGGTTTTAAAGTCCATTATCCAATTAATAACCCAACAAAAACTGACGATGAAATATTTTCAGCGCTCGGCGGTAGTTATTTTCGTGCCGTGGGTAAAGATCAACATTATGGTCTTTCAGCAAGAGGACTTGCCATTGATACAGGCGAAATGTCGGGTGAAGAGTTCCCTCGATTTAAAGAGTATTGGATTGAAAGACCTCAAGCCAATCAAAAACACTTAATTATTTATGCTTTACTTGACTCACCAAGCGTAACTGGTGCTTATAAAATTACATTGATCCCAAGTATTGATACTACTGTTACAGTTCAAGCTAAGGTCTTTTTCCGCGATTCTGTAAAAAAACTTGGCATTGCCCCACTAACCAGTATGTTTTTATTTGGGCCTAATCAGCCATCACCATTATTAAATTACCGACCAGCAATGCATGACTCTAATGGTCTGTCAATTTTAGCTAATAATAACGAGTGGATCTGGCGTCCATTAAATAATCCTAAACGTCTATCGTTTTCATCGTATAGTTTAGAAAACCCAAAAGCTTTTGGCTTAATTCAGCGTGATAAAGGTTTTGATGATTATCAAGATCTCGATGATCACTATGAAAAACGACCAAGCGTTTGGACTGAAATTTTAGGCGATTGGCAAAAAGGACGAGTCGAATTAGTTGAAATCCCAACAGCAGACGAAACTAACGATAATATTGTCACTTTTTGGGTGCCAGAAAAACAATATAAAGCTGGCGACGTGCTTGATATAAAATATCGATTACATTATTCATTAAATGAAAATAAGCGTTACCCTAATAATGTCGCAAGAGCAGTTAGCACACGTTTATCGCTTGGCGATATAAAACAAGCCAATTTGATTCGTAAGCTTGATGGTTCTAATGCCTACGTAATCGACTTTGCTGGTCCTGAGTTATCAGAAAAATCACAAGTAAAAGTGATTTCAAGCATGAATAATGGCACTATCTTAACTTCTGAAGCTCAATACAACCCAGAAATTAAAGGCTGGCGGGTTATTGTTCGCTTCAACGTTGAAGACAGTAAAAAAGCAACTGATATTCGAGTACAACTCGCTTCGCAAGAAACCAATAAAGTAATTTCTGAAACGTGGAGTGGGCAATACCCAGCACAATAATAATAGTCATTATTATTATAATAAGATAAAAATATGAAAAAAGATTACTTTGCCAATCTTTCTGACGCTGAGCTTTGGCGTCAGAAATCAGAAAACAATACAATATCACCTGATGATGTCGATTTTTTAAAATATCGTTTAAATCAAATTGGTGATACCACCACTTTTATTGATGAACGAAAACAACAACCAAGTTATCCTGAAGTTGAACGCGTTTCAATTCAACCTCAAATCTGGAACCAGCGCTATATTGCCAAGTCAAAACATAACTTTAATATTTTAGCTATAATTCGACGCTTTATTATGTTTGCGCTGATTGTAGTACAAACATACTATGGAACCACTTATCTATCGTCTTTATTACCATACCAAAGTTGGCAAAAAATCAATTTTATGACTAATTGGGATATTAATCCTGAATTAGCCATCTACAGCATAATACCTTATATCATACAAGGGGCGATTATTGTCTTGTTTGCTATTTTGTTTTGCTGGATCTCTATTGGATTTTGGACCAGTATTATGGGACTAATTTTAGCCGTCATGGGTAAAGACCGTTACACTATCCCTATCCCCAAGGATCCTACATCACATATCGACGCAAAACGTCGAACCGCTCTTGTTATGCCAATTTGTAATGAAGATGTTGCTCGGGTATTTGCTGGGTTACAAGCAACTTATCAATCTTTAGCTGAAACAGGCCACGCAGCTTGTTGTGATTTTTATATATTAAGTGATACTAACGATCCCGATCTATATGTGAACGAACTTAAAGCTTGGGCTGAATTTAATGCAGCAAAACAAAACAATGGTTGCAACGTTTTTTATCGCCATCGCAAACGCCGAGTAAAACGTAAAAGTGGTAATATTGATGATTTTTGCCGTCGTTGGGGGCACCAATATGAATACATGATGATCCTTGATGCCGATAGTATCATGACAGGCGATTGTATTTTAAAAATGATCGCCATGATGGAAATGACACCTAAAGCAGGTATTTTACAATCACCACCAAAATCAGTCAGAATGACCACGCTTTATGGTCGTATTCAACAATTTGCCAACCAGATTTATAGTGATATATTTTGTGCTGGTACACACTTTTGGCAATTAAGCGAAGCGCAATATTGGGGACATAATGCAATGATTCGCTTAAAACCTTTTATTGAGCATTGCATATTATCGCCACTGCAAAAACGTAAGGGTCCAATTCATATCTTATCGCATGATTTAGTTGAGGCGACGCTTATGCGTCGTGCTGGTTATGGCGTCTGGATCGCTTATAATATGAATGGAAGTTATGAAGAGCTTCCTGGTAATATGATTGAAGATTTAAAACGTGATAATCGCTGGTGTATGGGTAACTTAATTAATTTAAGATTAATTTTCAAAAGTGGCATCAAATTAACCCATCGCATAATGTTTGTAACTAGCGGCATGGCTTATATTTCATCATTATTGTGGTTGGTATTTTTAATATTTTCGACATTATTATTATTGGTGTTTAATATTTCTGAGCCTCAATATTTCTTCCAACCTAACCAATTTTATCCGACTTGGCCAAGGTGGGATGAACAATTAGCCATTCAACTATTATCAACCACAATGGTTTTACTGTTTGCACCTAAATTCTTTAGCTACGGTATTATTATAGCCAGAACTGGGGCAAAAGATGTTGGCGGTATATTTAAATTAACTTTATCAATACTGATTGAAATGATTTGGTCAATGATTTTAGCGCCAATACGCATGATCTTTCATAGTAAATTTGTACTTAAAGCATGGATGGGCAGTAAAATTCAATGGAAGTCACCATCCCGAAGTGATGATGCGTTAACATGGGGGGAGTCATTTTATTTTTGTTGGCCACTGTCATTATTAGGTATTATCTGGTTAGGAGTAATTATCTGGTTAAATCCACAATTTACTTATTGGTATATAGCCATATTAATACCTTTAACCATTTCACCTTTAGTAATTAGAGTATCTGGGCTTTCAAGTATCGGCATGAAGGCAAAAAAAGCAGGACTATTTTTAACCCCTGAAGAAACGCATCCTACAAGAGCGGTTACTCTTACAGGCGAATATTTAATTAAAACTGAAACTGAATTTGTTGAGCATGGCTTTGTTATGGCGTTGGTCGATCCTATATATAATGCGCTTGCTTGCGCTTTATCGACTTCAAGACATAGAGTTAATAATAAAAACCAACAAAAACGCAATGAGCTTATTGAACAATATCAACACATAGACTTAGAAAAAATGAGTAAAGAAAAGCAGTTAGCGATTTTAGAAGATCCTATCATTCTTTCAACATTACATCGCCATATTTGGCAACAGCAAGAAAAATACGACAATCTATTCACTTTATGGCAAAATGAACGCCAACAATAAAAAATAGGGCTTTTGCCCTATTTTCTTTTTTTAGTAATAATCAAATTCCATGGATATTTTTTATGACTTGGCAACCTTCTGCATCTATTAATAATTTACTTAAGCGCGCAAAAATTACTTCTCAAGTACGGCAATTTTTTGCTGATCGCTGTATATTAGAAGTCGAAACGCCGACATTAAGCCAATATGCTGTAACAGACGTATATTTAAGCTCTTTCCACACCACATATTTAAAACCTGGGGAACTTGGCCAACAACAAGGGCGAAACATGTCATTAATTACCAGCCCTGAATATCATATGAAACGCTTACTAGCTGCAGGTAGTGGTCCAATTTATCAAATGTGTAAATGTTTTCGTAATCATGAAGAAGTCAGCCGTTATCATAACCCTGAATTTACCATGTTAGAATGGTATCGCATCCAATTTGATATGATGCAAATGATTAATGAAGTCGATGACCTATTACAAACTATTTTAGATTGTGAACCTGCTGAACGCATCTCTTATCAAAAAGCATTTCAACGGCATCTTAATATTGATCCTTTAGAAGTCGATCACGCAACCTTAGCCGATGCAGCAAATCAACTTAATATAGGGCTTAACACAGATAATTATGATAAAGATGGATTGTTACAATGCTTATTCACTTTCGGTATTGAACCTCATATTGGCCAAGACAAGCCCGTTGCTGTATTTAACTTTCCAGCATCACAAGCAGCATTAGCCGCTATTAGCCCAGAGGATCATCGTGTTGCTAGCCGTTTTGAGTTTTATTATAAAGGTGTTGAACTTGCCAATGGTTTTAAAGAACTCACTAACCCACAAGAACAACGTATTCGTTTTGAACAAAATAATTTGGATCGAGCTAACCAAAATCTACCTACACAAAATATTGATATTGAGTTACTAGCCGCAATGGAAGCAGGACTACCAGACTGTGCTGGCGTTGCTGTAGGGTTAGATCGTTTAATTATGCTCGCCCTAGCGTGCAACAACTTAGATGATGTCATTTCATTTACTTTTGAAAGGGCTTAATCATGTTTAACACTTTAGGACTAAGTGGGTGGTTTGCCATTATTATTGGCATTATTGCCTTAATTTTATTGGTGTTAATTATAAAGTCTCAACTAACGATTAATAATTTACACCAACTGTTTGATCTGCAATTGTTGCAAAAAAATGAAGAAAACCAAGATCTAACAACTCAAGTAAAACAGTTAAAGCATGAGTTAGAACTATATCGACAACAGAATTTGGCGCAAAATGTCAAAATCAGCGAGCTCAAAACGCGTTTAGAAGAAACGTTAAGTGCAACACATGAGCGACAAACCATACTAGAACAAAGTGAACAACGACTTACCACTCAATTTGAAAACCTAGCTAATCGCATTTTTGAACACAGTGGCAAAAAGATTGAACAACAAAATAAACAGAGCCTTGATTTTTTACTTTCACCACTTAAAGAACAGTTAGAAGGCTTCAAAAAACAAGTTCAAGATAGTTTTGGGCAAGAGGCTAAAGAGCGCCACACATTGACCCATGAAATTCGTAATTTGCAACAGCTTAATGCACAAATGAGCAAAGAGGCAACTAATCTAACCAATGCATTAAAAGGCAATAACAAAACCCAAGGAAACTGGGGAGAATTTATCTTAAGCCAGATTTTAGATAATTCTGGATTACGGTCAGGTTATGAATATGAAACACAAGTCAATTTAACTAACGAAAGTAATCAACGGTTGCAACCTGATGTCATTGTTCACTTACCGCAAGGTGGTGATGTGGTTATTGACTCAAAAGTGACCTTGGTTGCCTACGAACGCCATTTTAATAGTGATGACGAAAACGTTAAAGCAAAAGCAATGGCCGAACATTTAACGGCTGTGCGTAACCATTTAAAACAACTTAGTCAAAAAGATTATCATAAACTTATTGGCATTAATTCATTAGATTATATTTTGATGTTTATTCCTGTCGAGCCAGCATTTTTAAGTGCAATAGATAATGACCCAACATTAATTAACGATGCGCTGAAAAGTAATATTATGATAGTAAGCCCCACTACTTTATTAGTTGCATTACGAACTATCCATAATTTATGGCGATTTGAATATCAAAATCGTAATGCTGAACTTATTGCCGATAGAGCAAGCAAATTATATGACAAAATGCGTGGCTTTGTTGAAGATATGGAAAATCTGGGCAGTTGTTTAGACAAAGCTCAACAAACCTATCAAAATTCCATGAACAAATTATGTAAAGGTCGTGGCAATGTAATTGGACAAATTGAACGATTTCGTGAAATGGGTATCGAAGTTAAAAAACCGATTAATCCAGATATTACCTTATTATCAATCGATGAATTGAATAACGAAAATGAGAGTAAATAAACAAAACCTAGATTCACGATTATGGGAAATAAGTGTATACTCATCGCACGCAAAGAGGAATTGAATATGGCAAAAAAACAAGACAAAGAACCTAGTTTCGAAGAGACACTTAAACAACTTGAAACTATCGTAGCTCAACTAGAAAACGGCGATCTACCATTAGACGAAGCATTAAATGAGTTTGAAAAAGGGATCAAATTAGCAAAAGCAGGACAAAAACAGTTACAACAAGCTGAGCAACGCATTCAGATCTTATTATCTGAAAATAGTGACGCCGAACTGTCAGAATTCTTAATTGATGATAATGAATAGTTTAAAACCATTACAACAACGAATTGATTCGTTTTTGACTGCCTGCATTTCACAAATTGAGGCATCCAAACTTCAACAAGCAATGGAGTACAGCTTGCTAGCTGGTGGTAAACGAATTCGACCTATTTTAGTCTATTTAACGGGACAAATGTTTAATTGCCCCCTTTCTAAGTTAGATGAAGCCGCTGCTGCGATTGAAGCAATTCATACTTATTCATTAATTCATGATGACTTACCTGCAATGGATAATGATGACTTACGCCGAGGAAAACCAACCTGCCATATCCAATTTGGTGAAGCTCAAGCAATACTTGCTGGTGACGCCTTACAAAGTTTAGCCTTTTCAATACTAGCAAAAAGTAAATTAATCGATGATGAAACTAAAATTAATATGATAACTGAACTTGCCCATGCCAGTGGTGTTAATGGCATGTGCCTTGGCCAATCGCTTGATTTACAGGCCACACATCAATCAATTAGTCTTGAACATTTGCAAAAAATACATTGTTATAAAACAGGGGCATTGATCAAAACGGCAATCCGTTTGGGTGCTTTTGCATGCGGTGAAATAGCTAAACCTTATCAGCTAATGCTCGATCGCTATGCTGAGGCAATTGGGCTAGCATTTCAAATTCAAGACGATATTTTAGATATCATTGGCGAGCAATCTATTATGGGTAAACCACAAGGTTCAGACCTTACTCATGAAAAAAGTACATACCCTGCATTAATTGGGCTAGATAGTGCAGTAAAACTAACCCAGCAACTCTATCAGCAAGCTATCGATAGTCTAAAACAAATACCTTATAATAATCAGCCATTACAGGAACTTGCTGGTTATATTATTAATCGCAATAGTTAACAACTAGCTAAAATACAACATTACATAATGAATTTAGATAATTACCCTTTGTTAAAACAGATAAACTCACCTGAGGATCTAAGACGTTTTCCTCAGTCACAGTTATCGTCTATTTGTCACGAACTTAGACAATATTTACTCGCATGCGTAAGTCAATCAAGTGGACATTTAGCATCGGGATTAGGTGTGGTTGAATTAACAACTGCCTTGCATTATGTTTATCACACACCTTTTGATAAAATTATTTGGGATGTTGGTCATCAAGCTTACCCTCACAAAATTTTGACTGGTCGACGAGACCAAATGCTCACTATTCGTCAAAAAGGGGGACTTCATCCATTTCCTCATCGTAATGAGAGTGAATATGATGTGCTAACCACAGGTCATTCTTCAACTTCAATTAGTGCAGCACTTGGTATTGCAATTAGCGAACAAAAAAAACAATCAGGTAAAAAAGTAGCTGCCATTATTGGTGATGGAGCATTAACTGCTGGTATGGCATTTGAAGCAATGAATCACGCTGGTCATGTTAAGCCAGATATGCTAGTGATTGTCAACGATAATGATATGTCAATTTCAGCAAATACTGGTGCACTTAAACAACATCTAGCTCAAATATTAGCAAGTAAAGCTTATACCTCTTTTCGTGAAAGTGGCAAGCGTGTGCTGGCAAATATTCCTCCATTAAAAGAACTCATAAAAAAAACAGAAGAGCACCTAAAAGGCTTAGTCACCCCAGCTATTTTATTTGAAGAACTTGGTTTTAATTATATTGGTCCTGTTGATGGGCACGATATTGATGCTTTAGTTGCAACCCTGCAAAGGGTTCGACAATTAAAAGGCCCACAGTTGCTGCATGTTATTACCCAAAAAGGCAAAGGCTATGCACCAGCTGAAAAAGACCCAACGTTATGGCATGGTGTTCCAAAATTTAATCCCAATGATGGCATATTACCTACTACCCAAAAAGTTGCCCCAACATATTCGCGAGTATTCGGGGATTGGTTATGCGAAATAGCGCAAAATGATAAACGTTTAATGGCAATAACCCCAGCAATGGGAGAAGGTTCAGGTATGACAAAATTTGCAAATACTTATCCTGACCAATTTTTTGATGTTGCAATAGCCGAACAACATGCGGTAACCCTTGCTGCTGGGTTTGCAATTAGTGAATTAAAACCTGTTGTAGCTATTTACTCAACTTTTTTGCAACGCGCTTATGATCAAGTAATTCATGATATTGCTATTCAAAACTTACCTGTCTTGTTTGCCATCGATCGTGCAGGTATTGTTGGCGCCGACGGCGAAACCCACCAAGGAGCATTTGACTTAAGTTATTTACGCTGCGTACCCAATATGGTTATCATGACCCCAAGCGATGAAAACGAATGCCGTCAAATGCTCTACACAGGCTATTTACATAATGGACCTGCTGCAGTGCGTTATCCTCGTGGTGAAGGCAGTGGCACACAGCTTATGCCATTAACTGCCATTCCATTAGGGCAATCTAAATTATGTCGGCAAGGAAAAAATATTGCTTTACTAAATTTTGGCGCTTTACTTTCAGAAACTTTACAAGCTGCTGAGCAAATTGATGCTACAGTCATCGATATGCGCTTTGTTAAGCCACTTGATGAAAAAGTCCTTTTGCACATAAGCCAAACTCATAATATACTTGTCACCATTGAAGAAAACAGTATTAAAGGTGGTGCTGGTAGCGGCGTCGGTGAATATCTGTTATCGAAAAAAATAAAATGTGATGTTTTAAATATTGGACTCCCTGATAGGTTTATTCCTCAAGGATCTCAAAGTGAGATAAGACAAGAAATAGGGCTAGATCAAAAACACATTATCGATAAAATTAATAATTTTATGAATCAATAGGTTAAATATGGAAACTCAAGCTGTCACTATTCAAATTTTTGGACGAACACTAAAGTTCAATTGTCCTGTTGATGAAGTCGAAGCACTTAATAGTGCTGCAAAAGATTTAGATGAGCGCTTAACAAATTTACGGGAAAAATCCCCTCAGGTTAATAGTGATCAACTTATTATTACTGCGGCACTGAATATTTCTTACGAATTGGCAAAAGAAAAACAAAAAAGCAATGAATTTAGCGATCGACTAAAAATGCTACAGCAATTACTCGATTCTGCACTAAATACCAACAACTAATATTTAAATTGTAAATTTAATACAAATGGTATTGTATGATCTGATAAATTTTGTATTATAATAATCACCTCTGAGATGCTCGCGATATGGGTTAGTCCCCTGAGCCGATAATCTTATCTTAAGAACGGAGTGACTTTTAATTGGTGAGTATGCCTTACTTGTAAGGAAACCTAAAAATTAAAACACGATGTTCACCTTGAACCTCGGGTTCAAGGGTTACGACCCTAACGACATCTTGGAGTTTCTTTCGACCTTTTTCTTAAAAAGTAAAACGGTATGAACATCAGGCAAATAATTCGTCAAAAAAGGCGACAATTATCCCCAGTAGAACGCAATATTGCCCAGCAAGCGATATACCAACAAATTTTTCATCATCAGGCCATTAATACTGCAAAAAATATTGCCATATTTTTATCATTTGATGGTGAAGTCGAAACAACCCCCATCATTGAATATTTATGGCAACAAAATAAATCTGTCTATTTGCCCATTATTCACCCTTTTTCTTCGACACATTTACTCTTTTTAAAATACACTAGTGAAACCCAACTGATTAAAAATAAATTTGGCATATTTGAACCAAAGTTAAATGTATTAAATGTATTTCCTTATCATCAACTCGACATTGTTTTTACGCCACTAGTTGCTTTCGATCAACGTGGTTATCGAATGGGAATGGGAGGAGGATTTTACGACCGATTACTAGCAAATTATCAAACTCAACAAATTTTACCTATTGGGCTTGCTTTTGCTTGTCAAAAGGTACAACATATTGACAACAAACCTTGGGATATCAAACTACCCCAAATTATTTACGCTTAAGTTTATTACTATGTACTACGGTTACCGTGTACTACTGTTACTATGTACTACGGTTACTATGCACTACCGTTCTAATTTCTAATACATAACATTCAAAAGTAATTGAGTCTTTCATCTTTAAAAGCTTTTTTAATATAAAATAAAGGAGTGTAGCAATGTCAGACAAAAAAGTACTAACCACTAATAACGGCGCACCAATAGCCGATAACCAAAATTCCCGAACTGCAGGTCCCCAAGGTCCAATATTGATAGATGATTTTCAACTTATCGAAAAACTCGCCCATTTTAACCGTGAAAATATTCCTGAAAGACGAGTCCACGCCAAAGGCTCCGGCGCACACGGCACCTTTACAGTCACCAACGATATCTCCAAATATTCTTACGCTAGCCTATTTGCCAATGTTGGTAAACAAACTCCAATTTTTGCTCGTTTTTCGTTAGTAGGAGGCGAGCGAGGCTCATCAGATACGGCACGTGATCCCCGTGGATTTTCAGTAAAATTTTACACAGACCAAGGTAACTGGGATATCGTCGGCAATAATACCCCTGTATTTTTTATTCGTGATCCACTCAAATTTCCTGATTTTATTCACACTCAAAAGCGTGACCCTAAAACTAATTTAAAAGATCCACAAATGATGTGGGATTTTTGGTCTTTATCGCCAGAATCACTTCATCAAGTTACAATTTTATTTTCGGATCGTGGTATCCCTGATGGTTATCGTCATATGCATGGTTATGGTAGCCATACTTATAGCTTAATCAATAAAGATGGCGTTCGTACTTGGGTTAAATGGCATTTTCGAACTGAACAAGGAATCAAAAATATTCATCCTAAAAAAGCAACAGAAATAGCAGGAACCAACCCAGATTCGGCACAAGAAGATCTGTTTAAAGCCATTGAGCAAGGAGACTATCCAAAATGGCGAGTTTATATACAAGTTATGACTGAAGAGCAAGCCGACAACCACCCAGAAAACCCATTTGATGTCACTAAAGTATGGTCACAAAAACAATTTCCATTAATTGAAGTTGGCGTAATGGAACTGAACCGTAATCCAGAAAACTATTTTGCTGAAGTTGAACAATCTGCCTTTGAACCAAGTAATATCGTTCCTGGAACAGGGTTATCACCAGATAAAATGCTACAAGGACGAATTTTTGCTTATGCTGATGCACATCGTTATCGTATAGGAACCAATTATCAACAATTACCAATCAATGCTCCAAAGTGCCCTGTACATAATTATCAACGTGATGGCGCAATGCGTTTTTATACTCCTGATAATGCGCCTAACTATGAACCTAATAGCATCGATAGCGCACCAAAACAGCAACCACAATATGCTGAGCCACCAATGCATGTACCGGCTGGGACAATGGATAGGCATGATCATCGTGTGGATGGTGATTATTACTCACAACCACGTGCACTATTTAATTTAATGCAATCAGAGCAAAAACAACTGCTTATTAATAATATCATTGGATCTATGAAAAATGTGAACCATGATATTCAAATCAGACAGCTCAAACACTTCTATAAAGTGCACCCTGACTATGGAACTGGAATTGCCAAAGGATTAGGCATTGATATTGACCTAATAAAAAATTAGCACTCAAAATAGCAATGCCGACTAACTTAGTCGGCATTTTAGAATGTTGGCTACAACTACCGATAAAAAATACACATCGATAATCGCACAAAATTTATAGGAAAGCTTTCACCCACTAGGCTACACGGTATTACCATAGCTTATAAATTAAATTAGTCAACAGCTATCAAAATGGTCATATTAAGTGTAAGTAAACACCAAGTTATTTACACTTTATGATTAAAATAATCCGCTAAAAATCATAAGGCGTTTTTCCTGAAATCGCTTTATGCGGTTTAACGGTATGATAAAAATCAATAAAGCGTTTAAGCTTTTATTTTCACTCTTTTGCATCGCTAAATATTGGCTGCTTATGCCGCATTTCAATTCAAAGTTCGTATCACGCTTTCAGCTTTTCCATTAGTTTATAGGCAGGTGATTTTTGCTTGATATACCAGTTATCACACAGTTTATCTAAATAAATCAAGATATTATAATATTTTGTTAAAAAGTTTCAGGAGTGTACTACGTTTATGTATAAAAACATTAAAAATCAAACAGATACAAAATATAGGTTTTGTTATCGCCTTTAGCTTGCCGTCTTAATTTATTTTCAATGGGTTTTTCGATTTTAAACAAACGTTTAATACCCTAGCTGATGGTTTTATAACATTGGTTCTTACTGGTTAAAGGCACAAACAGCTTTCATCAGGCTTGTTTAGCATATTATAAATGCTCTAGCGAATGACCATAGAGTGTTTGACCTAATGAGTAACGGTTATTTTTCTTTATGGCGTCCGCGTTATATCGTTTGCTTGTGATAGGACATTAGTTTTGTTTTTTTTATGTGTATTTATTACAGTTGTTTCTTAAATTACTGTAAACAATGCGAGTAGTTCCTACATATTAAGCAATATAACTACATACAATAAAAAATATTAAATTTATTCCTATTAAATAATCTATTACAACTAAAAATAATAATGAAAAATTGCTTTTGATGGTTTATATTGTACATATACTGTTTTAGATAAAGCAGTTAAAAAGATTGAACATAAAAAGGACTAACCAATGAAAGCCATTAAACTAGCTGTTATATTATTGTTTAATTGTGTTGGAGGATTGTTAAGTTATCAATGGTGTTATCGTTTTATCAAAAGACAATACCATACACCTGAATATTATTATTTAATGTATTATGGATTGTGTTATTTCTGTTTTATTCTTATTTCAATCTTCATTTTAAACAAAATAAAAAAACCGTCAGGTTTAGTCTTTTGTGGTTTACTTATTGGCATTTTAATTAGCCTTATTTTTATGATTATCCCTCGGTTAATTCGATATCCTTATTTATATCAGCGTTATTTAATCAATTCGATTGGTATTGATTTGCTGATATCAGCATGGGTTACCCTAAATTTTATTATATACCCAGCAATTTTATTGTGTTGCCATTACTCAATTTTTTGGATTGAAAAAATATATGAGAAATTTATTCTCAAGCAATAATAAATTTTTTCCATAGATAAAATATTAGGCAGTACGCACGAGTATAAATAAAAATAAGATCGCAACTTGTTAAAAAGCATTTAACGATCTAAAAAACAATATTTTTTACTGAAACGTAGGGTTACCTGAAACTTTTTGACAAAATTATACTCACTTGTTTACTTAATTTTTTAAAGACAAATGAAAAATTCATGCTAATAAAAAAGATGTTTGCTAATATATTTTTACGATTGTTTTAATTAACCGTATTGAAGTTCAACTAATCTATTGATTTCGTATGAAACTTAAATAGTTAGGTAGCCAATACGGTTATAACCATCTAAATTAGGTTCTGATAGCTGATTTTTGCCGAACAATTTCAAATAAACAAACACCAGTTGCTACCGATACATTTAGTGATGACACAATACCTGCCATTGGAATGCTGACTAACTCATCGCAGTGCTCTTTAGTTAAACGGCGCATACCTTCACCTTCAGCACCCATTACCAATGCAAGTGCGGTCTGTGTTGATGTTTTATAAAAGTCTGTTTGATAAAGCGTTCTATCAGCTTCTCCAGCGGTGCCCACAATCCAAACTAGGTACTCATCTTGCAGCATTCGCATTGTACGAGCCAAATTAGTTACCCTAACCACGGGCACACTCTCTGCCGCACCACAGGCGACTTTTTGTGCGGTGGAATTTAGCGGTGCAGAGCGATCTTTTGGCACAATAATAAAATCGACACCTGCAGCATCAGCAGTACGAATGCAAGCGCCTAAATTGTGTGGATCAGTCACACCATCTAAAATTAAAATAACTGGATTTGGCTGTTGTTCCATGAGCAAAGGTATATCATTTTCTTGATAACCTCGATTCGGCGTAACCATGGCTAAAATACCTTGGTGCACGCCGTTTTTTGACTTTTCATCTAACCATTGACGATTAGCCATTTTTACAGGCAAGCCAAGTTGTTCTAATTGACGCACAACGGCAAGAAGGCGTTTATCTTCACGCCCTTTAATAATAAATACTTCAATAATTCTTTCTGGCGAACGTGCTAATAATGCTTCAATGGCGTGCAGGCCATAAACTGTTTCACTCATTTATTTGTTACTCTTTTATTTTATTAACTATTTGGTTTTATTGGTTGATTTTGATTTACTACGTTTTTTACTTTTGGCTTTCACTTCAACTTTAGTACTTGCTTTCATGTTTGATTTAGCGTTCGATTTTGCCTTTTTTGGGGTACTTGGTTTAGTATTTTGCTTAGTATTTGGCTTCGCGCTACTTTTTTTACTGGTTGATTTTTTGCCTTTTCGTTTTATTGATAAATCAGCAAGTTGATCGTTTTTGACTGGTTTGGACTTATCTTTTGCCGTTTTACCCTGACGTTTTGGCTTATTATTACTGCCAACCAATGAAAAATCAATTTTACGTTCTTCTGGATTAACATTATCGACTTTCACTTGCACTTTATCGCCTAAACGATAAGCAAAACGTGTATTTTCACCAACTAGGCGATTGTGCGAGGCATCAAAAAAATAGTAATCATTTTCAAGCGATGACACATGCACTAAACCATCGATAAATAGATCGTCCAACCGCACAAAGAAACCAAAGTTTACCACGCTCGAAATCGTACCGTTAAAAACCTCGCCGACATGATCTTGCATGTAATCACATTTTAGCCAATCAACTACATCACGCACCGCTTCGTCGGCACGTCGTTCGGTCATGGAACAGTGCTCGCCAAAATAGAGCATTTCGCTAGTGGTATAACGGTAGCCACCTGTTTTACTGGTTTTTTGTTGTTCATCAGCTAAAATCCATTTAATCGCACGGTGCAAAAGTAGATCAGGATAACGACGAATTGGTGAAGTAAAATGTCCATATTCCTCAAGCGCTAAACCAAAATGGCCGCGGTTTTCAGGATCATAAATAGCCTGCTTCATGGAGCGCAAAATCACGGTTTGCAACATATCATGATCAGGACGCGTTTCAACTACGGTCATTAATTCAGCGATATCTTTAGGTTTAGGATTAGCTCCGCCCCCAAGCGACAACCCAAGTTCGCTTAAAATACTACGCAAATTATTAATGCGATCTTCATCAGGCCTGTCATGCACACGGAATAATGAAGGAATATCTGCTTTAATCACTAATTTTGCCGCAGCCACATTGGCTAAAATCATACACTCCTCAATGATTTTATGCGCCACGTTACGCTGTGCTAGCTCGACACTTTCAATACGCTTATCAACATTAAAGATAAATTTAGGTTCTTCTGACTCAAACCCTATCGCCCCACGAGTAACCCGTGCTTTATCAAGCACATTATAAAGCCCATAAAGGTTTTCAAGATGAGGTACCAAATCACGGTAATGCTCACGAAGTTCTTCATCGCCCTCTAAAATCTTCGCCACTTTGGTATACGTTAACCGAGCATGTGAGTTCATTACCGCTTCATAAAATTCATATCCCGTCAAACGCCCACGATTAGACACCGTCATTTCACAAACCAAACATAAGCGATCCACTTGCGGATTTAATGAACACAGCCCATTAGATAAAACTTCAGGAAGCATAGGCACCACGCGCGACGGAAAGTAAACCGACGTACCACGCAAACAAGCCTCTTTATCTAATGCTTTACTAGGGTGAACATAATAACTCACATCCGCAATCGCCACCCACAACCGATAGCCACCGCCACGATTTTTTTGGCAATACACCGCATCATCAAAATCACGCGCATCTTCGCCATCAATTGTTACCAAAGGTAAATTTCGTAAATCTTTACGGCCTTTTTTGGCACTTTCGGGCACTTGATCGGCAAATTTGCTGGCCTCGGTTTCAACCGCTTTAGGCAGTTCATAAGGAATTTCGTGATTACGTAGGGCAATATCAATGGCTAAATTTGTGCCCATCATTTCGCCAAGCACTTCTTTAATCACACCCACCGCTTTTTGACGACGCTCTGGTCGCTGTTGTAACTCAACGACTACAACCGACCCCATGCGCACGGTGCGATCGGGTTTACCTGTTATTAAAATATCAAAGTTTAAACGACTATCATCAGGCACCACAAAACCAACGCCTTGCTCGATAAAATAACGGCCAACAATTTGATTACTACGCGGCTCTAAAATTCGCACTACCCTAGCTTCGGTTTTACCTCGGTATTGCGTGCCGATAGGCTGGGCTAAAATTACATCGCCTTGTAGGACTTTTTTCATCTGTTCTGGTGCTAAAAAATAGTCCTCAGGATTACCCTCTACCCGCAAAAAGCCAAAACCATCACGGTGGGCAATAACCTTACCTTTGACCATGTCGAACTTTTCGGGCAAGGCATAACACTTACGACGTGTAAACACCACCTGACCATCGCGCTCCATAGCACGCAAACGCCGGTGCAATGCCACTTTTTGCTCATCATTTTTAATATCAACAGCTTGAGCAATTTTTTCTAAACTGGCAGGCTTTGCTTCTTGTTTAAGGTAATCTAAAATAAGCTCTCGACTGGCAATTGGGGAATCATACTTCTCGGCTTCGCGGTCAAAAAAGGGGTCTTTTATCATAAAGGAATATCCTGTGACTAATATTAACGCTAGCATAACATAGAGTGGTATAAGTTAACATCAACATTCTATTTAATAAGCAAAAATCAATGGATTATTAGCTTAGTTTTAAAAGAATATTTCAGTACCTGAGTTATAGTAAAATAATAACAGTTAAAAACAAGAAAACAAAAAAAATTAATAAAATCAATGCGATTTCAATCTGTTTTTTGTAAAAAACAGGGTCTTTTTTGTTAGTGGATACAGTGGATTGGGTGCGGTGGCTTCGGAGTGATTAAGTTATAGTTACCTTTTCTAACGGATCTTTGTCGCAACCAATAAGAAAGAACACAAAGACAATAGCGATAATCAAACGTATATTCATTTCAATTTTTCATCCATGTTTTCATAGATCTTAATCGGCTTAATGGGAACCAAATCTCTATCTTTTACTTCACATACAGAATTATTACTTGAAACAACAACAATTTGCCCTCTTTCTAGTTTAAAATCTAATAGTGCATATGGCTCTACAAAACCAAAAATCTCCCCGTCCCTGTTATCCGGAGGGAATTCATAATAAACAACTTTTTTATTGTATATGTACACTATAGTATTTGAAAATTCTTTCCACATTTTGATGGTATCATCTATTCTCTCCACATTAATATTTTGATCTCTCATGAATTTTAAATAACTTACGCCAACATTTCCATAGATTAACCATGCTTCATCCCATTTAAAATTAGTATAATCAGATAAGGTTATGGTTTTAGGGTGATTTTCTTCTATATCTTTTAATACTTTTTCTAAAGGAGTTTTACTACAATTGGTTAGAAATAAACACATAAGTAACAATAGTATGATTTTTTTTTCATTATTTAATACTCTTTTGCTTTAGAAATGCTTTTTTTCGCTTCCCATAAACCATGTTCATGATAATAATCTAAAACTTTGCTTGCTAATTCATTATCGGTTTATTTCAATTTTTCATCCATGTTTTCATAGATCTTGATAGGTTTAATAGGAACTAAATCTCCATCTTTTACTTCACATACAGAATTATTACTGGAAACAACTATAATCTGTCCTCTTTCTAGTTTAAAATCTAAAAGAGCTAATGCTCCTTCTGAAGCTAAAGCCATATAATCCCTGGCATCTGGAGGAAATTCGTAATAAACTACTTTGTTATTATATACATATACAACTGTATTAGAGAATTCTTGAGACATTCCATATTTAATTTTAGGATCTTCTATTTTTTTTACATCAATATTTTGTTCTCGCATTAATATGATATACCTTCCACCAATACTGCCACTGATTAACCAAACTTCATCCCATTTAAAATTAGTATAATCAGATAAGGTTATGGTTTTAGGATTATTTTCTTTTATATCATTTAAAACCTTTTCTAAGGGGGTTTTGTTGCAACTGGTTAATGCTACTATTGATATAAACATTAATAATAGTATGATTTTTTTATTATTTTGCATTCCGTACCAATTTTGTTTTATATTCTTGTTCAGAAACACCTCCCATCCCATCAATTTTATTTGACCAACTTTGCTTTCTCTCTCTCAATACGGCTTTTACTACTAAATCATTTTTAAAATAAAGATCTAAATAAGCTAACGTTTCCGGTTCAAAATCAATATTCCATCCTTCAGATTCCTTAACACAATATATTCTTTTATTATCAGTAATTATAGTTATTGTCCCTACTTTTGCTTCCAGTAATTTTTCAACAATATCTTTTGTAGTTTTTCCTTGAAACCAATTATTTTTTATCATCAAAATTGACATATCATATCTTCTATTATCAATATTTGTATCTGATGAACCCCAAATTCTAGAATCAAGAGGTTCGCCTTCTTGGCATCCTGATAATATGAAAAATAATAATAAAAGAAGTAACTTTTTCATAATTTAATACTCTTTTGCTTTAGGTATGGCCTTAAACCATGCTATATTTTCTTCACTAACACCTAGTTTTTTCAATTTTTCATCCATGTTTTCATAGATCTTAATCGGCTTAATGGGGATTAATGTTCTACCTTTTACTTCACATACAGAATTATTACTGGAAACAACTATTGTAACTACCCCTAAAATAATACAGCAAAAAAGTAGAAAATTCTCTATTGGATCGGCTACACTAAATCATACAACTTTTTTAAGGGGTAAGGTAAACTTATCACGACTAAAAAAGGAACAAATATGAATAAGATTAAACGCAAAAGACGAACATTCACAGATGATTTTAAACACCAAATGGTCAGTCTTTATCAACATGGTAAATCACGTAGTGAAATCGTTGCAGAATATGATTTGACACCATCAGCATTGGACCGTTGGATAACGCAATCAAGCCAAAGCGGCTCATTTAAAACAAAAGATAATCGCAGTCCACAAGAACAAGAGCTAATCGCGTTGCGCAAAGAGCTTAAACAACTCCGTATGGAAAACGATATCCTAAAGCAAGCAG
>NZ_FMBA01000085.1 GCF_900094935.1 Gilliamella intestini
TTTTGATTTACAGAAAGAGAATATTTGGGTGTCACGCCGTTACATTGCTCGGGTGATGAAAGCCTTATTGCTGGTATCAAAATACACCGTTAAACGTTATCAATCTCACCATACGGAAGTGAATGAAACGGTCACAGAAAATCACCTGCAACGACAATTTGATGTAGGTGATAAAAAACAAATTGTTGTTGCGGATTTAACCTATATTCAAGTTAAGCAACGTTGGAACTATTTATGTGTTTTAGTGAACTTATCCGATAGGCAGATTGTCGGTTACCATGTTGGTCAACATAAAACAGCAGAGCTTGTTATGTCGGCATTAAGCCAAATTAAACAACCATTATCAAAATTAGATTTATTTCATTCAGACCGCGGTAAAGAGTTTGATAATCGGTTATTAGCGGATTGTTTTAAGACATTTAATATCACGCATTCATTAAGCAAGAAAGGGTGTCCATATGACAATGCGGTAGCGGAAGCGACATTTAAAACAATTAAAACGGAATTTGTAAAAGGCCAACGTTTCAACTCAACGGCTGAGTTACAACGCGCTTTTTCGGCTTATGCTTATTGGTATAATCATAAACGATTACATTCTTCGTTAGGCTACTTGCCTCCCGTTGAATTTAAAAAACACTTACCCCTTAATTTTTTGTTTGAAAATGTGTTGCCATTCCAAAATGATAGAGGTGGCACTGTCTAATCTTTTGGCGAGGAGCAGTGTAACAATTTTATTAAATTTACAAAATTAGGTGAAATAACACCTAGTTCTATATGGTAACTAAATTTTAAAGATGTTTTTTTATCTGCTCAAACCATCCATTTACTTCATCATAAACATTCAACTCTTCGAATAATTCCTTTTTCATCTTTTTAGATAATTGAGTTGCAAATACTTCTTTAATTTTACTAGCACTCTCATTTTTAATTGCCTGATTTCCTGCTTCTTTTTCAGATTTTAAAAATGCAGAAAGCTCCTCAGGAATATTTTTATTTGACCATGAGTTTTTCCAATCGGGAGTTGAATTAACAAACCGATCTTCTATCGGATAAAATTCTTTATATAAAGATGGATGTATATAGTTTTCAATTTCCAACATTTGTGTTTGTACAGCCCAACAATTTGGCTTAGAATTGACTTGTTCAACTGCTTGAGCATATTTGGCTACATCCCTATCATAGATATGAACTTCAGGGAGATTTAACTTTCTAAGATAATTTTTATTAACCCAATAGATCAATGTCCCACCCCCTAGAGACAAAGACATTATCTTCGGATCAGAGTTAATATCTATACCAAAGTTGTTACAAATATTATCAAAAAATTCTACGTCTGTTGGTCCTTCAAGACATAAGATAACTTTAAGGTTTGTGCTAGTTTCAACAGGTATATTGGGAAGAATACCTAACGTTGTAGCAACTTCAGTCAAATCAACATTATCTTCTATTTGAATGTTAATTTTTCCATTCTTCTTAAATAGAAAAATAATGTTATTTATTGGGCACAGGCTTGCTAATGATGGACTATGAGTCGTTACTATAACTTGAGTTCTTTCATTTTTGGGTAAATCCATTAATGCATGAAAAAGTTTTACTTGCCATTCAGGATGCTGAGAAGTTTCAGGTTCTTCAATAGCATAAATAGTATTGCGGTTCCCTGATGTTTTTCTCTCTGCTTCAGCTCTAAAATAATTCAACAGGATAAGCCTTCTTACACCACTTCCCCTTTTATTGACTGGAATCCCATCATCACAGCTAAATGAGAATGAAAAAAGAGTATCCCATGCTTTATTTGTCATTTCAGGTTTCAATACATTAGCAATTTCAGGGCTCATTTCTTTTAACTTATCTAGGGTTTCATTACCTATCTGAATTGCTTTATTAATGATTTTCTCTTTAACTTGATTCAATTCACTTTCAAGCTCAGCAATAGCTGTTTTAGTAATAGTTTTTAATGGGGCCTGTACTTCTTTATCAGAATCTCTATTTTCTCGATCTGATTGAAATAAGAAAAATAAAGGCAGATCATTTTGTAATGCTGTCCAAATTTTCTTTCCATCTTCTTTATTTATGTCAATTTCCGTTTCTTCTAGAGTTAAATGAGGAGTTGCACAATATATTGCTTGTCTTATTTCTGAACTTTTATTCTTATTTATAGAGTCAAGATCAATTACATCAGCATATTTCTCAGATAATAATTTTCTTAAATCTGTTATTTTTAAGTTCACTAAAGGTGTAGTAAAATTATTTGGATAGTTTGATATAATTGTCGTTTTTAAGCTAGATAATTTTTCATTATTACAATCCCAAGTTTTTTTTATGGTTAAATAGCCATTTTGATCCAAAAGGTATTCATTTTTAATATTTGTTGGTATTGTATCAATAGTATAAGTCGTATTACTTGGTATAAATGAAATTTGAATAGACATTGTCTTGTTTTCACTAAAAACATTAAGATCATTTATATCAACCTTTACTACATCATTGTTAAAAAATATTTCCATTGCCTCAAGAATAGTTGATTTTCCAATATCGTTTTTTCCAATAATTAGATTAAAATCGTTAGCAAATTTTATGGTAACATCTTCATATCCACGGAAATTTAATAATTTTAATTGTGCTATTTTCATAATATATTATATCCCTTATTTATAAATTTTCATGTAGTAAAGCCTAAAACTTATTATGTAATGAAATGAAAAATTGGAATGACAACATGTTTTCAAACAATAAACTAACGTCAGTATATAATATATTAATTTGGGAAAATAGGTCATAATCAAGGAATTTTTTTTGATAAATCACACTGATCAATTGATTTAAAAATAAAAAAATATAGTTTTAACTAATCAATATTCACAAGGAATAACCAATGAAAAAGTCCCATTAGCTGCTTTTTTATTTGCCTGTAGTGAGGATTTTAAAACGGTGAAATACTGAAAACAGCATCAAGATGAACTTAAAGTATTTTTGAAAAAATGCCGTAATGGTGAAATAGATAAAAATTCACAAGCATGTGAAAATGCAAGATCTGTGGCAAAGACCCCATCCCTAATTTTGTGTATTTACCAGTTAAAGGTGACGGTGAGCTCGGTCACCAAATTCTATCTAAATCGACTCATCGCACTTTTCCAATTTTTAATCGGCATTGTCCATTTTTTAGATGCTTGTTGTATCGCTATGTCCAAGATGTTCGATCATTTCAGCATTTAAGGCCGTTTCGATCACCAGTTTATTCATAATAACCGGTTGTAAATACCCCAAACTTAATACACAACTCACGTAGAAAATCATGTTGCTTGTTTTAGTGTTTTATACTCAATCGGCGTCATATTATTTAGTGC
>NZ_FMBA01000018.1 GCF_900094935.1 Gilliamella intestini
TATGACAATGCGGTAGCGGAAGCGACATTTAAAACAATTAAAACGGAATTTGTAAAAGGCCAACGTTTCAACTCAACGGCTGAGTTACAACGCGCTTTTTCGGCTTATGCTTATTGGTATAATCATAAACGATTACATTCTTCGTTAGGCTACTTGCCTCCCGTTGAATTTAAAAAACACTTACCCCTTAATTTTTTTGTTTGAAAATGTGTTGCCATTCCAACATTTTATCAAAGAAGAATAAGTCTTTAATGGTAAAGCCTTTAAAGTCTATTTTTTTGTTCATTTTATTTCCTTTTTAGTTGGATTGATTTTATTACTTCTATTTTTTTATATTTGCGTATAAAGTGATAATTTTTGAAAAGCGCAACAATTGTAACATAAAATTATTTTGAGATTAACTTATGAAAACTTATATCCCCGGTAAAGATGCTGCTCTTGAAGATTCGATCAACTATTTTCAGCAGCAATTAGCAAAATATGATTTAGAAGTAAAAGAAACTTCTTGGCTAAATCCGGTACCTAATGTGTGGTCAGTGCATATTCAAAATACTAAGTGCCCACTGTGCTTTGCTAATGGTAAAGGCGCAAGCAAAAAGGCTGCATTAGCATCGGCTTTAGGAGAGTATTTTGAACGGTTATCAACCAATTACTTTTTTTCAGATTTTTACTTAGGAGAGCAAATAGCGAATGCCGATTTTGTGCATTATCCAAGTGAAAAATGGTTCACCATTCCTGAAGATAATTCCCTACCTAAAGGACTATTATCCAAAGAACTACTTAAGTTTTATGATCCTGATCATGAATTGAGTGCAACAGATTTAATTGATTTACAATCAAGTAATGGTGATCGAGGTATCTGCGCTTTACCATTTGAACAACAGTCTGATAAACAAACTATTTATGTGCCAGTTAATTTAATTGCTAATTTATATGCCTCTAATGGAATGTCAGCCGGTAATACTCGTAATGAGGCCCGAGTACAAGGGTTATCTGAAATTTTTGAGCGTTATACGAAAAACAAAATTATTGCCGAAGCTATTAGTTTACCGAACATTCCCACTGAGGTTATTAATCGATATCCAGCAGTGTTATCGGCTATTGATGCACTTGAAAATGAAGGATTTCCGCTTTATTGTTTTGATGCTTCATTGGGTGGCGAGTTTCCGGTTATTTGTGTAGTGTTATTTAATCCTCAAAATGGAACATGTTACGCTTCGTTTGGTGCGCATCCAAATTTTGGCGTTGCACTTGAAAGAACAGTAACAGAATTATTACAAGGACGCAGTTTAAAAGATCTTGATGTGTTTTCACCTCCAAGTTTTGATAATGATGATGTTGCAGATCTTAGCAATTTAGAAACGCATTTTATTGATTCTAGCGGTTTGATTTCATGGGATCTATTTAATGAGCAAGCAGATTACGAATTTGTCGATTGGGACTTTTCTGGCACAACCGAGCAAGAATTTGCTAATTTGATGACAATTTTTACCCGCCATAAAACTGAAGTGTTAATTATGGACTACGAACACCTTGGTGTTTATGCTTGCCGAATTCTGGCCGTTGGTATGTCTGAAATTTATCCTCCTGAAGATCTTATAATTGCCAATAGCAATATGGCTATTGGATTACGAGAGCTTATTTTGTCATTACCTTACCAAAAACGTACAGCTAAACAGTACCTAGCAATTATTGAACGGCTTGATGATGAAGGGCTTGATGATTATGCTCGAGTTCGTGAACTTCTAGGTATTGCAACTGGTAACGATAATGCTTGGTTAACTCTTCGTGTTGGCGAGTTAAAAGCAATGCTGGCATTGGCAGGCAAAGACTTAATACAAGCACAACAGTGGATTGATTGGACGATTGAAATGAACGAGTCTATATTCACCCCATCACGCAATCATGCTTATCGTTGTTTACAGACATTAGTTAATTTTATTTTACAACGAGACAAAAAACAGTTTAATAACTATCAAGCTGCATTTAATAAAATGTATGGCAAAACCTGTGTTGATGATATGTGGCAATATGCTAATGGTGACAAAATATTTTTTGGTTTAGCTGATTATAAGAAAATCGAAAAACAGACCAATAACAATCTAGAACAGTTTGATATGCACCAAAAATTATTAGCTGTATATAATAAATTGCATCAGAAAATGTTATAAATTATTAAATTTTATTTAAATTCCACCGGTGAATACGGTGGAATGGATAACATTATTTAACCTTGCCTTGCAAATTCTCCTGCCAGCCTTACTAACTCTTCGCTTGGTGTTACACCGGTATATAACACAAATTGTTCAAGTGCTTGTATAACAGCAACATCGGCACCTGAAATAACGATTTTATTTAGTTTTTGGGCATATTTTATCATAGGAGTATCAACAGGAAGGGCAACTACATCAAACACAATATCGGCATTTTTTATCATAGTTGTGGGAAATGCAAGCGTCTCAGACTCAATACCACCAAGCATACCAATTGGGGTAACATTGATAATCAATTTGGCTTGATGTGGCAATATTTCTTGCTCATCCTTTACCCATTTATAGTTATATCGTTTGGCTAATGCTTCGCCTTTTTGTTGGTTGCGTGCGGCAATAATACCATTTTTAAATCCCGCATCATAAAAAGCGCCGATCATCGCATTAGCCATGCCTCCGCTGCCTTTTAATACAAATGGTGTTGTGTTATCAATCTTATTTTCTACAATGAGTTTAGCAACAGCAATATAATCAGTATTATAGGCTTTTAAATAGTGATTAGTGTTAACAATGGTATTAACCGATTGAATGGATTTTACTGAATCATCTAATTCATCAATAAACTCAATACAAGCTTCTTTGTAAGGCATTGAAATAGCACAGCCACGAATTGCCAAGGCTTTAATGCCATAAATAGCATCTTTCAAATTATTGGTAGTAAAGGCTTTATATAAGTAATTAAGATCGAGTTTTTCATACAAATAATTATGAAAACGAGTACCAAAATTGCTGGGTCTTGCTGAAAGGGACATGCAAACTGTTGTGTCTTTATTGATAATTCTTGCCATTACAACAAATCCTTGTGATCATATTAGATGATTTTATTTTACCACTTTCTTAATTAACGAGTATGCAATTATGGTTGCGAACAATAACGGTCCTAAAATACAGCAAGAAAAAGTAACAGTGAGCGCAATGATTTATTTATATTGCCGTAAACAACATCATAGCCAACATCATCAGTTATGTGAGGAATGCAACGATCTGTTGCAATATGCTATGCAGCGCTTAACAATGTGCCGTTTTGGCGAAGAAAAAACGACATGTGAACGTTGCCCTAAACATTGTTATCGTAAAGATTATAAACATAAAATAAAACAAGTAATGCGTTATGCTGGCCCAAGAATGTTAATTTATCATCCTACAATGGCATTGAGGCATCTTTATAAAAACTTGGTGAGTAGGTAAGTTATTACTATTATTAACGTATACTATGGCAAAACAAATATTAACTCGCCATAAAGTTAAAATTACGGTTTAGTATATTCTATTGATTAAAAATACTAATTTCCTAAATAGCCTAAAACTTCCACCGATTTGTATACTGTGAAAAATTTGTTATTATTAGAAATAGAATTTAAAATAATGGCTCGATAAGAGTCTGGATCAAAGAAATGTCTATTGCAGTTGTTGAAGTTAATCGTCAAGCAGTTATTCATAATGTTGAGTATCTCAAAAAAATGGCTCCAAATAGTCAACTAGTTGCGATTATAAAAGCCAATGCTTATTCACACGGTAGTGAGGAGATTGCTCAATTACTACATGATAAAGTGAATTATTTTGGTGTATCACGCTTTATTGAGGCCATGCAATTGCGGAACAATGGTATTAACACGCCGATTCTGGCTTTGGAAGGTTTTTTCCCGCATGATGATTTGGATTATTTTATTGATTTTAACATTCAACCAGCTATTCATAGCAAATGGCAAATTGACATGTTGCAAACATCTCTCCGTGAAGATCAAATTACCACATGGTTTAAACTTGATACGGGGATGCATCGCTTAGGTTTTTGTCCTGATGAAGCAAAGGCAGAATTTTATCGTTTGGCTAGTTGTTCAGTGGTTTGTAAACCGATTAATATTATGAGTCATTTTAGTTCGGCTGATGATCTCACTTCAAAACAAACGTTAAAGCAAATAGAACTATTTGATCAGTTTATTGACTCAATTGATGACAAATCACTGATTGGTAAATGTTCAATTGCCGCATCGGGCGGTATATTAGCCTGGCCAGAAGCTCAGCGTGATGTTGTGCGTCAGGGTATTGCTTTATATGGTGTTTCACCTTTTGATGAACCAATTGCTGAGCTACAACCTGCAATGACGTTTAAATCTGAATTAATTGCAGTACGAAAACACAAAAAAGGTGAATCAGTTGGCTATGGTCAAATTTGGTGTAGTCAGCAAGACACTTTGCTCGGTGTGGTTGCCATGGGTTATGGTGATGGCTATCCACGCAATATTCCAGAAAACACCCCTGTATTGATTAATGGGCGAAAAGTGCCCATTGTTGGTCGAGTTTCAATGGATATGATTGTGGTTGATTTAGGTATTAATAGCCTTGAAAAACCCGGTGATGAAGTCATATTCTGGGGATCAGAACTTCCTGTTGAGGAAATCGCAAAGCACACAGGAATTAGTGCTTACGAATTAATAACGCGCTTAACTTCACGCGCAAAAATTCATTATATAGATAAATTAAATTATGATTAAAAAAATATTTTTATACACTTTACTCACCCTTATATTAATTGTGGGTGGCTCGATCAGTATTGCTTATTACTTTTTACAGCAGTTTTCTAAACAGCAAATGCACGTTACTGCCGAAAATCAAATGTTTGTTTTGAAAAAAGGCACATCCATGCATCAGTTAGTTGAGCAAGTCAAAGCAAGCCAATTGCTCGAAAGGGCATATTTGCTCCCTTATTTGTGTAAATTAGAGCCATCATTAAGATCCATTAAAGCAGGGACTTACCAATTACATCCATACATGACGGTTGAAGAGTTTTTGCAATTATTGGTATCAGGCAAAGAGAGTAATTTTTCGATTAAATTTGTTGAAGGTAAGCGGGCTAAAGATTGGTTAAATGTTGTTCAAAATACGCCGTATATTCAACAAACTTTAGCGGGAAAAACGGATGAAGAAATTGCTAAACTACTTGGTATTGAAGGGTCGATAGAAGGTTGGTTATCACCTGATACTTATCTTTATACTGCAGATACGTTAGATATTAATATCTTAAAACGTGCGCATATGGTGATGAAAAGTAATTTGCAAAAAATCTGGGATAACCGCGATGGGGATCTTCCTTACCAATCTCCTTATGAGCTGCTTATTATTGCATCAATTATTGAAAAAGAAACTAGCCTCAGTTCTGAACGGGCAAATGTCGCTTCAGTATTTGTTAATCGTCTAAAAAGAAAAATGAAGTTACAAACTGATCCAACCATTATTTATGGTTTAGGTGACAACTATAAAGGTACCATTAGGCGAGTTGATTTAACTGATACCCAAAATCCTTATAATACCTATGTCATTGAGGGACTTCCTCCAACTCCAATTGCAATGCCAAGCCTTGCTTCTCTTGAAGCTGCAGCACATCCAGCTAAAACCAATTATCTGTTTTTTGTTGCGAATGGAACCGGTGGGCATACCTTCTCAACCACTTATAGTAATCATCTACAAGCAGTGAATGTGTATCGGCAATTATCGAATAATGGAAATTAACATTAAAAAAATCAAATAAAATCAATTGTTTTACTGGCTGTTTTTATTAAGTCCTTTTGGTTTAACCATTGATATACATTAATGTACTGTATATTAATGCGGTACATTTTATCTTGTTAATTTACGATAATTCATCAAGTTGTTTAATAAGATTGAGCAGATGATTAACATCTTGTTCTTGCTCTTTTAGTGCTTCTTCAAAATAAGGGTGCAGAGCGAATTTTGGTAAATTTGCTTTGGCATCAATCATTGCTTGTATTCGTGGAATAAAAACCCACTGCAACCATTCGTGCGCTTGCATGGTATCAATAGCAAAGGGCTCTTGGCTTAAAAAAGCATGAGGATTTGGCGGTGTGGTTTGCCATAGATCGATTTTTTGCAATTCTATAATAATTTTTTCAAGTTGCTTAAGTAGCATGTCTGCTTGTGATTTTTGTGCAAGCAAATTTTGATAATACTGCCAATCAAAACAAGGCCCAGGATCGGTTTTGCGATCGGGGGCAATATCGCTATGACCTGCGATATCTTTGATAGCATAAGTCTGTTGTAATAATAATGTGATGTTTGCTAATTGTTGATATTGTTGTTCGGTAAAATTATCGCTATCACATCCTTCCATTTCGATACCAATCGAAAAATCATTACAATTTTCTTGCCCTTCAAATACTGACTTTCCTGCGTGCCATGCCCGTTTATCAAATGGAACAAATTGAATTATTTCACCACCTCGTCGAATAAATAGATGACTTGACACTTCAAGTTGATAAATCGACTCAAAATATGGATCTTGCTTAGGATCGAGCTTACCGGTAAATAACTGTTCAACATAAGGGCCGCCATATTGATTGGGTGGCAAGCTGATATTATGGATGACAAGTAACGATATCGGTTTATTTGTTGGACGTTCATTATAAAAAGGCGAAACAATCTGTTTTACACCTTGTAACCAACCATTAATAATTTTTAGGGACATATTGACTCCAACTTATCTAATAAACCGATGTATGGATTTGTTTTGCGATCTGTTTCACGAAAATTAGACATACAACGTAACAATCAAGTGCATAATGGATTTTGCATTCCAACCTAGCTATTTCGTTATTATTTCATTTTTTTGTCTTGTTATAAAGAATCCACTATTAAATAACTGACTGAAAAATTGAGGTGTTTATGTCTAATCAATCGGGTTTTACATTATTTGAACTGATGATAGCCATTGTTGTCATTGCTATTTTAACCGCTATCGGCGTACCAGCCTATCAAGGATACGTAAAAAAAGCCGCACTGACTGATATGTTACAAATAATGACATCATATAAAACCGCTGTTGAAATTTGTGCTGTTGAAAGAGGTGGTTTAACTAACTGTAGCAATGGTAACAATGGTGTGCCCGCAAGTCGAACGTCGAACTATGTAACTTCAATTACAGTCAATAACGGTATTATCACCTTGGTTGGAACCAGCGCTTTATCAGGGTTAACAACGACACTAACCCCTACAGTTAACGCCACTCATGGCAATTTAGATTGGAGCCGCGTTTGTACCACATCACCTGTTGATACCAGTTTAACCAGTGCTTGTGAAGATATTTTTAAATTTTAATGTTTGTATTTAAAAATTAACTGATAAGGAAGCACCATTATGCAAGAAGAACAGCTAATTGAAAGTATTGATAAATTACTGCTTGAAGCATTAGATAAGCGTGCTTCGGATATTCATTTTGAGCCTTATCAACATAGTTATCGTATTCGTATGCGTATTGATGGTGTTTTGCACGATATGCTATCACCACCTGTTGCATTAGCAAAACAAATTACCGCAAGGCTAAAAATTATGTCTAAGTTAAATATTGCTGAACATAGATTACCCCAAGATGGACAACTTGTGATTGACCGTTACACCATGCGTATTGCCACTTTACCCGTCATGTATGGTGAAAAAATTGTTTTAAGAGTTATGGATAATCATGAATCAGAACTAACAATTAATGATTTAGGGTTAACAGACGCTGATCTTTTAACATTCAAGCAAATTTTAAACTATCCACAAGGTTTGATCTTAGTTACAGGACCAACAGGTAGCGGTAAAACGGTAACACTATATAGCGGATTAAAGCGGTTAAATAAAACCGAACGTAATATTTGTAGTGTTGAAGATCCCATTGAAATTCCCCTAGAGGGCATTAACCAAACTGCGATTAATCTTAAGGCTGGCTTAACATTTGCTATTGTATTGCGTACCTTACTACGGCAAGATCCTGATGTAATGATGATTGGCGAGATTCGCGATCGTGAAACCGCCGAAATTGCCATTCAAGCTGCGCAAACCGGGCATTTAGTGTTATCTACATTGCATACTAATTCAAGTGTCGAGGCAATAACACGATTAAAGCAAATGGGAATAGAAAATTATCTATTGTCATCAAGTTTAAAATTAATTATTGCTCAGCGGTTAGTTCGAAAATTGTGCCCACACTGCAAAGTTGTGGCAAGTGATTTGGTTAAGTTAGACAATGAATACCAACCCCATTATTTAGCTTCAGGATGCCCAAATTGTATTGGCGGCTATAAAGGGCGAATTGGATTATACGAGTTTTTAGTCATCAGCTCCGACATTCAACAGCAAATATTAACCAATCAAACAATTTTACCTTCAAATATGACTTCGCTAAAAATGGCTGGACAAAAATTAGTGAAGCAGGGAATAACAACATTAGCTGAATTAAATCGAGTCTTGGGTGATACAGTATGAAACGGCTCTATTATTGGTATGATGTCGATTTTAATCAACACAAAATTATCGCCGAATCATCACAGGCTGTTAAACGGCATTTATTGTTACAAGGTAAAATCGCCATTAAGATTAAAGCAGGTAATATTATTACCGCACATAGCTTTAATCGTACTGATTTGCTGATGATTACTAAACAATTAGCGACGATGTTAAAAGCTGGATTATCTATTATTGATACATTGCAGTTACTCGCCCAAGAGCAAACTAAACCACACTGGCAATATTTGTTACTTGATATTAAGCAACAAATAGCTAAAGGCGAATTTTTATCCCAAGTATTACGGCAACATTCTTCGGTATTTTCTGCCCTGTATTGCGAAATTATAGCAACAGGCGAACTGACAGGGCAGCTTGATGAAAGTTTTGAGCAGTTAGCTGTATTGCTTGAAAAATCAATCAAACTACAAAAAAGCTTAAAAAAGGCAATGCGTTACCCAATGTTTTTATTATTGGTTGCGGTAATTGTAAGTTTGGTGATGTTGTTGTTTGTTTTGCCAAAATTTTCCGATATTTATCAAGACTTTGATGCCAAGTTACCTGCTTTTACACAAGGTGTTATTGATTTTTCTAATTATTTGCAACAAAGCTGGTTAATTTGGTGTGTAATTTTTTTTATTAGCTATTTTTGTTATCAGCGCTATTTAAAAGTACGCTATCGCTATAAAATCGAAAAGATAATAATCAAAAGTCCTTTTATTGGTCCAGTGATCAAAACCAGCTGCTTAACGCAGATTTTTCAAACCATTGCGATCACCCAAAAAGCAGGCATACCATTATTAGCGGGTTTAGCTGCAGCGGCTAATACCACTTATTATTGCCTTTATCGTGATAGTCTTTCGAAAATTATAGCTAGTATTGAGCAAGGACATGCATTTAGCCATGTATTGCATCAGCAATTATACTTTCCTAGCTTATGTGCCCAGCTTATTCATGTAGGCGAAGAGTCAGGTACGCTAGATTTAATGCTTGATAAGCTAGCTAACTATTATCAAGAACAAAATCAAACCCTAACCGATAATTTATCGCAAGCGTTTGAGCCACTATTAATGCTAGTATTGGCGTTGATTATTGGTAGTTTAATTGTAGCTATGTATTTACCGATATTCCAAATGGGCGAAGTGATTCACTAATGTTAGTCTTTATTATTATCTATTTAGGTCTTTGTATCGGTAGCTTTGTTTATGTTGCTTATTACCGTTATTTGCCAACATTGACACCGTACCAATATTTATGTCGAATTAGTTTTCATCGTTCTGCTTGCCCACATTGTCATAGTAAGCTTAAAGCTTGGCAATTGATACCGATTATTTCTTGGTTAATATTAAAACGGCGTTGTTATTACTGCAATACTAATATTTCATGCCAATATCTTATTGTTGAATTATTTGTCGCTGTTTTATTTACTTTTATTTATATTGATAAAAGCATCAATTATCAAAGCGGTATTTTAATGATTCTTGGTTGTTATTTTTTACTTTTAGCTTTAATCGATTTTAAATACTATTTATTGCCAGATTTGTTTACCCAACCACTAATGTGGACAGGTGTAATGCTTGCCTATTTTGATTTGGCAAACATCGTTTTAACCGATGCTTTGCTAGGTATCTTTTGGGGATATCTATTATTAAAAATACCTGCTACTTTATTTTATTTGGTATTTAAAAAACAGGGATTAGGGGGAGGTGATATCAAATTGCTTGCCGCTCTTGGTGCTTGGTTGCCTTATACATCATTACCAATGTTATTATTTTTTGCTTCCCTATTGGGGATTATATATTCTCTTTTTTTGCGATATGTGATCAATGAACCAAAATCAAAAGTTATTCCATTTGGTCCTTTCTTATTAATTTCTGGTTATGTGATTTATTATTTCTGTTAAAAAGTTTCAGGAAAATAGGTGTTTTAATCAATTTATTGTTAATCAATAAGTGTTAAAAGTGCATAAATGTATTATTTTTTCATTAAATGCAATATATAACTAAAATTGATATCCATAGTAAAAATAGTTATTTTTATAAAAGTGAAAATCGCGTTATAGTGTTAGCTAGGTTTGTTGAACCGCAGGTTATTCACCTACTAAGGAATTACTTATGATATCTAATAGTATTAATCAATTAAAAACCGAAATGATAACATGGCGCCATCATATTCACGCCCATCCAGAAACAGCCTTTGAAGAGGTTAAAACCACGCAATTTATTATCGAAAAGTTACAATCCTTTGGTATTACCGAGCTATATACTGATTTTGCGCCAACTGGGGTTGTTGGTATTATTAAAGGTAATTGTGATGGGCGATGGATTGCTCTGCGAGCTGATATAGATGCATTAGATATTATTGAATCAAATAATATTGATTATTGCTCAACCATTTCCGGCAAAATGCATGGGTGCGGTCATGATGGGCATACTGCTATGTTACTAGGAACGGCTAAATATCTTAGTGAACACCGTGATTTTGCCGGTACTGTTGTTGTTATTTTTCAACCAGCTGAAGAAAACGAAGGTGGAGCCAGAGTAATGGTTGAAAATGGCTTATTTGAACGATTCCCGATTGAAGCCGTATATGGCATTCATAACCAACCTAATATGGAGTTAAATCACTTTTATATTAATCATGGTCCTATGATGGCTTCGTATGATGTATTTGAGATCAAAATAACGGGTGTTGGTGCTCATGCTGCTGCGCCTCATCTAGGGAAAGATACAATTTTAACAGCTACGCAAATCGTGAATGGATTACAAAGTATTGTGAGCCGTAATGCTGATCCTTTAAGTTCGTTGGTAGTTAGCGTAACGCAAATTCATAGCGGCGATACTTGGAATGTGTTACCACAAGAAGCGGTGATTCGTGGCACGGTTAGAACATTTAGTGCACAAGTACAAGATATGGCTGAAAATCGTATTAAACAAATAGCAACAGGTATTGCCACAACATTTGGCGCCAAGGCGAAAGTAGATTATCAACGTCGTTACCCAGCCACCATCAATTACGCTAAACAAGCTGATATTGCTATTGCCGCTGCTAAACAAGTTGTGGGACAAGATAACTTAATTATTGATCCTCTTCCTTCAATGGGTTCAGAAGATTTTGCTTTTATGCTACAAAAAATCCCAGGTGTTTATGTATGGTTGGGCGCTGGTAAAGGGGCTAATTTGCATAATCCAGCTTTTAACTTTAATGATGAAGTGTTAACAACTGGTGTAAGCTATTTTGTTGAAATTGTTAACCAAGAACTTGCTAATTAAGTTAGAATGATAAACCAACGACAGCTAGGATAAACGTTGTGTCATTCCAGCTGTCGTTGGGGTTAAAAAATTAAAATGTCATTCGGCTGTTATCATTTCCATATACTCTAAATGGCGTATTTAAATCAATTCCATTATTAAGTACCACTTGGACACAAACACCGTCTTTTTCGTCCAATTTTGCCGCAGCTAACACAAGTCCCCCTTCTCGCCAACCACCAGCAAGTTTATACTCAAGCGTACTGCCTATTTTAGGTAGAACATCACTCGTACCTTTTATTACATACATTCCACGAGTATTTGCTCCACGGAATTGCGCTCTAGCTACCATTTCTTGCCCACAGTAACAACCTTTTTCAAAGCTGATTGCGTCATAAGATTGTAAATTACAGGCTTGTGGTAATAATATTGCCATATTGTCATTATCAATAATAGGGTAACCAGCTTGCAAATCAAGTTTTAGCCAGTCGCTACATGGATGTAAATCTTCAGAAATAGGCTCCGGTGTTACCATAATAACACGCATTTGCGGTAAAGGTAGTTTGATATAGGTGATCTTATTTTCAGTAAAACAGTTTTTATCGCTTAATTTTCTTGCGATTTCAGTGGGAATCGCATCTCCAACCAAGCCGACCATATTTAAATCGTCGACTGGTGTAATAGTAACTTTAGAAAAAACAGCATATTTAGCTAGTTCGGCAACCTGTTTTTTAACAACACTTTTGCGCTCAATATAGTAAATATCGTTACCTCGTTGAAATAACAATAAAGTACTCCACATTCTGCCTTTATTGTCACAATGAGCAGCATAAAGCGTAGATTGTTCTGAAAGTCGGTTAATATCGTTGGTTATTTGACCTTGCAGGAAAGTGCGGTTATCCTCACCAGTAACTTTAACTAATTGCCAGTCAGCAAGAGAGGTTGGTTTAGAAGAAATATTGCTCATATTTGTACCTTTGGGTGAAGAAGAATCCTAGTACCGTTATGGCTAGAAATACTTATCTTCTGAGTTTATATAAAAAATAAAAAAATAACAATAAAATCAATCTGCAATATTTGAATAAAATTGTTAGTTTTATGGGTATTATTCATGTGTAGAAGTTTTTCGCGTTGTTTACTGTAATTTGAGAAATTACTGTTATAAAAAACAAAATTAAAACTCTATCACATAAAAGCGATAGGGCTCTGATAAAATAAACAAAAATAACCGTTACTAATTTGGTTAAACGCTTTATGGGTTTTTAGCGAATTATTTTAACTATAAAGTGTAAACAAGTCGGCGTTCTCCTATAACTTAGCTAATTGACTTTATTGATTTTTATTACAAGTTGATGCAAAATGACTCACTATATAATAAATCAATAACATTGGAGGCAACAACCATGGTGAAGCTGTCAGGTGCAGAGATGGTTATTCAATCTTTGATTGACCAAGGAGTAAAACAGATATTTGGTTATCCCGGTGGTAGTGTTCTTGATATTTATGATGCAATTCATACACTAGGTGGAATTGAACATATTTTAGTTCGCCATGAACAAGCTGCAGTACATATGGCTGATGGTTATGCAAGAGCAACGGGCGATGTGGGCGTGGTTTTAGTTACATCAGGTCCAGGTGCAACTAACACTATTACAGGTATTGCAACCGCTTATATGGATTCGGTACCGTTAATAATATTATCTGGGCAGGTTGCTAGTAATTTAATTGGCAATGATGCATTTCAAGAGTGTGATATGGTTGGTATTTCACGTCCAATTGTAAAACACAGTTTTTTAGTCAAAGACAGCAAAGACATACCTGAAACCATCAAAAAAGCGTTTTATATTGCCTCAACTGGTCGGCCTGGTCCTGTCGTTATTGATTTACCTAAAGACATTGTGAATCCTGCCAACAAATATAATTACCATTATCCAAAATCAGTGACTATGCGCTCTTACAACCCAACTATACAAGGGCATAAAGGGCAAATTAAAAAAGCGTTAACCACTTTATTAACAGCTAAAAAGCCTGTTTTGTGTATCGGTGGTGGGGTGATTGCGGCAAATGCCAGTGATGTAATTAAAAAATTTGCTGAAAAATTAAATTTGCCAGTAACGTCAACACTAATGGGAATTAGTGCCTTTCCTGGTACTGACAAACATTACCTTGGCATGGTTGGTATGCATGGTGTTTATGAAGCCAATGTAGCTATGCATAATGCTGATGTTATTTTGGCTATAGGGGCAAGGTTTGATGATAGAACAACAAATAATGTTGAAAAATATTGCCCAAAAGCTAAAATCATTCATATTGATATCGACCCAACCTCAATATCAAAAACCATTATGGCAAGTATCCCAGTTGTGGGTGATGCTAAAATAGTGGTTGAAACAATGTTATCTCAAATTGATGAGCTAAATGTAACGCGTGATTTAGATGCATTAGTTGATTGGTGGAAGCAAATTGAGCATTGGCGAGCTCGTCACTGTTTAGCGTATAGCCATGAAGGTGAAAGCATCAAACCTCAAGAAGCGGTTGAAGTATTGTATAAATTAACGAAAGGCGATGCATTTGTAGCAACCGATGTTGGCCAGCACCAAATGTTTACAGCGCTTTATTACCCATTTGATAAGCCACGTCATTTTATTACCTCCGGAGGGCTTGGCACAATGGGATTTGGATTGCCAGCAGCGCTTGGAGTTAAATTGGCGTTCCCTAAAAAAACTGTAGTTTGTGTAACGGGCGATGGCAGTATCCAAATGAATATTCAAGAGTTATCAACCGCATTGCAATATGACTTACCTGTGCTTGTTTTAAATTTAAATAATCGTTTTTTAGGTATGGTTAAGCAATGGCAAGATATGATTTATGCAGGCAGGCATTCTAGCTCTTATATGGAATCACTCCCCGATTTTGCCAAGATTGCCGAAGCCTATGGTCATGTTGGAATGGTAATTACTAAACGTGAAGAACTAGAACCAAAACTCAAACAAGCCTTAGCCATTAAAAACCGCTTAGTTTTTGTTGATGTTATGACCGATGCTACTGAACATGTTTACCCAATGCAAGTTCGTGGTGGTGCAATGAACGAAATGTGGCTTAGCAAAACGGAGAGAACCTAATGCGTTATATCTTATCAATTTTAACCGAAAACGAACCGGGCGCATTGTCACGAATTATCGGCTTGTTTTCGCAACGTGGTTTTAATATCGAAACTATCACCACTGCGCAGACTGAAGATCCTACCATGCACCGCATGACAATACAGACTAGTGGTGACGAACACGTCCTTGAACAGATCCAAAAACAGCTACATAAGCTAGTTAATGTTTACCGCGTACATGATTTAACCGAAGGACCTCATGTTGAGCGCGAAATTATGCTAGTTAAAGTCGCTGCAAAAGGATCTGATGCTCGTGATGAAGTTAAACGTTGCGCTGATATTTTTAGAGGATCAATTGTAGATGTAACAGCAACACATTACATCGTACAATTATCGGGTACTAGCGAAAAACTAGACTCATTTTTAGCCTTGATACGTGAAACTTGCAACATTGTTGAAACCGTCCGTTCTGGCATTATTGGTTTATCGCGTAGTGAAAAAACAGTTAAATAGCTATATTTATAATTAAGATATTTATAGATAACTTATTTAATCAAAGGCGTATTATACGCCTTAATTTTGTCAAAGATACAATAATAAAAAATATAAAAGAAAAGTTATATTGTTAACTTTATTTAATACCAGCAATAATATAAGGAAAATATAGGGATGGAGTTTTATTGGTTATTTAAAGTTTTTTTGATAGGTCTTGCTTTATTCTCTTGGATTAGCTATAGGTCAGAAAGACATCAAAATAAACAAAATTTAAATGATATTATTAATGAACGCATTTCAATAAGAAAATTAACAGAAGACGAATTTCAACTTCTACAGCCTTATCTAGATAATAAATGGTTAGTATTCCCTTATAAATATCAATCTTCTTTAATTGATTTAGAGGTATCAAAGTTAGCAGGAAATTGTGTCCGCCATAGTTTATACACTAATACTGAAGAAACATCTTTTTATTATGAGATTGGGGGGATTGAACTCTTTTTTCCATATAACATGTATCGCTATATTACAGCTTTTAACGTTGTAGAAGTCGTTTTTACTAAAAAATATGCATTTGTCGTTAAAATCAATGATTATGATATAAAAACAGTTGCAGATTCTCAAGACGGAGTCATATACTCAGAACTCGATGAACCTTGGCTATACGAACAATCTCTTGATCTTGAAACTTTAGAAGATGATGAGCTAAGTAGTGGCAAAGCAGCGAAAATAAAATCAGAAACTGATAACAAAATTAACTATGTTCAATTGTTAGAGCGAGAAGAAACATCATTAGAATCAAAAAATAGAAACAAAAAAACTAATGGTATATTATCAGCGTTTTTTTTGGTATCAATGACAGTATCTTTCCTGATGTATTGGTATTTGAATAATTCAGCCATTCTTTTTTTAGTCATTTTTAGTTTTATTTTTTTTATTCTATTTTATTGGTATCAGCCAAAATCTAAATACGATTTATATAAAGTAAATTGCATTAAAGGATTAATTAATAATAAAAAAACTAATAAAAAAGAAGTTACCATAGGTAAAAACTATATTTTAAAAGTTCCGCATTATTGGTTGCCGTTTTTGCCTGAAAAATCGTTTATTCCAGCTAACATGGATGTAACAGTAGATGATAGAAAGTTAATTCGCTATGAAAACACGCTTTCAATTAACCAAGAAATTGAACAATTTGGGCCACCAAAATTTGTTAAACGTAATTTAATACTCTTTATTACTGGAATTATTTTATCTGCTGTTGTCTATTTTCAAACAAATATTGTTGGTAATGCGTTATTAGCTTATCGGATTTTCAATCAAAATGTAATATTTTGGAAACTAGAAGATGAATCAGTCTTAAAAAACAGCCCAATTCAAAAAGGTGATCTGGTTAACATACAAATGCGTAATGCATCATGTGATGTCAATGAAAAGAGTAATGAAAAAGGATGCCATACATTATTTATCAACGATCAACCTATTGAAAATAACCACGTAGTATCAATGGCGGATCAAATGAAAAGCTTGTTTGATAACAATTTTATTGATACTCATATCGATCGTGATGTTATGAGAGTTCAGCAATATCAAGACAGATTGAATGAAATGTATAAACAATATGATAGGCAAGCATCAATCTATAGCATGAATATCAAAAGCCTTTATACAAAACTAAAAAATATAGGAAAAATTGTTACTACTTTAGATAAAGCTTGCAACGTTTTTGAATTGGATTGTCATAACGTTAGAAAAGAATTATCTATATTTTATAATAGTTCTAATTGGCAAGAAATAGTTAAAAATGCTGAAAAGAATCCAAATTATAATGAGGTGGTTGATAACAAATTTGTATCTAGGCTTGATAGCCTAATTTCAACATTAAAGAAAGATATATTAGTAAAAATAAAGGATAAAGTTTCAAATTATCAGCATCAAAAATCAAGCCTAAGAATTGATTTATTTAATTATAGCTACAAAGACATAAGCACTCTAGATCGTGTAAATAATGGAAATCTTCAACAAGATTCATTATTAGAATTAAAGTTAAATCATTATTATGATGTTCTATTGGCCAAAGCAGGAACAATTAATATTATTGGATTGGTTAAAGACATTTATTATCAAGATAACAATACAATATCAGGTTTAAAGGTTGATGCAAATTATTGTTACAGTATGAATTTAAATGATCTATTTTCATTAACATCACCAGTTTTAATAAGCCTTGTTATTTTTAGTGTTACTAGCTTAATCTCATTCTTTAATGGCATAATAATGTGTTATAAATTAATTGCAAATCGTCGACGACAAACAGAAATCATTAAATTTTATAAAAATAGAATAATCTAATTATGATATAACTTATTGTGATGTAGAGATTAAACGTAATTGCATTTAATCTCTACATTTTTAAAAATAAAAATAATAACTGGCAAGAATAAGGAAAACACAAAAAATGGATACAATTTCCACTTTAAAAATCATTTTACTCTTAATTACGTTATTTAGTGCCTTAATTGGTCTAAGTAAATGGTCTGATTTTAAATCTGAACGTAAGCAAAACAAAAAAAATCTAGAAGAGTTTATTAATAATCGCAAAACAACAAGAAGATTAACAGCAGAAGAACTTGAGCTTATAACACCTTACCTTACCAATAAAAAATTAGTTAAACCTTATAAATTAAAATCATCATTAATTGACTCCGAAGTATCAATTATTGAGGGTTCTTGTATTCGCCACAGTTTTTATACCAATTCAGAAGAAACGGATTTTTATTATGAGATAGATGGTATCGAAGCCCTATTTCCTTATAATTTACAGCTATTTTCTTTAAGTCATAATGTTGCGGAAGTGGTTTTTACCTCGAATTATGCGATAGTCGTTAGTTTTAATGGCTATCGTTTAGACGCGTTAGCGGATTTTGGGGCTACACCTAATAAAAAAACTAACATATATGATTCATCATCATTTTTTTCCGACTTAACTCGGCCAATCAAAGAAGAAGAACAGCAACTACTTGAACCTTATCTTAACAACCCAACCATGGTTGGACATTATGAACATAGCTCCACGTTAGTTAGTTCTGATGTGTCAATTATTGTTGGTTCATGTATTGCTATTAATCATTCTAATAATAGTAATGATCCTATCTATACTTATCAAATTGGTGATATTGTTGTCTTTTTCCCTTATGACATGGAACGATATGTTGAAGATATTAACATCGTGCAAGTTGTCGTTACTGAACACTATGCATTAGTAGTCAAAATCAATCAATATGACTTAAAAACAGCAAAACAAAAACAAGAACAACTGCAGCAACAACGGCAAAAGCAACAAAATAAAAAAACTTATTTTGAATCCGCTTGGAAAAGCAAAAAAGAAGAAATCTTACCGGAACAAAACCTAGCCGATGCCAATGACAGCATAATGAAATTTGATGAAGAATATATTGAAATAGAACCTATAATTAGTTATAAAATAGTTGAACAACGTCAAGAAACACCGATAGAATCTTCAAATAGAAACAAAAAAAACAATGGCATATTGGCCGCTGTTTTTTTAGCTTTAACTGTTATACTCTTTATTAAGTATTGGTACACTTTTGACTCATGGTTACCGCTATTTATTGGGCTCAGCTTGCTTGTATCTATTGTCTTTTACCTGCGTAAGGCACAATCTTGTACCTTAGAGGTTAACCGCATAAAAACAAAAATTCACTATAAAGACGACATAAAAAACAGAATACTCGTTGGCGATGATCGAACTTTAAAATATCCCGCCTATTGGACTCCTTTTTTACCTTATAAATCTGATGAAGATGTTGATATCGATGTCATTGTAAAAAAAGAAAAACTACTTCGTTATGGCAATTTATTATCCATCAGCCGTGAAATTGAAGAATTTGGCCCACCCAAATTTATAATGCGCAACCTTATTCTATTTGTTACTGCGTTTATTTTATCTATTATGACTTTCAAACTAGTTGATATCACCAGCAACTTGCAACTAGCTACTTATCCTTTAGATAGCAATGTTTCTGTTTGGGAGATTAAAGATGCCAAGTCTTTAAAAAACAGCCCAATCAAAAAAGGCGATTTAATTAATATAAAACTTAAAGGTGCATCATGTAATGCAGAAAGCGATATGTATTTGGAAGATTGTGATAAAGTGTTTATCAACCAACAAATTGCGAGCAATATTGAAGAAGCCAAAGCGAATAGTAATTTAGTCGACGCATTATTTGACGGCGACTTAATTAAAACAGTACGAGACAACGACGTAAAACAGCTTGAAAAAGAGCTAAATAGCGAAAAAAACAAAAAAAACAGCAGCTACAACAAGGAATACCAACCCGGCAGTGTGTTAAGCAAACTGTTACATGTTGATCGCTTAATTCTAACTGTTGACCAAAGCTGCCAATTGTTAGAAGAAGACAAATGCAAACGAATAAAACTAATTCTAATCAAGACTATCAAACTAACCGACTCTAAGCTAGAGCAATGGCCACAACTAGTTGAATATAGCAAACAACACCATAACTACGACAAAATTATCGTAGCGAGTACGCTTGAATACCTAGAGACACAAATCAGCAACTTACAAAAAAGTATGTCATTTTACTACCTAGAAAAAGCGAACACAGCTCTAACTAATTATCAACAATCACCACAAAGTGTCAGCTTAGCGTTAGCAAATGCAAATGAGATCAAAATCAACTATCCAGATGAAGACAAAGATATAGTCCTATTACAAACATACTATAACGCCTTATCAGGAAAGGGCGGAAAGGTCAATGTTTCAGGTTTAGTGACAGAGGTTGATTACCAAAATGACAACACCGTTTCGAATCTAACTATCGATGATGACCTGCTATATCGCATCTATCAACAGCGGCTATTATCACTAACATCACCTGTATTTATTGGTGTTGTTATTTTTATTATTACAGCTTTAATAGCATTGTCTAATGGTATAATAATTTGCTGCAAACTTATTGCCAATAATCAACGAAAAAACAACATTATCAAAGCATATGAAAATAGAATCAAATAATTACTATATTTAATTTGTAGGAAAACGCCGAGTTGTTTACACTTTATGATTAAAATAATCCTCTAAAAACTCATAAGGCGTTTTTCCAAAAATCGCTTTATGCGGTTTAACGGTATTATAAAAATTAATAAAGCGTTTAAGCTTTTGTTTTCTATCTATTGAATCGCTAAATATATGCTGATTATGCCACATCGCAATTCAAAGTTTGTATCACTCTTTCGGCTTTCTCATCGGTTTGTGGGCAGGCGGGATAGGTACATTTTTGCTTGATGCGCCGATTATCACGCAGTTTATCTAAACAAATCAATACAGTATAATTTTTGTTAAAAAGTTTCAGGAGTGCACTACGTTTATGTATAAAAAACTTAAAAATCAAATAGATACTATCTAGTAAATATTCTCTAGTTTGCTGCTTCGTTTGATTTTTAAGTAACGGCAAACCGTAGGTATCAGTCTGTCGCATTTTACTCAGAGAGGTTTTTTTATCGCCTTCGATCTTTATCAGTATTATTTAAATATACATTCTGTCAGTAATTTTCAAAAAAACCTTGAAGCTGAGCTTTTTGGAACTACTGATCGAGTTTATTACAGTGCTGTAAATGAGCTAATTAAGTTAGATATTGTTGAAAAAAGTGAAGGAAAATTAGAAATCAAAAATATAAATAAACTTAAAGAATTTATTAAATGTAAGGGCAAAATTCCAGTTTAAATATCTAATACAAACAGACACAATTTGCTAACTCATACAATTAAAACATCAATTAAAATTAATTATTCAATTGTGAGATAAGGTTGATTCTTGTTTGTTGTATTGGTTTTTATGTTTTAAAAATTGATGCAACATTGTTCTTATAAATTAATAATGGTCTGTATATAATGGTCACGAATTATATTTTTAGTTAAAATTGTTCGTTCTGGTATTATCGGTTTTCTCGCAGTGAGAAAACAGTAAATCATTAATTTTCGTGGTTAAGAAATTAAGACTGAATTTTTTCAGTTAGTTATTATTATAAAATAAGATTTATAAGGAATAAGTTACAATGCAAATATTAGGTTTGGTTGTCTTAATTCAATTTATTATTTCATTTATTTTTTATCCTATAAAAAAGTATAGAAGTACTAAGTATAAAAAAAAGCTAATGGCAGGTAGTTCGGTTAACAACCTCAAATCTATTAGAATGTTAACTGAAGAGGAAAGAAAAAGTGTAGAAAGCTATTTATCGATAACATGTGACCAATCATCAGGGAAAAAAAAGTCATCATTAGTTTCTCGAGAAGTGATGTTAATATCCGGTGAGTGTATTAAACAAACTGAATTTTCGCATTCTGAAAACACTTATTCCTATAAAATCCATAATATTGATGTTGTATTTCCTTTCAAAATGGATCGTTATCTTAGTGATTATAACGAAGTTGAAATTGCGCTTACGCAAAATTTCGCTATCGCTGTTAAGTTAAATGATCACAAAATAGGTTCAGCATTATATGCTACCTATTTGGCAGATGAAAAAAATGAAAAACAAAGTTCGGTATATTGGCTGAGCGGCGCTTCAAAATTCTCAAAAGGCGAAAACTTAGATGAAAATATTAAACACACTGTAAGTCCACATCCTAAACTGAGTGAAAAATTGGGTTACGAAATTTTATCAGTTCGAAAAGAAACATCGCAAGAATCAGCTTCCCGTAATAAATTAAATCGAGGGATACTCACGGCATTTTTTTGTTTTTTTGTAGTAAGCTATTTTAATCGTTTTTGGGATACAAAAGAGTTGAACGATCTGTTTTGGTTTGGAGTGAATTTTCTGGCTGCTATTTACTTTTATTTTCGTAAACCAAAATCTAAAACAAAAGTGCAATTTATTAATCAAGTAAGAGGAAAAATAAATAAAAAAATTGTTAAATCCAATGAGATTAAAATTGGTCATGATTTGATATTAAAGTATCCTAAAAATTGGCAATCATTTATTCCTGAAAATAGCACTTTTGATGTTGATTTGGATGTTGATATTGACAGTAAAAAAATTGTCCGTTATGGCTACGACATGTCGGTTAGTAAAGAGGTTGAACAATTTGGTCCACCAAAATTTTGGGGGCGTAATTTATGGCTTTTTTTATTTGGCATGTTCTATCTTTATGCTGTCAATTATCAAGCAAAAGTGAGTGATAATTTCTCATTTGTTTATCATCAATTTAATCACGATTCAAAACGTTGGTTTTTTGATGATGCATCAAAATTAGTCACTAGTAATATTAAGTCGGGTGATGTAGTAAAATTAAATTTTTTAGACGTGTCATTGACATGTGAAGTATCTGTTAAAAATAAAGCCGATAGATGTATTCAAGCATTAATTCACAGTGCAACTACCGATACCTCTTTTCATTTAGCCAATTCCACAAGATATTTTGTTTTACATGGTATAAATGAAAAGATAAGTTCTCAATCGGGTGAAAGTGTAGTTCCACAATCTGACAAAAACTTTCATACAGATCATATCGTGGTCACGATGTCGGGATTCGTTTCAAATGTTGATTATGACACTAATCATACCATTTCAACATTAACCATAAATACGCAAGAGTTATACCAAAAAGATATAAGCGAAAATCTATTGCCAATTTGTTTAAACCTGCTGTTATTTTTGCTTTTAGCTTCAGTGACCATTTTTAACGGTATTATGTTCTTGTTGAAACTGATTCAGAATCGACTTCGTAACAATAGAATTAAAAAGTTATACGCTAATGGTATAATTTAGATTGATTTTCGCGATTATTGATATTATTTAATAAAAGTTCATTAGCTAAACTAGTTATAAGTTTGGCTAATATGCTTGTTGAAAACATCCGTTAAAATTAATTATTCAATTGTTAGGTAAGGCAGATTCTGTTATACTAGTTTCCCGTCTGATTCATCATATATTGCATTGGTTTTTTATCATTTAGCCTTAGTGTAATATTATTCTATTAAATAAATAATGGTCTGGTATTAATGGTCACGAATTATATTTTTGTTACAGGCGGTGTCGTTTCTTCTTTAGGTAAAGGCATTGCCGCAGCATCACTCGCTGCAATTTTAGAAGCCCGCAATTTAAAAGTCACCATGCTTAAACTTGATCCCTACATTAATGTTGATCCAGGTACAATGAGCCCGACTCAACATGGTGAGGTTTTCGTGACGGAAGACGGTGCCGAAACCGATCTTGATTTAGGTCATTATGAGCGTTTTATTCGCACTAAAATGACGCGAAAAAACAACTTTACTACGGGTCGCATCTATTCTGATGTGTTGCGTAAAGAGCGTCGTGGGGATTATTTAGGCGCAACAGTTCAGGTTATTCCTCATATCACAAACGCAATTAAGTCGCGTGTGATTGATGGTGCGAAAGGTTTTGATGTTGCGATTGTTGAAATCGGTGGCACAGTGGGCGATATTGAGTCATTGCCATTTTTAGAAGCAATTCGCCAATTAGCCGTTGATGTGGGGCGTGAACATACCTTGTTTATGCATTTAACATTGGTTCCTTATTTAGGATCAGCTGGCGAAGTTAAAACCAAGCCGACACAGCATTCAGTAAAAGAATTATTATCAATTGGTATTCAACCTGATGTGTTAATTTGCCGTTCTGATCGTGTTATTCCTGCTAATGAGCGCGCTAAAATTGCACTATTTTGTAATGTGCCTGAGCGTGCGGTTATTTCACTTAAAGATGTCGATTCTATTTATAAAATTCCGGCATTATTAAAATCACAAAACTTAGATACTTTTGTTTGCAAACGTTTCAATCTTGACTGTAAAGAAGCCGACCTTTCTGAGTGGGAACAAGTTATTTATGAAGAAGCTAACCCAGTTGGTGAAGTGACTATTGGTATGGTAGGTAAATATATTGCTTTACCAGATGCCTATAAATCAGTGAATGAAGCATTAAAACACGGTGGATTAAAAAATCGTTTAACGGTGAATATCCGTTATATTGATTCAGAAGATCTTGAGTCACGAGGTACTGATTTACTAGAAGGTTTAGATGCTATCTTAATTCCTGGTGGATTTGGTTATCGTGGTGTTGAAGGCAAAATTATGGCAGCTCGCTATGCACGTGAAAACAAGATCCCGTACTTAGGTATCTGCCTTGGTTTACAAGTGGCTATGATCGAATATGCACGTAATGTTGCAGGTATTAAAGATGCTAACTCAACTGAATTTGTCAAAGATTGTGCAAACCCAATTATTGCTTTAATTACAGAATGGAGCGATGAATCGGGCAATGTAGTACAACGTAACGAAAATAGTGATTTAGGCGGCACCATGCGTTTAGGTTCACAAATTTGCCATTTGGAGCCAAATTCATTAGTATATAATATGTATAAAAATGAATCGATTACCGAGCGTCATCGTCATCGTTATGAAGTGAATAATAATTTATTACCAGAAGTGGTTAAAGCAGGGTTAAAGGTGACTGGGCTTTCAACCGATAAAAAATTGGTTGAAATCATTGAAGTTCCTGATCATCCTTGGTTTGTTGCCTGTCAATTCCATCCAGAATTTACTTCAACACCGCGTGATGGACACCCGCTATTTAGTAGTTTTGTTAAGGCTGCCAAAGCTTATCAAGAGCAGCAACAAAAATAGTTTTAAATTAACATTTGTAATATATCTGTCATATAGAGGAAAATAACATGGCAAAAATCGTTAAAGTACATGGTCGTGAAGTCATCGACTCTCGTGGTAATCCAACTGTTGAAGCGGAAGTTCATTTAGAAGGTGGATTTGTTGGTCTTGCTATCGTTCCATCTGGTGCGTCAACAGGTTCGCGTGAAGCGTTAGAACTTCGTGATGGTGACAAATCTCGCTTTTTAGGTAAAGGCGTATTAAAAGCGGTTGAAAACGTTAACGGCCCAATTGCTAAAGCTGTAGTGGGTAAAGATGCATTAGATCAAGCGGCTGTTGACCAAGCTATGCTTGATTTAGATGGAACTGATTTTAAATCTAACTTAGGTGCTAACTCAATTCTTGCAGTATCTTTAGCAACGGCTAAAGCAGCCGCAGCCGCTAAAGGTGTGCCACTTTATCAACACGTTGCTGACCTTAACGGTACTCCAGGTCAATATTCAATGCCATTACCTATGATGAACATCATCAACGGTGGTGAGCACGCTGATAATAACATCGATTTACAAGAATTCATGATCCAACCAGTTGGTGCTAAAACAGTACGTGAAGCAATCCGTATGGGTTCAGAAGTCTTCCACAACTTAGCAAAAGTTTTACATGCTAAAGGCATGAATACTGCTGTTGGTGATGAAGGTGGTTTTGCGCCTAACTTAGGTTCAAATGCTGAAGCTTTAGCATGTATTAAAGAAGCAGTAGAAAAAGCAGGTTATGTTTTAGGTAAAGACATCACTTTAGCTATGGACTGTGCTGCATCTGAATTCTATAACAAAGAAACTGGTAAATATGTATTGAAAGGTGAAGGTAACAAAGAATTCACTGCTCAAGAATTTACTCATTACTTAGAAGGCTTAACTAATGAATATCCAATCGTATCAATCGAAGACGGTTTAGATGAAAGCGATTGGGAAGGTTGGGCTTACCAAACTAAAGCATTAGGTCACAAAATCCAATTAGTGGGTGATGATCTATTTGTAACTAATACTAAAATCTTTAAACAAGGTATTGAAAAAGGTATCGCTAACTCTATCTTAGTTAAAGTAAACCAAATCGGTACATTAACTGAGTCTATCGCTGCAGTTAAAATGGCGAAAGATGCAGGTTATACTGCAGTTATTTCTCACCGTAGTGGTGAAACCGAAGATTCTACAATCGCTGATTTAGCTGTTGGTTTAGCTGCGGGTCAAATCAAAACAGGTTCAATGAGCCGTTCTGATCGTGTTGCTAAATACAACCAATTAATCCGTATTGAAGAAGCATTAGGTTCAAAAGCACCATTCAACGGTTTAAAAGAAGTTAAAGGTCAATAATTCGTTTTTACAAAAGACGTTATTGCTTAAAAAACGGTGACTAGTTCACCGTTTTTTATTTTCATTTAATTTAATCTTGCATAATCATAGGAACAGTTGCACCAACTCAGGTTGTGTTGTACTCTTATCGTTTGATTTTTTTATGGCTGATTATAAATATCAATGCGTATTGATTTAATCGCCAGTAATTAACAGAATAACTAACTCGATTTTAATTTCTACTTATGAATAATATTACGAATATGTCTAGGCCAAAAAGTAAATGGCAACTTTTTAACTGGCTTTATACTGGTAAATTACCGTTAAACGAATTATGGCTTAATCCGACTTATCGTTATAAGTTTTTTTTCAGAACCTTGTTTTTAAGCCCAATCACCTTAAAATGGCTTGATAAATTAAGACAGTACCCTCTACTTGGCGATTATTTTTCGTGCCAAACAAATTTGCCGTGTAAATTACAGCGTCCTTATTTAGCCTCTTGCTTGAGTCAAAAAGCCCGTTATGACGCTTTGGCGTATCACTATGATTTTTTAGCTAAACAACCTGACAGTGTAAGCAAGGCTTTTTATAATCCACAATTGCCTTTTGTATTGGCAGATGTAACGGTTAAAAATGAACAAAACATCCAAATAGCAGTGCAAGCCCGTAATAAATTTGCAAGAGAGGGCGAAATCAGCCTTTATTTTTATGATAGTGATGGCATTGATTTAGCCACTTTGACGTTTTCAATCGTTGAATATCAAGGTAAGCCAACACTGTTTATTGCTGGCTTACAAGGGACAGGGCATGATGATGCGCGTACGCGTGTGCAAAAAGCGACTAAAGCGTGCTATGGACTGTTTCCTAAACGCATTGCGGTCGAAGCCGCACTAACGATTGCGCGTTATTACCAGTTAACGCAAATTGTTGCCGTGGGCAATAAAACCCACATCTATAATAATTGGCGTTATAACAGTCGTCAGGAGCGTATTTTGTCTGATTATGATAATTTTTGGTTAACACTTGATAGCAAACAAGATGCCAATGGTTTATTTATATTACCAAGTCAAATTAATCGAAAATCAATTGAAGAAATCGCCAGTAAAAAACGTTCAGAATACCGAAACCGTTACGCTTTATTGGATCAGCTTCAACTTAATATTGAGCAAAAATTAGCATCATTGATTTAATGATTAGCAGTAACATGTTTAAAACATAGGTTTGATCCAATTATTTAAAAATCAAAATCAGGAATAGTTAAGGAATAATAAAATATGTATTTTGGTATTCTTATTGCGTTAGTGCCATTGTTTATTGGTTACTTAATTAAGATTAAAAATGATAATTTGATAGCCAAGATTAACCAAACGTTGAGTTGGATGGTTTACCTTATTTTATTCATTATGGGATCTGAACTTGCACATTTAGATAACTTAACTACAAATTTACAAATGATTTTATGTTATACCGGTGTTCTTTTTGTTTGTACATTTGGCGGTAATTTTGTTGTTTTAATTATTTTTGATTATTTTCTTTCTACCCAGGCATATAAAACAGATCAAACTTACGAATCATGTTTTAAAATGATTTTTGAGTCATTGCGTGTTTGTATTGCATTAATTATCGGGTTTATTTGTGGATTATTTCCATTATTTATTTGGCAATATGCAGAAAGTACCACTCAGGTTGTATTGGTTTTTTTATTGTTTTTAGTCGGTATTCAATTGCGCAGTAATAATATTTCAATCAAGCATATTCTGCTCAACAAAATAGGCATAATTACAACGCTAGTAGTTACGATTAGTGCATTTTTGGGGGGCTTTGTTGCGTCATTTGTTTTAGATTTGCCCGCACGAGTTGGTCTTGCTATGTCATCGGGTTTTGGTTGGTATTCGTTATCGGGTATTTTAATGACAGAAGCTCACGGCCCAGTTATTGGTAGTGCTACTTTTTTAAATGATATTCTGCGTGAATTATGCGCAATTATCTTAATCCCAACACTAATTAAACGCTACCAATTAACCACATTAGGTCTGTGTGGTGCAACATCAATGGATTTTACCCTACCGATGTTACAAAAAGGCGGTGGGATAGCAATTGTCCCTGCCGCTATTGCTCAAGGTTTTTTATTGACACTTATAATGCCGATATTAATCACGCTATTTAACTATGGAGGGGTTTGGCTTTAGCTTAATAAAAGCAAAGCCTACTTAAATGGAGTAAAAAAGGTAATGGGAAAGTATAGTTTATTAAAAGGTAAAGTAAGATATTTAAAAATATCTAAAGAAAAAGAAGAAAAGTATAAAAATCCTGAAGAAAGTGGTTTTATTGAGTCAATTTTGGGGCTATTTATTATCGAGATGATCGGTGGATTTATTCTAATAACCGTAGCTATATGTAAGTTTGTTTATGAATTTGTGCTTAGTTTATTAACTTTTGGGTTACTACAAACCAAGCTATTAAAAGGCACACCATTTGTTTGTTATATCGGTAATGTCAAAGTTAAAGGTAAGCTAGAAAATGTCGCTTTTAACAATGGTGATTACGTCGAAATGGTCGTCAAAAAAATTGATAAGAACACATATCAAGCTTATGCCGTCCGCTTTCCTAAATATCATGCTTTATTTTTTCCTAAAGGAGTTGGTCTTTCGACGTTGCAATTGCTGAAGTATTGTATGTTTGGTGTTGGCTCGATAATATTATGTACTGATATTCTGATTTTCATTAGTATATTATTCAATCATGAGTGGGGTTCTTCAGAAGTGATAGAAATTACCACAACAAGCTGTATTGGCTTTGTTGCTTTTGTGTTCTTTTTCTTCTTCGTTTTTGGTGGGCGGTCAACTTTTATTTGTAACCGTATTTATGCCACTTTAGGTTATCCAAAACCGTGGTTACACAACAGTTGGTATGAAGAATTCTTGTTTTTCAAAATGAATCGTCGTCGGGATCCTGAGCTATTTGATGATCCTCAAACGCCAGAATTTCAAAAAATTAGAAATAAAGATATACAGCATTCAGCTAATTATTACTGTCGAACACCCATTATACCAAGTTGGGTAAATATTATAGATGAAAGTAAATATGATGTACAAATAACCAATCACTTAAAATAAACAAATTAAAAAGATTTCGTTTTTTTAGATTGTGCTTAAATGACCTTGTTTAGGCATAAAAAATAGTGTGGTGTCGACCCCTTCGTGTTGTAGCAATTGAATTTTTTTATCTATACCCCCAGCATAACCCGTTAAATTACCGTTTGCGCCGATAACTCGGTGGCAAGGAATAATGATTGATATGGGATTATGACCAACAGCCCCGCCTACGGCTTGGCTAGACATGTTTGCTTTGTTTGTTTTAATGGCGATCTGTTTTGCGATATCGCCGTAAGTAATGACCTGACCATATGGAATTTTGCATAAAATTTCCCATACTAAGCTTCGAAAAGGCGTGCCATTTGGTGCAAGCTCAAGTTGAGATAGATTCGGTTTCTTTCCTGAAAAATAATCATCAAGCCATTTTTTAGTTGAGTTAAAAATCGATAAATTTGGGTTTTCTTCCGTTTGTTTATTGATTGTATGACCAAAATATTTTTCACCTTCAATACAAGCCCCAACGAGCTTATTTTGTTGACTGGCTAGGGTTATTAGTCCCACTGGAGATGAATAATTGCATAAATAAAACATATTGGCCTTTTAGTAACATTTAATAAATACACTATTAAATTATGCTTGTTTATGGCGATAAATACTACAAATTTATCGATTAATATTATGAGCTAATAGTAAATGTGGAATATGGCTCATTGGTGAGCCATATATTTTGAAGTTATTTTGCTTGATTTTTGCCTTTTTCGACGTAGCTCATATCTCCAAGGCTTTCAACAATAAATTTACCATCGTCGGTGTAACGAATTTTAGTAACACTTGCGTTACCTAACCCAGCTGTAATTGGTTTATCTTGCCACTCTTGAACCATAGCCATAATTGCTAAACCGTGAGATACTACAAGTACGTTGCCACCACCTTGTGATTTGGCTGATTCAGCTATGGCTTTTAATGATGCTTGCATACGATTTTTTACTTTATTGTAGTCTTCGGCTTCGCCTGATTTCTCAACTGCGGCGATTGCATCCATCATTGTTTTTAGGGTAACCTTGCCTTGAGCCATATCCGCCATTAGCTCTTTATCTGATGCATAACCTAAATGCTGTGCAGCTGGTGTCCACATGTTCGGATCAAAATCTCCTTCATAATCGCCAAAACACTGTTCACGTAAACCTTCCATTTCATTAATTTGAATTTTATCGCCTTTAGCTTCTAAAACAATGCGAGCAGTTTGTCGTGCTCTACCTAAATCACTTGAATAGACTGAAATAAATTTGACATCTTTCAACCCTCGTCCTAGTTGTTCAGCCACCTCGACACCTGGTTTTGTTAGCGGTGTATCAGACCAACCTTGAGCACGATGTACGTTATTGAACATGGTTTTGCCATGCCTAGTGACGTAAAGGTAAACATCATCAGCAAAAGCTTGTGATAGAGTTGAAATAGCGATGATTAATGAGCTGATTAATATAATAAATTTTTTCATTGTTTTGTCCTCTTTATAATAAATTAAATCGGTAATCAATTACCGTTTCCGCCGAAAGTGAAGGTGAACGTTGGTATTTTCCATGTCTAAGTTTAGGTGTAAGGTCTGAAGCACTGACAGTTTTATAAGACCAACCATATCCAACCTTCGATAAAATAGAAAAATTTTTAAAAGCGCCACTAGTTGGTTTCCATATATCAAAAACGTTAATTTCGCCATTTTTTAATGTATTATGTTTGTAGTTAAATTGTCCATAATTCATATATAGACCAGTGCTATTATCTTTAACAAAATCATAACTCATTACTGTTGTTAGTACTAGTTCACCATCACGTAAATAATCTGAGCCAGCAGCGGCAAGACCGTTAAAGCGAGCACGAGTATTTTTACCTAAATGTCGATTATAATATCCGATAGCGTTATGTTTGTTAGCGTCTGTATAGGCTAAACCGACTTTAATACTCCAGTCTTCTTCTTTCCATTCGACATCGGTTGCATAGTGCCATGCGTGATCTTCAAACTCTTTTTTGTTTTGTTTCATGGCATCATAATTGTCAAGAGCATAACTTCCGTAGAATTGTCCGCCTAAGATTAATTTTTGTATTGGTTTATACGATAATTCAATCACATGGCGTCTTAAATAATCTTTAGCAACACCATAAGAATAATCTAAAGTAAGATTTTTATCTTTATAAGCGATTTCAGCTGTTGAAATATTATTAATGATTTTTTTACGATCGGCCGTTAAAAAACGTAATTTTTTAGCAGATTCGCGGGGTAGGGTGCTATCAATATAAGCCAATGAAAAGTAGAAGTTATCATATTTTAGCGTACCACTATAACCCAAATAACTATTGCGAGTAAGATGTCTTGATGAGCTTATTACCCCAAAATCTTTCAAACTATGCCAGCCAACTTTGCCTTTGAAATTAATGGTGTCATTACCAACTTTAATTTTGGCATAGCGTTGGGTAAATTTATTAAAACCGTGAGCGTTGTGCTTGTTATAACCTTTGCCATCGTTATAAAGTAGGTTACGGGTCGCAAAGTAATCACTGGCGCCTAATCTTATTATGTTATCATAGGTGACATCAAAACCAATCATGTCAAATAAATAACCTGATTTATAATCAAAACTAAATGCTTGCCCCCAAGCGCTGTGTACCTCTTTAGGTTGGGATGCATTTTCTTTTAAATATTTCCAATGGTTTCGGGTAGAAAATACAAATTTGGTGTCTTTAAAAAATGTATCATCGAGGATTGAGTTGTTGTGGGCTGTTGCATTTGCTAGCATAGAATAACTTGATATCCCTAATAGCATTATTGTGAGATATTTTATTTTCATTGTTCTTTTTCCTAATCGTTTTTATATTAAAAAAACCTAAATACCAAATCAGAGAATAATTCTCTAATTAATATTTAGGTTTTGCCTGCCAAAAAGCAGTAACAATCCAATAATTTAAAGTTTTGTTTTATTTTTATGTATATATGTTTTTTATAGTAATATGATTAATTTAAATAATTTATATCTCCATTCGATTAGCTATTTACCTTGTCACATGTTTATTAAAAAATAATAGGGGGGATGAGTAGCGTCAATCCTCCCAGATTATCTTATGCTTTCAAATTTTCACCTTTTGATGAAATCACTGATTGATACCAGTAGAAGCTTTTCTTTTTATAACGATTTATTGTGCCTGTGCCGTCTTGGTTTAGGTCAACATATATAAAGCCATAACGTTTGGTTACTTCGGCTTTTGATGCACTGATAAGGTCGATTGGTCCCCAGCTTGTGTAGCCCATAACTTCAACACCATCGTTAATGGCTTCTCGGATTTGTACTAGGTGATCATTCATATAGTTAATACGGTAATCGTCATTAATCGTGCCATCTGCTTCTAATTTATCTTTAGCACCAAGTCCATTTTCGACAATAAATAATGGTTTTTGATAACGTTCATAAAGTAAATTAAGTAGGTAACGGATCCCAATTGGATCGATCTGCCACCCCCATTCGGATGCTTTAAGGTAAGGGTTAGGCACCATATCTAAGATATTACCTTTGGTTTTTTGAGACTCATCGGATGTTGCACAACAGCTCATGTAATAACTAAATGAAACAAAATCGACGGTTTCTTTTAGATCGTGTTTATCTTGTTCGGTAATTTCCAGTTTGATGTTATGTTCTTTGAAGAATCGATTCATATAGGTTGGGTAATAACCACGCACTTGCACATCACCAAAGAATAACCAACCATGGTTTTCGTTATGTGCAGCCCAAACATCTTCAGGTTTTGGTGTTAATGGGTAGGCTACAGCACCTAATAACATATTACCGATCTTGGCATCAGGGATGATGTCGTGACACAATTTGACCGCTCGGCTACTGGCAACAAGTTGGTGGTGAATAGCTTGGTAAATTTGCTGTTTAGTGCTATTTCTATCCAAACCTACACCAGTGAATGGTTCATGTAGTGACATGTTGATTTCGTTAAATGTTAACCAATATTTGACTTTATTTTTGTAACGTTCAAATACGGTTTTTGCGTAATGGGTAAAGAACTCAATTACTTTACGATTTCCCCATCCACCATATTGGGTAACAAGATAATAGGGCATTTCATAATGTGATAAAGTGACTAGTGGTTTTATGTTGTGTTTTGCCATTTCATCAAATAATTTGTCATAAAAGGCTAAACCAGCTTCATTAGGTTGTTCTTCATCGCCATTAGGAAATATGCGTGTCCAAGCAATTGACGTGCGTAAACAGGTAAAACCCATTTCGGCAAATAGGGCAATATCTTCAGGATAGCGATGGTAAAAATCAATCGCATTATCTTTTATGCTAGTAATATTATGTTTATTTCGATCAATAATATCGCCAAATAAGCCGTTTGGTGTGCAGTCTGAAGTGGATAATCCTTTTCCGCCTTTTTGATAAGCACCTTCAACTTGATTGGCGGCAATAGCTCCGCCCCAAAGAAAATTATTAGGAAATTGTGTTGACATGTTTTACTCCTTATTTTGGGATAACGCTAATAAAGCCTCTCCACTTTGAATATTATCTTGTTCAAAGATACATTGTATATCTTGATAATTATCACTATTAGTAACGATAATTGGTGTAGTAACTTCAAAACCAGCTTGTTTAATTGCTTCAATATCAAAGCTAACAAGCCGATCGCCTTTTTTCACTTTTTGACCTGCTTCAACATGTGCTTCAAAATGTTGACCATCTAATTTAACAGTATCAATTCCGATATGGATAAGTATTTCAGCACCAGAATCAGTTTGAAAACCAATAGCATGTTTTGTTCTAAATAGTGAAACGACTTCGCCATCATCAGGCGCTAGAGCTTGACCAACAGTTGGAATGATAGCTATACCTTTACCCATTAATTCACTAGCAAATGTAGGGTCATTGACTTCGCTCAGTGGCGCTACCTTTCCTGTCATTGGACTAAAAATTGTGACATTATTGGTATTTGTTTGGTTTGTGTTGTTTTGGTTATTTGTTTGATCTTGAGGAATATCGTTTGTTGATATCATGCTAATTTTATCTTTTGATATACCAAACAGATAAGTCGCAATTAAAGCGATAGCAAATGAGATAACACATGCAAAAACAACTGCATAAAATTTATCATCAATGCCGTGTTCTGGTGAAATTAATTGTAAAAAAGAGAAAACATTAATAAAACTGAAAGAATAGATCACACTATGGTAATAACCAACAATCGCACCGCCAACAATTGCCGATAAACAACCAATAACAAATGGTCTTTTTAGTGGTAAGTTAATACCGTAAATAGCAGGTTCAGTTACGCCAAAAATACCAGACAGAACAGAAGAGCTTGCTAATGCTTTAAATTGAGGATCTTTGGCCCTAAGCATAACAGCAAATACGGCTCCAACTTGTGCAAATACCGCAGGGAACAATATTGGTAATAGAAAATCTTCATGATTTGTTGCTACATTGTTTAAGCAAAGCGGAACAAGTCCCCAATGAATGCCAAAAATTACTAATACTTGCCAAAGTGGTGCTAAAATCATCGATGCAATAACTGGATTAAGTGCATATAGATATTCAATTCCAGTTGCTATATAACTGCTACCATAAGTCACAGCTGGGCCAATAAGTGCAAAGGTTAATGGCACTGTAATGACAAAGCTAAGTAATGGAGCTATGAATTTTTTGAAAGAATCATGCATAATTTTATTGAAGTTTCGTTCTAATAAAGAATAAAACCATGCTGCTAAAATGATTGGAAATACAGATGAAGCATAAGGAATTAAGTCAATTGGTATATCAAATAAATGCGTTTTTAGCAAGAACTCTCCTTGCGGTATCATATTACTAACACTAGGGTGAAGCAATGCTCCGCCAATTGCTAGCCCCATATAAGGGTTACCACCAAATTTTTTAACAGCAGAAAAGCCTAAAATCATTGGTAAGTAATAAAGTGGGGCGTCGGATATTGCATCTAAAAAGTTAAAAGTTGAGGTATTGCGCTGGACAACATCCATTGTTAGTAATAACGCAAGTACTCCTTTTAAAATACCACCTGCTACCATAACGACTAATACAGGAATGAAAATATTTGAGACTAAGTCGATCAGTTTAGATAATATACTTGATTTTTTATTTGGTTGTGTATTTGTGTTGGCTGTTTCATTTAAATTAGTTAACTGCATTATGTCGCTATAAACGTCAGCAACATTATTACCAATTACAATTTGAAACTGTCCACTACTTTGTACAACGGTTATTATGCCTTTTTGCTTTTTTAAAACTTCGGCATTTGCTTTAGTTTCATCTTTTAGTGCAAATCGTAAACGGGTTGCACAATGCACCAAGCTAATAACATTGTCCTTTCCGCCAACGTGCTGAATAATTGATTCAGCAAGTTCTTTGTTTTTCATACTTTATCCTTATTTTTTAACAAAAAAAAACCTAGATCCCTAAAACAGTTTGGTATCTAGGTTTTGCTTGCAAAGTAAACGATTTTAACTTTGCAATAACAATCCAATTAATAGTTTGTCTAGATTAGCATAAATTAAAAAAAACAGATAAGACTTCCACAATAATGATCATCAAATTGTGATTTACTTCACATTATGAATTTTTAAGTTCAGTGCGTAGCCTTTCAATATGAATGGTTAAATAAAGGCTGTCATCATCAGAAAGCGGATGCTGATACTGTTGTATTAAATGCAGATCGATTTGTTTAGTACATAAATAGGCTTCTTGGTATTTTTGGCGGATAATTTCATATAACGAAGCATCTTGTTGTGTTTGTGATTGTTGATTTAATATACGGTGCGCAAAAAATTTTAAATGAGTAACAAAGCGTTGATAAGATAGGCAGCTTTCATCATATTCAAAGTTAAAATGGTATTTTACAATATTGAGTATTTCACGCATGATGTTAGTCATATTAACAACATTAGGCATAGTACCATCAAGTTGCGCATTAATAATATGGAATGTAATAAAGCCTGCTTCGTCTTCCGGTAGTTCAATGGCTAAACGTTCTTTAATGACTGACAGAGCATATAAACCAATTTTAAACTCTTTAGGATAGAATTTTTTAATTTCCCACAAAAAACCGTTAGGAATATCAAAGCCGTGCTTGTGGCGTTCAATCGCCGAATAAATATGGTCGGTTAATGAAATATAGATACTATCTTGCAAATTACCTTCAATAAACTGTTTTGCATGATTAATAATAATTTCAGATGTGGTCAATACCTCAAGCGGTATTTGAGACAGTAATTCGGAAAATTTGGACACAGTGTTTTTATCGTCTAATGAAAACTTTTTTTCGATAAGATTGGAATCAATTAAATCGCCTTCGCGTTTTTTGAAACCAATACCACGACCAGTAAGAATTAACTCTTTACCTTTTGCATCAAGGGTAACAACAACATTATTATTTAGTACTTTATAAACTTTCATTACGTTAAATCTAATTTTTAGATTAAACTATTATCAATCTCATTGAGAAAATAGAAAGCAGAAATATAAAAAAGTGTGATAGGTATCAAACTTTTACCTGATAACTTCTTTGAAAATTAATCAATATTAGTAAAAAGCCCCGATTGGCTAAAATCTATCGGGGCAGTATTTTATTATTTATCGTGATTATTGCGCTAACAATTTATTCATGGTTTGAATAAATTTACTTGGATCGCTAAGTGAACCTTTTTCAGCAAGTAAAGCCTGATCTAGTAGTAGTTCTACCCAATCGTTAAATGCGCTTTCATCTTGCGTATCAGCAATACGTTTAACCAACTTATGATCTGGGTTGATTTCAAACGTGTATTTGATTTCTGGTGCTTTTTGTCCTGCAGCAGCAAATAGTTTTGCCATTTGTGTGCTCATTTCGTCGGCGGCGGTGGTAACAATCGCAGGTGTATCAGTTAAGCGATGCGTTAATTTTACTTCTTTCACTTTATCGCCTAATGCAGTTTTAACACGTTCAATAAATGGCTCAAGTTCTTTTTCAACTTGCTTTTGCTGTTCACTATCTTGATCGGCTAGTTTTTCGATTGACTCGTCTGATTTACTGATAGATTGGAACTGTTTACCATCAAATTCCGTTAAATTGCTCATCATCCATTCATCGATGCGATCAGATAATAATAAGACTTCAATGCCTTTTTTACGGAATAGCTCTAGGTGAGGGCTATTTTTAGCGGCACCATAGCTGTCAGCAGTAATATAGTAGATCTTTTCTTGACCTTCTTGCATTCTGCTAATGTAATCTTCTAGTGATACAGTTTGCGCATCGCTATCAGTATGAGTTGACGCAAAACGAAGTAATTTTGCAATTGTTTCACGGTTGGTAAAGTCTTCACCTGTACCTTCTTTTAGTACTAAACCAAACTCACTCCAGAATTGTTGATACTGTTCTTTATCGTCTTTGGCAAGTTTTTCAAGCATTTGTAACACACGCTTAGTACATGCGTTACGCAAGTTTTGGGTGATTTTGTTATCTTGTAAAATTTCGCGCGATACATTTAATGGCAGATCATTGGAATCAATTAAGCCTTTAACAAAACGTAAATAGTTTGGCATAAATTGTTCTGCATCATCCATAATAAATACGCGTTGTACATACAATTTTAAACCATGTTTGTTATCGCGATTCCACATATCCCAAGGCGCTTTTGATGGGATATAAAGTAGACTAGTATATTCTTGTTTACCTTCGACACGGTTGTGGCTCCAACTTAATGGATCGGCAAAGTCGTGCGAAATATGCTTATAAAATTCTTTATATTCCTCGTCGGTCACTTCAGATTTACTACGTGTCCATAGTGCTTGGGCTTTGTTGACTTTTTCCCATTTAACTTCTTTACTTTCTTCGTCAGTGGTTTGCACTTCAACAGGGAGTGAAATGTGATCAGAATATTTGCTAATAATAGAACGCAAACGCCAATCGTCTAAAAACTCTTTTTCATCTTCTTTTAAGTGTAAAGTGATTTCGGTACCACGAGTTTCTTTATTATCGTCAGATATTGTATATTCACCTTCACCTGCTGACTCCCACATAACCGCTTCGTCAGCTTTTGCTGTGGCTGCGCGTGTTCTAACCGTGACTTTATCGGCAACAATAAAAGCAGAATAAAAACCTACGCCAAACTGACCAATTAATTGACTATCTTTAGCCTGATCACTACCAATAGACTCTAAAAACGCTTTAGTGCCGGATTTAGCAATAGTACCTAAGTTTTCAATCACTTCATCACGTGTCATACCAATACCGTTATCGGCAATCGTTAAAGTACCAGCTTCTTTATTGGTTGAAATGCGCACACCAAGTTCGCCATCACCCGCGTATAAATCTGGATTTTCTAGCGCTTTAAAACGAAGTTTGTCAGCGGCGTCGGATGCGTTTGAAATAAGTTCTCTTAAAAAAATCTCTTTATTTGAGTATAAAGAGTGAATCATTAAATGTAGAATTTGTTTAACTTCGGATTGAAATCCACGAGTTTCAGTGCCTTGCTTACTCATTAACTAGTACCTCTATTATATTTAGTCATTCCAATCAATGCTAACAATAAAAATGATCTTGTTATAACCACTTTTATCATTTTGCACCATTTTTTGGCGCATTGTAGTTAGTATTAACTGAATAAAATTAACATAATGGTTTGATTTATTGATGTATTGCTATATGGGAATAAAAAAGAGAATTTCAATAGAAATGAGTAAATTTATTCATTATTTAAATATTGTTTGGTTGTTTTTTGTTAACAACCCTAACTGAAACCACTACAAAAATGGAGTAAAAAAGCCTTGAGCGAATCAAGGCTTTTTTACTCATAAACACATTATGCTCAATGGCAATTACATAAATCCATAAATAAGAATTAGGATAACCGCAATAGGAATAACGAATCGTGATAATAAAGTCCAAACACTAAACCAAAAATCACTTAAATTTAATTCTTCACGGATGCGTTTTTGATTCATCATCCAAGCCCCAAAAACTACTGTACCTAAACCAGTCACAGGTAACATGATTTTACTTGTTAAATAGTCTAATAAATTAAAAATGTGTTTATCGAAGAGTTTAACGTCGGACCATAAGTTAAAGGATAGCAAACAAGCAATACCTAAAGCCCAAATGACGATACTACTTGCAATGGTTGCTGATTTTCTGCCTAGTGGAGTTTTTTCTTCTAATAATTCAACGGTTGGTTCAAGTAACGAAATAGAAGACGTTAATGCCGCAAAAGTTAAGAATATAAAGAACAATATACCTAAAATCGTACCACCAGCCATATTACCAAATGCAATAGGTAAAGTAACAAAAATAAGTCCTTCGCCTACGGCAACTTTTAAACCGTTAGCAAAAACTAATGGGAAAATAGCTAAACCAGATAATATCGCGACAATAACATCTAATATTACAACTGTACGCGCAGTTGATAATAAGTTGACGTCTTTTCCTAGGTATGAGCCATATGCCATCATAATACCCATGCCTAATGATAAGCTAAAAAATGCATGTCCTAATGCTGCTAAAATAGCATTACCACTTAATGCAGACCAATTAGGTGAAAATAAGAATTTACATGCAACCCAAAAAGACGGACCACTAACATAACACGCATAGCCAACAAGAATTAATAATAAAATACCTAATCCTGGCATCATCAGCTTACAAGCACGCTCTAAACCAGCACCAACACCTAAGGCAACGATAAGTGCAGTGATGGCCATAAATACGGTATGCCAAGTTAATAAATGGCTTACGTTACCACGGAAATCATCAAAAATTTGTTGTGTAATTGTACCATTTGCTCCATTAAATGAGCCTTTAGCTGCTATAAAAATATAATCGGTCGCCCAACCACCAATAACGCTATAAAACGATAAAATTAAAAATGAACCTACAACGCCAATGATGCCGACCCAACGCCATGATCTAGAACGGCCTTCTGAAACAGCTACATCTTCCATTGTATGAATTGGATTTTTTTGTCCACGACGACCAATCAGCCATTCTAAAACTAAAATTGGTAAACCTATAACGAACATAAATAGCAAATAGGTAAGCACAAATGCAGACCCCCCCATTTGACCTGCCATATAGGGGAATTTCCAAATGTTACCTAACCCAACAGCAGAACCCGCTGCAGCTAGCATAAATCCCATGCGTGAACTCCACTGTGAGTGGCTTTTTTTCATAGTACCAGTACTCATTAATATTTTCCTTTAATCTCAATTAGTTTAATTCAGCGTTGTTGTAAAAATAGTACATTTTCGTTAGTAAACTTTTAATCATGCCATGAAATAAATCTATAAACAAGACATTATTCAGGTTATTAGCTATATTTGCTAGAAAACCTAGTAGGTCAAATGACAGGTATTATCTGTAATTTTAAGGCGTATATATTAGCACTTATATCATATTGAACATCTGTAATACCCTAAAAAAGGAAAATAACAACCAACAAGGAACAAACATAATCGCAATTTTTGATTTTAAAAATAAAAGACAAGATAGCATTATAAAAGGTGACCAGTATTTGAATAATAGCGGTTTCGTGAGTATAGCCATAAGGCCATATTGCATCAATAATAATAGTAATAGGAATGATCGCCAATAAGAAAATAACATAAGCACCAATCACAGAAACGTGCATTACACTGTTTAAGCAAGCATAGGTTGTTTTAAGTGAAATAATCATATTTAAATTAAATTCCTGCTAGATATTTAACTTATTGATATGATGATTTTTTAAACTTAAATTATATATCAAATCGTGTAGTTTGCTATACCATTTCTAAAACAGACAAGAATAATTAGGGTTGTTTATTGATAATTACAAGGACATAGCATATAGTTGATTGCAGATTTTATTGATATTAAAGAGCAACCATGTCACAAAATATTGATCTAAACGAAATCGACAAATTTTCACAACTTGCTGTCGATTGGTGGAATCCCAATGGCAAATGTAAGCCACTGCATATAATCAATCCATTGCGAGTGGATTATATACAACAAAAATGCGGATCGTTAACTAACCAAACTGTGTTAGACGTAGGGTGTGGTGGCGGAATTTTGTCTGAAAGCCTAGCTAAATTAGGGGCAAATGTTACCGCTATTGATCTTGCTGATGAGTCGCTTGCTGTTGCTAAAATGCATGCTGAGCAAAATGATCTTACAATTAATTATCAAAAGCAAACAGTTGAAGAACATGCACAGCAACACCCTGAGCATTATGATGTAATTACCTGTATGGAATTATTAGAGCATGTGCCAGATCCATTTTCAGTTATTCAAGCTTGCTCAGTATTACTTAAACCTAATGGAAAATTATTTTTATCAACCATTAATCGCAATCATAAAGCCAAATTATTATTAATTTATGGGGCTGAATATATTGCTCGCTTAGTGCCTAAAGGTACGCACGACTTTAACCGTTTTATTCGCCCATCAGAGTTAATGGCACTTGTTGAGCAAGCAAATTTAGATGTGGAGGCTATTATTGGTATGGAATATCTTTTATTTAAAAATCAATTTAAATTAAGTTCAAATGTGGATATAAATTATATATTAATGGCACAAAAATAAGATTTATTTTAAAAATGTGATCAAATTCTCATTTTAGATATTTTCCCCCTGTATTTTTTTTTAAATCCTCTATAATTTAGCATGTTACCGATAACAAGGGATAATTTATTTTAGAGGATCTATTTATGCCGTTAATAATAATTGCTATTGGTGTAGCACTGCTACTTATTTTAATGTTACCACTTCGAGTCAATGGTTTCATTGCTCTAATTCTAGTTGCACTAAGTGTTGGTGTAATGGAAGGCATGCCAGTTATGGATGTGGTGAAATCCATAAAAAATGGAGTAGGTGGTACGCTTGGTAGTTTAGCCTTAATTATGGGCTTTGGAGCAATGTTGGGAAAACTATTGGCCGATTGTGGTGGAGCTCAACGTATCGCAACAACGCTAATTGAAACATTTGGCGACAAGAAAATCCAATGGGCGGTTACACTTACCGGTTTTATTGTTGGTTTTGCACTTTTCTATGAAGTTGGCTTTGTTCTGTTATTACCATTAGTATTAACTATTGCTGCCACGTTACGTATATCGCCACTATATATTGGTATTCCTATGGCTGCGGCTTTATCTGTGACCCATGGCTTTTTACCTCCTCATCCTGGCCCTACAGCTATTGCAGAAATTTTTAAAGCAGATATGGGACGTACCTTACTCTATGGTACTATCATCGGTATCCCAACAGTAATTTTAGCAGGGCCAGTATTAGCAAGATTACCATTTATTCGCGTAATTAATCATCCAATTGAAGAAGGTTTATATAATTCTAAAAAATTTACTGATGAGCAAATGCCAAGCTTTGCTGTCAGTGTTTTTACTGCTTTAATTCCGGTTATTTTAATGTCAATTCGTGCGGTTTGCGATATGACTTTAGATAAAGGACATGTAGTATTACCTTATGTAGAGTTTCTAGGTGATCCAGTCATTGCAACTTTAATTTCTGTATTAGTTGCGGTATTTACATTTGGTCTTTTACGTGGACGAACCATGACTGAGGTTAATGCTACTCTAGTTGATTCAATCAAAATTATTGCCATGATGTTATTAATTATTGGTGGTGGTGGAGCATTTAAACAAGTGCTAGTTGATAGTGGTGTAAAAGTTTACATTGAACAAATGATGCATTCATCGAATATTTCACCTATTATAATGGCTTGGTTAATTGCGGCATTATTACGTTTGGCACTAGGTTCAGCGACAGTAGCAGCATTAACTGCTGGTGGTATTGTATTTCCACTAATTGCCTCAACAGGAGTAAGTCCTGAGCTGATGGTTATTGCAACGGGTGCAGGTAGCGTTGTGTTTTCACACGTTAATGATCCAGGGTTTTGGTTATTTAAAGAGTATTTCAATTTAAGCATTACTGAAACAATGAAATCATGGTCATTGTTAGAAACAATAATTTCTGTTTGTGGGTTAGCAGGTTGCTTAGTGATTAATATGTTTATTTAATCAAGCTTCATCGTCTATTTTACCTCATCAGGTTTATCTTACTGATGAGGTATTTTTCCTATATCTTCACACATTTTGAACTCATTCATTTTTATTTATTTTCTATTTTAATAGAAAATAAAATTTTACTGGTTTTTTAAATTAAAAGCAGATAGAATGCTTTGGCAATATTTTATCAACAATTCAACTCAATGGTGAATATTGTCATGTCTCGCATAGTTAAAGAAGCCCTCACGTTTGACGACGTGTTATTAGTTCCAGCTCACTCAACCGTCTTACCTAATACAGCTGATATCTCTACTCAACTAACTAAAACCATAAAGCTAAATATTCCAATGCTGTCAGCAGCAATGGATACCGTCACCGAATCAGATCTTGCTATTGCATTAGCCCAAGAAGGTGGAATTGGTTTTATACACAAAAATATGTCAATTGAAAGTCAAGCCAATCATGTAAGACGAGTTAAAAAGCACGAAAGTGGTATTGTACAAGATCCTGTATCTGTTTTACCAACTGCTACCATAGAGCAGGTTATTGAACTTGCTAAAGAGCACGGTTTTGCAGGATTTCCTGTTGTGACCGAAAGCCAAGAGCTTGTTGGTATTATTACCGCGCGTGATGTACGTTTTGCCACAGACTTATCTTTACCTGTTACCGCAGTTATGACACCAAAAGACCGTTTAGTTACGGTCAATGAAGGTGAACAACGCGAAATTGTACTACAAAAAATGCACGAACACCGGGTAGAAAAGGTTCTTGTTGTTGATTCACGATTCCATCTAAAAGGCATGATCACCGTCAAAGATTACAATAAAGCAGAACAAAAGCCGAATGCCTGTAAAGATGAAAAAGGTCGTTTGCGTGTTGGAGCAGCTGTTGGCGCAGCCGCTGGTAATGAAGAGCGCATTGCAGCATTAGTTGAAGCAGGTGTTGATGTATTATTAATTGACTCGTCACACGGTCATTCCGAGGGTGTACTTGAACGCATTCGCCAAGCAAGAAAGACCTATCCAGAACTACAAATTATTGGAGGTAATGTTGCTACAGCCGAAGGTGCTAAAGCCTTAATTGATGCCGGCGTTAGTGCAATTAAAGTTGGAATTGGCCCAGGCTCTATTTGTACAACTCGTATTGTCACTGGCGTTGGTGTACCACAAATTAGTGCTATTATGGACGCAGTCGAAGTAGCGCAAAAGCACAGTATCCCAGTTATTGCTGATGGTGGAATTCGTTTTTCTGGCGATATTGCTAAAGCGATTGCTGCAGGCGCGTCTTGTGTGATGGTTGGTTCCATGTTTGCAGGTACTGAAGAAGCGCCAGGCGAAATTGAACTATTCCAAGGTAGAGCCTATAAATCATATCGAGGTATGGGATCCCTTGGTGCCATGGCTAAAGGATCTTCTGATCGCTATTTTCAAACCGATAACGCTGCTGATAAACTTGTGCCAGAAGGCATAGAAGGACGCATTGCCTATAAAGGACAATTAAAAGAGATTATTCACCAACAAATGGGTGGTTTAAGATCTTGTATGGGATTAACAGGTTGTGCAACGATTGATGAATTAAGAACTAAGTCTAAATTCTATCGTATTACGGGGGCAGGTATGAAAGAAAGCCACGTCCACGACGTTCTTATTACCAAAGAGCCACCTAATTATCGAGCTGGTGCGTAAAAGAGGGGAACCCCTCTTTTTATTTTGTATTTTTGTTAGATTTTGATTTGGTTTTTACTAAAAAATAAATATTTCTACTTGTTAATTTTTTAACAAAACTTACTTAAAGTATAGCAATTCCTCGTGTTGTTTGTAGTAATTTGAAAAACTACTGTAATAAATATACATAAAAAACCAAAATTAACGCCCTATCACAGACAAGAAATAGGGCGCTGATATCATAAAGAAAAATAACCGTCACTAATTAGGCCAAACGCTCTATGGTCATTCGCTAGAGCATTTATAATATGCTAAACAAGCCTGATGAAAGCTGTCAGTTCTTTTAACCTGCTAGAATGAACACTATAAAAAACTGCCTGTCAAAATGCGATTTCTATCTAGAACATGCTATTTATAACCTCAAAAAACGCATTTAACATTAAATAACATCACTCCTCTGAATATAACACACTAATAAAAGTGTAATTTTTTAGGTTAAATTTTTGTAAAAAATATTCAGGAGTCTATACCGTCTGGAGATTAAAAAATGAAAAGAGTGATATGAACTTTAAATTGAAATATGGCATAATCAACAAATATTTAGTGATACAAAAAAGACAACAAATACTTAAATGTTTTATTAATTTTTATAATACCGCTAAACTGCATAAAATGATTTTAGGGAAAACGCCTTATGCGTTTTTAGAGGATCAGTCAGCCCTTGGTCTTAACTAAAAAATAATTAATTTTACCAAAAAAAGAGATAACTATATGGAACTAAGAGACAAATTAAACTCCCTAGAAGGGTATCAAGAAATTATAGATTTAAAGATACAGTTCATTAAAGAACGTTTTGAAAAAATTGAAAATTTAAAACAAGATGAAAAGGAAGGAATACAGAAACACCCCAAACCAAATAATGAAATTATAAAATCGACATACAAAGGTATTTTCATTTATCAATCTGATATTTTAATTGCCAAATACTCCATAGGACAACCTATACCAAACTTAATAGAAGATTATAAAAGAAGTGTTTCTTTTATGGAAAAAGGTTGGAAAGCAATATCCGGTTATATTGATATGGTTTGGATGTTGTCTATCGGTATTATGCTGGAAGCAGAGCCAGATATATTTGAAAAATTAAAATCTTTGGTTAAAAGGGATCATCTCAATGATTATCTGGTTGATTTTCTTTTACAAAACAGTACCCAATGGAGCAAACAAACGGCAAAGTTTGAATTTCCAAGACCTTATAAAGCAACCCAAGACATTATTTCATTGGC
>NZ_FMBA01000019.1 GCF_900094935.1 Gilliamella intestini
ATAAATCAAAAATATCCTCCGCATTTAGCTCAATTCAGACGGAGGACATTTCAAGTTATTTTATAAAAACGTAAAAATTTGTTCTTTAGGTAGGCGTGATTTTGGTCGATGCGCATTGCCGTCATTTTCGGCTCGATAGCCTAATGTGGCTACAATAATACTTTTAAGCCCTTTGCTTTTGAGGTCTAAAATATCGTCCATTTTTTGCGCATCATATCCTTCAATGGCCGTTGAATCGATACCAATTGCCACTGCTGCAAAAAGCAGTTGTCCCAATGCTAGATAAGCTTGTTTACTTTCCCAACACTGTTGCAATTCGGATGTTGCGCTATTGAGCTTTACAAAGTGCCGACGACCTTGAGCTTGTGCTTGCTTAAGATCGGTTGAAGGGTATCTACCGTCTTTATCTTCTTGATTGAGTAGGTTAACTAGATGGGCTTCGTCTAATGGTGTTTTAATACAAAAGACAATAGTGTGCGAGGCGCCAGTCACTCTTGGTTGATTAAATTCAAGTATAGCCGGTAAAATTTTATTTTTTGCCGCGTCGTTATCTATAACATAAAAATGCCATGGTTGTGAATTAACTGATGATGGGCTGTTTCTTAAAACAGTTAATAATTGTTCAATCTTATCAGCAGGAATCTTTTTTGTTGGATCATATGTTTGGTAGTGTAGCGTTTTTGAGAAATATCAACTATGTTCATTATTATGCCCTCGTGAGTTATTCTTTTCACCATTATAATTCGGTTTCATTATGTCTCAACTTATTATTTTAATAGATTTGTCAAATAGTGAAGCAATACTTATTCGCATTGAGTACTTTATTTTAATAAAAATAGAATACATTAAGATTGACTGCAAATAATCATTGACACCACTAATATCATTTGGTAAAAATATCATCAGTTTTAGTCTATATTAATTACAATTAAAATAGAGATTTTTATGTTTGTTAACTATTTATCACTCGACCTCAGCCTCCTCCTCGCATCAACTTGCGCGGATAGCTTGTGTGTGGAGTAAGAAGAAGTAGTTAAATAAACAACTCAACAAATTAACAAGAACCCGCGCTAAAGTGCGGGTTTTTTGTTTTTTTAACTTGAAATACCGAGATACCGCTAAAATATATAAAAGGAAAAACAATGAGCGATCAAGTCATTATTTTTGATACAACGTTACGCGATGGTGAACAAGCATTACAAGCAAGTTTGAGCGTTAAAGAAAAGTTACAAATAGCGCTTGCTTTGGAGCGAATGCGGGTCGATGTGATAGAAGTTGGCTTTCCTGTTTCATCTCCCGGTGATTTTGAATCAGTCCAAACGATTGCTAAGACCATTAAAGATAGCTGTGTTTGTGCATTGTCTCGTTGTGTTGATAAAGATATTGATGTTGCTGCCGAGGCATTAAAAGTTGCAGATCAGTTTCGAATTCATACTTTTATGGCAACATCAACCTTACATGTTAAGGATAAATTAAAAATGACATTTGATGATGTCATTGAAAGAGCTGTGCACTGTATTAAACGTGCACGTAATTATACTAATGATGTGGAGTTTTCTTGTGAAGATGCAGGCCGTACCCCAATTGATAACTTATGTCGTATCGTTGAAGCAGCAATTAAAGCAGGGGCAAGAACGATCAATATTCCAGATACTGTCGGTTATACTGTCCCTTATCAATTTGGTGGCATTATTCGTACCCTATTTGAACGTGTCCCGAACATTGATCAAGCGATTATCTCTGTTCATTGTCATGATGACTTGGGCATGTCGGTGGCTAACTCGATTAGCGCGGTTCAAGAAGGTGCTCGGCAAATTGAAGGTGCGATGAATGGTTTAGGCGAACGTGCGGGTAATACCGCACTTGAAGAAGTTATTATGGCGATTAAAGTTCGTCAAAATATCTTAAATGTTCACACAAATATCAATCACCAAGAGATTTATCGTACCAGCCAAATTGTTAGCCAAATTACTAATATGCCAATTCCGGGTAATAAAGCAATTATTGGTAGTAACGCTTTTGCCCACTCCTCAGGAATTCATCAAGATGGGGTTTTAAAAAATCGTGAAACTTACGAAATTATGACCCCTGAATCAATCGGATTAAATCAAATCCAATTAAATTTAACCTCTCGTTCAGGACGAGCCGCCGTTAAACATCGTTTAGAAGAACTTGGTTATCACGATAAAGATTATAACTTAGATCAAGTCTATGAGGCATTTTTAGAATTAGCTGATAAAAAAGGCCAAGTATTTGATTATGATTTAGAGGCATTAATATTTATCAATCAATTAAAAGATGAAAAAGAACATTATGTTTTGGATTATTTTAATGTTCAATCAGGTTCGACGGTTGTTTCAACCGCTTCGGTTAGCTTGTTAATTGGTGATAAAAAGTATTCTGATGCTGCAACAGGTAACGGTCCTGTTGATGCTGTTTATCAAGCTATCAACCGTATTACTGGCGAGCCTATTTCGATTGTAAAATATCAGTTAGCTTCTAAAGGACAAGGTGAAAATGCTTTAGGACAAGTTGATATTGTTGCCGAATATAAAGGTCGTAAGTTCCATGGTGTTGGGCTTGCAACCGATATCGTTCACTCATCGGCTTTGGCTTTAATTAATGTATTGAATAATGTGTATAGAGCAAATCAAGTTGCACAAGAAAAACAAAAATTACATCATGACTAAAAGATAATTTGTTTTGCCGTTTAACAGCAAAACATGAAAATTAATTTAGATTGTAAAGGAATAAAAAATGTCACAAAACTACCATATTGCAGTACTTCCCGGCGACGGTATTGGCCCTGAAGTAATGAGACAAGCCTATAAAGTATTAGATGTTATCCGCCAAAAATATCAGCTTTCTATTACTACTAGTGAATATGATGTGGGCGGCGCAGCAATTGATATTCATGGTTGTCCATTACCTAATGAAACACTTGAAGGCTGTGAAAAAGCTGACGCTATTTTATTTGGTTCAGTGGGTGGTCCTAAATGGTCTAATTTACCACCTGAAAAGCAACCTGAACGTGGTGCGTTATTACCACTACGTAAACACTTCAAATTATTTGCTAATATGCGCCCTGCTCGTTTATATCAAGGCTTAGAAGATCTTTGCCCATTACGCACCGATATTGCCCAGCGTGGATTTGATATTTTATGTATGCGCGAATTAACTGGCGGTATTTATTTTGGATTACCTAAAGGACGTGAAGGTAGTGGTGCTCAAGAAAAAGCATTTGATACTGAAGTTTATCATCGTTTTGAGATAGAGCGTATTGCAAAAATGGGGTTTGAAGCCGCACGTTTACGTCGCAAAAAAGTAACTTCAATTGATAAAGCCAACGTATTACAAACCTCAATTTTGTGGCGTGAGGTGGTTAATGAAGTAGCTAAAAACTATCCAGATATCGAGCTTGAGCATATGTATATCGATAATGCCACAATGCAACTTGTTAAAGATCCGTCTCAATTCGATGTTATTTTATGCTCAAATTTATTTGGAGATATATTATCCGATGAATGTGCCATGATAACTGGTTCAATGGGGATGTTGCCTTCTGCTAGTCTTAATGAACAAGGCTTTGGCTTATATGAACCTGCTGGTGGTAGCGCACCTGACATTGCTGGCAAAAATATTGCTAATCCTGCTGCACAAATTTTGTCATTAGCCTTGTTAGTCCGTTACAGCTTTAAACGTGATGATATTGCCTCAGCTATCGAAACAGCAGTAAATAAAGCATTAGAGCAAGGCTATCGTACTATCGATCTTGCACAAAAAGAACAAGCCGTTTCAACTGATGAAATGGGAGACATTATTTGTAAGCTTATTTAATTGAATTAGTCGTATTAGATGTGTAGTAAAAGGATATTGAAGTATGCAGAATAAACTGCTCGTTGTATCCTTTTTAATTCAATTGATTATAGTATTAGTAAATAATGTCAAAGATTCAAACTAATACCAGTTGTAAAAAATAATAAGGAATCTGCAATGTCAAAAACACTGTATCAGAAATTATATGATGCGCATGTCGTTTATGAAGCTCCAAATGAAACGCCTATTTTATATATCGATCGCCATTTAGTGCATGAAGTAACTTCACCACAAGCGTTTGATGGTTTACGAGCTATGAACCGTAAAGTACGTCAACCACACAAAACATTTGCAACAATGGATCATAACACTTCAACAAAAAGTAATGATCTTAGCGCATGTAGTGAAATGGCTCGCATTCAGCTAACTGAGCTGGCAAAAAACGCCAAAGAGTTTGGGATTTCGTTATATGATTTGCAAAGCCCATTACGTGGTATTGTCCATGTAGTCGGCCCTGAGCAAGGTATGACTTTACCGGGTATGACTATTGTGTGTGGTGATTCACACACTGCTACACATGGTGCATTTGGTGCATTAGCTTTTGGTATTGGTACTTCCGAAGTTGAGCATGTGCTAGCAACTCAAACCTTAAAACAAGGTCGAGCTAAGACCATGAAAATTGAAGTTAAAGGGCAAGTCGCTGAAGGCATTACGGCCAAGGACATTATATTAGCTATTATTGGTAAAACCACTAGCGCTGGCGGTACAGGTCATGTAGTTGAGTTTTGTGGTGATGCTATTAAATCATTATCAATGGAAGGGCGCATGACGTTGTGTAATATGGCAATTGAAATGGGAGCTAAAGCTGGCATAATTGCGCCAGATGAAGTGACTTTTGAGTACTTAAAAGGTCGTCAATTTTCACCAAAAGGTGAAGACTTCGACAAAGCGGTTGCTTATTGGAAAACGCTAAAAACCGACGAAGGTGCACATTTTGATACAGTTGTGACGTTAGAAGGAAAAGATATCGCACCACAAGTCACTTGGGGAACGAATCCTGGTCAAGTAACTTCAATTGATGCAACAGTACCGAATCCTAATGATTTTGCTGATCCTATTGAAAAACACTCTGCAGAGCGTGCATTAACTTATATGGGATTAACCGCTGGTACCAAAATGACTGATATTAAGATCAATAAAGTGTTTATTGGTTCTTGTACAAACTCACGTATAGAAGATTTACGAGCTGCTGCGCAAATTGCTAAAGGCCGTAAAGTAGCTGAAGGTGTGCAAGCGTTGGTCGTTCCTGGCTCAGGACCAGTAAAAGAACAAGCTGAAGCCGAAGGATTAGATAAAATTTTTATTGAAGCAGGTTTTGAATGGCGCTTACCAGGTTGCTCTATGTGTCTTGCAATGAATGATGATAAATTAGCACCGGGAGATCGCTGCGCATCAACCAGTAACCGTAATTTCGAAGGTCGCCAAGGGCGCGATGCAAGAACCCATTTAGTTAGTCCTGCTATGGCAGCTGCCGCAGCAATTACTGGTCATTTTACTGATATTCGCAAACCATTTTAAGGAGACTTGTCATGGCTAAATTTACAAAACATACCGGATTAGTTGTTCCTTTAGATGCGGCTAATGTCGATACAGATGCAATCATTCCAAAACAGTTTTTACAGAAAGTAACACGCACTGGATTTGGTAAACATGCCTTTCATGAATGGCGTTTTTTAGATGATGCTGGTGAGCAACCTAATCCTGAATTTGTTTTAAATAAATCACGCTATAAAGGTGCTAGTATTTTACTTACGCGTGAAAATTTTGGTTGTGGATCATCGCGTGAACATGCCCCTTGGGCGCTTGCCGATTATGGGTTTAAAACTATTATTGGTTCAAGTTTTGCCGATATTTTTTACAATAACTCATTTAACAATCAGTTATTATTGGTTAATTTATCCGAAGAAGATATCGATGAGCTGTTTAAAATTGTCGAAGCCAATGAAGGCATTGAATTTACCATAGATTTAGTTAATGAAGTGGTCATTGCCGGCGATAAGCAATATTCATTTAAAATTGATGCTTTTAAACGTCATTGCTTGTTAAATGGGTTAGATAATATTGGCTTAACCTTACAACATGAAGAAGCAATTAGCGACTTTGAACATAAAATCCCTTCATTTTTAGCTTAACTTTAACTTTTGGGCGCTTATTTGCGCCCAATAATGAGAATCGACAATGGCAACACATCATGACAATGTAAAACAGCAGTTTGGCGAGCAAGCCAATGCCTATTTAACTAGCAAAGTACATGCTCAAGGGCCTGATCTTGAATATTTATCTAATCTACTTATATCGCATTCCGAGGCAAACCTACTTGATATGGGATGTGGTGCAGGCCATGTCAGTTTTATTGCGGCAAAATATGTTAAACATGTTACAGCCTATGATCTTTCAAATGAAATGTTATCGGTTGTAGCGCAAACAGCAAAAGAGCGCAATTTACAAAATATAACCGTTAAGCAAGGTTATGCTGAATATCCCCCTTTTGATGATAATCAATTTGATATTGTTGTTAGTCGTTATTCAGCTCATCATTGGCATGATGTAGGCAAAAGTATTCGACAGCTTCATCGAATAACTAAAGCTGGCGGTAAATTAATTATTATGGATGTTGTGTCACCAGGTCACCCTGTATTAGATATTTGGCTACAAACCGTTGAAGCCATGCGTGACACCTCACATGTTCGTGACTATACCCCAGGTGAGTGGTTAACCTTTTTAACTGAAGCGGGTTTCGTCATTAATAATATAACTCGTCATCGTTTAACACTCTCTTTTGATACATGGGTTAAACGAATGCGTACTCCTGAACAGTTGATTGAAGCGATACGAATTTACCAAGAAACAGCAGCCGACGATACAAAAAAATATTTTGAACTTCAAGCAGATGGTTCTTTTACTACGGATATGATGATTATTGAAACTGAAAAAGTTATCTAAAACGATCCGTTGTCATAAACAGCTTTACATTTAAAGCTGTTTTCGTTGACTTGATGGTGGAATTGATAAGGCTTCACGGTATTTTGCTACGGTGCGACGTGCAATAATAATACCTTGTTCTTCAAGCATCGAAACTAATTTACTATCACTTAATGGCTTTTTACTATTTTCTGCCGATATATATTTTTTAATTAATGCTTGGATAGCAGTAGATGAAACCTCACCGCCTGAATCATTATTGACATGACTTGAGAAAAAGAATTTAAGTTCATAAATTCCGCTTGGACAATGCAGATATTTTTGAGTTGTTACACGAGAAATGGTCGATTCATGCATATCAATGGCCGTTGCAACATCAGACAAAATCATTGGCTTCATGTATTCAGCACCGTGTTCAAAAAAGGCTTGTTGATGCTCAACAATAAATTGGCTAACCTTTAATAAGGTTTCATTACGATTTTCGATACTTTTAATAAACCAATTGGCCTCTTGCAAATGCGAGCGAATATATTGACTATCACTTTCATTTGCTATCTTCTCCATTGCTGCATACTGCTGATTGATACGTAGATTTGGCATTGTGTCATTATTCAATTCAACAATCCATTTTCCATTCAATTTTTTGACTAACACATCAGGTAGTACATAATCGGGGGGCGTTGTATTTATTGATTCACCTGGATAGGGGTGTAAATGTTGAATAAAATTGACTGCTTCTTTTAACTGTTCATCACTAGCATTTAATACTTTTTTTAAGGTTCTATAATCACGGCTAGCTAATAAATCTAAATATTGATTAATTATTTGATTAACAAAAGGTGGAGGGGATAAATTTTGAATTTGGATAGATAAACATTCTTGTAGCGATCTTGCACCAACACCAATAGGGTCAAAATGCCAAATACGCTTTAAAACAGTTTCAACTTCATTAAATTCAATCTCATCATTACCTTGTTCTTCTAAAATCTCATCTAACGAAACGGTCAAATAGCCTCGTTCATCAATCGCTTCTATAATTGAAATGGCTATTGCTCTATCTGTATCACTAAAAGGCGTTAGCTCTAATTGCCATTCTAAATAATCATGTAATGTTTCGTGAGTTTCGCCTTGATAGATAGGCAATTCATCATTACGATAATCTGAGTTAGTTCCAGATGGAGTTCCTGCACTATAAATATCATCTAAAGATGCATCAAGTGGAATATTATCAGGTATTTCTTGGCTATCTAGTGCTTCACGCGTGTCAATGTGTTCAATTTCGTCGTGTTGTTCAACGTTAATTTCATCATATTGATCGGCAATTTCAAGTAATGGGTTATTTTCTAAAGCGGTTTGAATTTCTTGTTGAAGTTCTAAAGTTGACAACTGGAGTAATCGAATCGCCAATTGTAATTGTGGTGTCATCGAAAGCTGTTGCGAAACTTTCAGTTGTAAACTTGGTTTCATCATAACCTAAATTCATTTCCTAAGTAGACTCGTTTTACATATTCATTACTTAAGATATCACTAGGTGAACCTTCAGCAATTAAATGTCCTTTATTGACAATATAAGCACGTTCACAAACATCTAATGTTTCACGCACATTGTGATCGGTTATTAATACACCCAATCCACGATCACGCAAATGTTTAATGATACTTTTGATATCAATGACTGAAATAGGATCGACACCTGCAAAAGGTTCATCAAGCAGAATGAATTTTGGATTTGCCGCTAATGCTCTGGCAATTTCAACTCGTCGTCTTTCGCCACCCGATAACGATTGCCCTATGCTGTCACGAATATGCGTAATATGGAACTCTTCAAGTAGTTCTTCGGCACGATTGATTTTTTCATTTTTATCAATATCTTTGCGCGTTTCTAAAATTGCCATAATATTATCAATTACAGACAATTTTCTAAAAATAGACGCTTCTTGCGGTAAATAACCAATGCCTTTTTGAGCTCGCTCATGTAAAGGTAAAATACTGATATCATGATCATCAAGATAAATTTTACCAGCATTTAATGTCACTATACCAACCACCATATAAAACGTAGTGGTTTTACCTGCACCATTGGGTCCCAATAATCCGACAATCTCACCTGAATTAACTGTTAAACTGACATCTTCAACAACACGTCGTTTTTTGTATACTTTGGCTAGATTTTCTGCTTTTAAAATTGGCATTTTATTTATTCGTCCCTTTAACTTGATTTGGGATGATAGTGCTTTTTACTCGCCCATTTTTACCAGACTGTGCAAGTATTTGCTGTTTTTTAACATCATAAGTGATCTGATTACTAATGATATGATTATCTTGCTGAAATAACTCAGCATTACCTTGTAAAACAACATTATTTTGTTTTACATTGTAAATTACTTGAGCAGAATGACCTGTTACAATTTTATTTTTTTCTGGCAAAATTTGCTTATAATTTACAGGATTACCATAGGCTGTAATTTTTTGTTTTTCAGTATCTTGCATATCGGTAATAACAACTTTATCAGCATTTATGGTTAACCCATCTTGAACAATGATAACATTACCAATAAACGTAATTATATTTTTTTCAATATCAATGTGTTGATTATTCGCATCAATTGTAATGGGTTTATTATCAGCAAATATTTTATGTTCTTCTTTAGTGTCTGTAGGTTGCTTAGAAGGTTCATTTGCAAAACTACTCAAAGAGATAGGTAATAATAAAATTAATGAAAAAACAGTTTGTTTTAGCGAACTCATGTTTTATTTTGCCTCAGTATTATAATATGTTTTTACATTTTCAAGTATATTAGCTGTTTTTGTATGCAAATCACTGGCTAAGCCAATACCTGTTGAATAAAACCCTACCCCGTAAATGATGACAGGATCTTTTGATGTAACTAGCTGTGAAGTTAAATCTATCACTGCATTATCTGTTTTTACTTGCTTTAATTGAGCGTCTTTTGTCAAATTATCTAACTGAACATCCTGATAAAGGTAAAGATGTTTATCATTCGTTAATGTCGCTTTTTTAGCTTTAATATGCCATGTTGCTAAATGATCTTGATCATAAAACGTAAAATTAGGTAAATCAAATTCAGTATTGTCTGAATTATCAAAATGCCTAACATGACTAGACTCAATTTTATAGACTAATTCACCTGATAAGTCATAAATATCTGTTAACATATCATCACTTTGATAAATCGGCTTATCTAATGTATTTGGGATAGATTTGCTTGCAGAAGCATCCCCTTTTTGATAATTGTAATAAACACCGATAACAATAATAATAAGTAAAAGGCAGATCAGATTTTTTTTATTCATAACATATGTTATATCACATTAATAAGAAGTTATTATTTAGAATGTCCAACATTTTATATATTTTACTTTATTTTTTATTAAATTAATATCGAACATTAAAAGAAGTTAAATTGTTTTGTGGTGATAATTCACAAATATTTACATGAGAAATTCGCGATGAAGCAGGTCCACCGTTTTCAATCCATTGTATTAACTTCGCTATTTGTGAACTGTCACCTTGTGCAATAATTTCAACATTACCATTATCTAAGTTTTGAACATAGCCGACTAAACCAAGCTTTTGGGCTTGTTGATAAGTAAAAAATCGAAATCCAACACCTTGAACAAGACCACTAATATCTATTTTAACTTTTTTAATCATTTTATAATTCCTATTTTGTTTTAAATTGTAAGCTTAATTTTACATACATGAATAATAATATTTTTATTATTCGATTAAATTCTATTTTTTTAATAAAAATAAATGATTATAATTAATAATATACAATTAAAATAATGGAAATAAACATGTTATTGAAATATAAAAAAGGGATCCTTTGGCTTTGGTTATTATCAGTGTTAAGCTACTATACACTTAATTCATGTGCTTTTGCCAATATTGAAATTAATAAACAAGAAATAGGAAAAGTCATTGATGAATTTAATGGTGTGAAAGTCTATTATAACGGCAGTATTTATAATGTAAGTGGAAGAAATATTGCTAAAGACGGCTATAACTTAGGCCTTAAATATCAATGTGTTGAATTTATCAAACGTTATTATTATCAGCGCTTTAACCACAAAATGCCTAATAGTTATGGGCATGCAAAAGATTTCTTTGATCCATTAGTTGCTGATGGCAAAATTAATCGACAACGCAATTTATTACAATTCCACAATGGCTCACCAACAAAACCAAAAGTTGAAGATATCATTATTCTTAATTGGACAAGTTACGGACATGTTGCAATTGTAAGTAAAGTAACCGATAACGAAATTGAGATTGTGCAACAAAATTCGGGACCAAATGCAAACAGTAGAGCAACTTTTCCTTTAATCTTTAAAGATGGGAAATGGATAATAGAGAATTATGGCGTTTTAGGTTATTTACGTAAAATGTAATATAATTAATAAGTTATTAAATAATATTATCCCCAAATACATAGATTAATAAAAATAGCTTAATAGATCCTCAGGTTCAAGCAGCATGATTTTGTTTTTAATAGGAAAATATTTATAACAATATAATAGGAAAATAAATTCTAATAATGAAAAATATAATATTATTCAAATACAAAAAAACACTATTTTTTTTCTTCATCATTTTATCTGTATTTAGTGGTTATGCTTTTTATCAATATGTGTATCTTGATATGCAAGTTGATAAAGATAAAATAGGCACAGTTGTTGATCAATTCAATGGTGTTGATGTTTATTATAATGGTAGTACTGGTAATGTTAGTGGTCGTAATCTAACTAAAGACGGCTATAACTTAGGTCAAAAGTACCAATGTGTTGAATTTATTAAACGTTATTATTATCAACGTTTTAATCACAAAATGCCAGATAGTTATGGTCATGCTAAAAGTTACTTTGATGAATCAATTCCTGATGGTCAACTTAATCCTAAACGTAATTTATTACAATTTCATAATGGTTCACCAACTAAACCACAAGTTGACGATATCATTGTTTTTGGTTTTTCAAAGTATGGGCATGTCGCTATCATTAGCAAAGTAACAGATGATGAAATTGAGATTGTTCAACAAAATCCGGGGCCAAAAGCAAGCAGCCGTGCCACTTATCCTCTCATATTTAAAGATGGAATTTGGAAAATAGATAACTTTCGTGTTTTGGGGTATTTACGTAAAAATAAATAATTGCCTACATCTGAGTAAACTACAATAACAAGTGGCATAAGAACAGAAAATATGCAAAATAATAATTCAGATCGTTAATGAAGATTAATCAACAAACCATTCATTCTTCTGTTTTGATACTATTTTTATAGTCTCCAAAATAGCCGATAAATGTTCATGTTGAGCTATTACTGCAAGATCTGGATCATGATTTTTTAAAGCTACTAAGATTTTTTCATGCTGTTTAACAAGATCTTCGGGAGGCGAAATTTCTTCTAATGAAAGAAATCTTACGCGATCCATCATAGCTTTAATATTTTCAACCGTTTCCCATGCCATTTGGCAGTCTATTGCATTCATTAAAATTTGGTGAAATTCATCATCTTTTTCTAGAAAATATTGAATATTCTTATGTTTATTGGCCTCTTTTTGTTCATCAATATTTTTTTGCAGTAATAAAATATCTGAGTCATTAATTTTTAATGCGGTTTGCCTAATAATTGCACATTCAACAGCATCACGAATAAATTGCCCATCCATCACTTTTTTAATCGATATTTTTGTGACAAATGTTCCTCGTTGAGGAAGAATTTGCACTAGTCCCGCTTCGGCTAATTTAATGAACGCTTCTCTAACCGGTTGCCTTGAAACACTAAATTGACTAGAAATCTCTTTTTCTGACAGTAAAACACCAGGCAATACTTGACAAGTAATAATCGCTTTTCTTAATTTACGATAAATTTGTTGATTAACGGGTTCTGAAATATTCAAGTCGGCAGATTTAAACATATATCATTCTTATGCAAGGAACAAAATAAGGGAGAATAGTAGGATATTTTTAGGTATAAGAAAAGTTTTTTTGATTGGAATGGCAACACATTTTCAAACAAAAAAATTAAGGGGTAAGTGTTTTTTAAATTCAACAGAAGGCAAGTAGCCTAACGAAGAATGTAATCGTTTATGATTATACCAATAAGCATAAGCCGAAAAAGCGCGTTGTAACTCAGCCGCTTAGTTGAAACGTTGGCCTTTTACAAATTCCGTTTTAATAGTTTTAAATATCGCTTCCGCTACCGTTTGTCATTAGGTTAAATCCGCAACAACAATTTGTTTTTCATCACCTACATCAAATTGCCATTGCAGGTGATTTTTGTCAATTTTTGATTGATTCGCTGGTTATCACGCAGTTTATCTAAACAAACATTTATCTAACAAACAAAGACAGTAGGATTTTTGTTAAAAAGTTTCAGGAGTGTACTACGTTTATGTATAAAAGCAATAAAAATCAAATGGATATTAATGGGAAAATATTCTCTAGTTTGCTGTTTTGTTTCATTTTTAAGTAAAGGTAAACCTTTGGTATCAACGTGTAGTATTTCACCCGGATAGGTTTTGTTATAGCGTTTAGCTTGCCGTCTTAATTTATCTTCAATAGATTTTAATGGTAGGGCAACTGACCATAAAGCGTTTAGCCAAATTAGTGACCGTTATTTTTTCTTTATGATATAAGGGCCATATCGCTTGTCTGTGATAAGGCGTAGTTTTGTTTGTTTATGTATATTCATTACATTAGTTTCTCAAATTACTGTAAACAACGCGAGGAATTTCTACAATTTGTTTGGAAGGTAATGCGACAGTTGTTAATGGTGGAAAGCTAACTTCACTAAATTCATTATTATTTCCATTTTTTCTTTTTCTTTTTTAAATACTCTTTTGGGCTTTCTAACCAGGATATTGGAAAAAGATAAATAATTAGAAATATACTTGCTGATAATAAAAGAGGACCATAATCTTGATTAGAACGAACGATACGTTCGAGTTCACATGCAATTATAATTTGAACAGCTGCAGCAACATAATTAAAAACCAACATAATGCACCTTTGCCATTTCAACTTTTTATTATATTGATAATCACTTATTGTATATTTTCTAAAACGATAAGAAATCATAATAGGCAAAATTGAGAAAAAGTAATACGCAATGTAAATCAATATAATCATCTGTGTTATTTCTCTAGTAGTTAATGGTGGAAAGCTAACTTTACTAAATCCATTATTATTTCCATTTTTTCTTTTTCTTTGTTAAATACTCTTTTGGGCTTTCTAACCAGGATATTGGAAAAGGATAAATAATTATAAATATACATGCTGATAATAAAAGAGGACGATAATCTGGATTAGAAGGAACGATACGTTCAAGTTCACCTGCAATTATAATTTGAACAACTGAAGCAACATAATTAAAAAACAACATGATGCGCCTTTGCCATTTCAACTTTTTATTATATTGATAATCACTTATTGTATATTTTCTAAAACGATAAGAAATCATAATAGGCAAAATAGAGAAAAAGTAATACGCAATGTAAATCAATATAATCATCTGTGTTATTCCTGTTATTCAATAGAACCTTCTTCAATATGGCCATCAAAATATTGCCGATATATAGTACCATCCAAGCGCGTGCACAATGAATAATTAGGTTGGTCATCAGCATCAGATTCTCGACCTGTAACACGTATTACTATTGCACAACTATCTACAATTTTCTCTATATTATCAATCTGTTCCGGTTTTGAAATATATAGATTTGTCTCACTACTTTCATTATCTTTAACTAATATATTTTCAGCCTCTTGATAAATTTCATATAATGATATAGCATCACTCAATAGTTCATAACTTAACAACCATTTATTCATCTGTTTATATGCTTGTATCAAATCCTTTCTACCATAATAAAATAATTTGAATTTAGCTGGATTAGCACGATTGTATTGATTAATTGCAAAACTTTTATCAATTTTAGGAACTAATTTAAGTTTACCATGTACGGATATACCGATATCAACTAAATCATAAGCCAAAGAACCTGCCTCTTTAGACATTCCCAATCTTTCAGCCGCATTTTGATACACTGATTTTAAAAAGCCATCTTCATCAGTTATCCCTTCTTGAATACTATTAACTCCATGCGCTACTACATATGAGCCAAGTATACAACCCCCACCAGTTGAGCACATTGCAACCCCCATCCTCATCAAGCCAAAACCACCTAAAACACTTAGTCCCCGACCTACCCAGTGCAGGCTTTGATCCAATAAACTCTTTTCTTCAGATTTTATCGCTTCTGAGCCTTGTTCATAACTCATCGCTCCGCTTTCCACTTGATTTACAATGCGCGTGGCGAAATCATCAACATTGTTAATGAAATCTTGTTTTATATCATCATGGTAAAGGTGTTTTTCACAAACTTCATGCGCACAATCAAGTAAATTTTGAGCGTCAAGACGAATCTTTGTTTTCTCTTCATTTGGTGCTACTAATGAATTAATTTGTGTGTGAATATCATTTTGCGCGATTGTTGAAAATGTATTATTAATAGGATTTGACTTATTTGTATAATATGAGGTTGCCACATCAACAAATATCAGACTTTTGGTTGCAATAATTCGATTAACACCTATAGGCCGACAACCACAAGCAATAATACACCCATCATAAGCAGCTGGTTTGCCATCAATGATTAGTTTATCAGTCCCCTCAATAATTTTTCCAGAACTTTTACACTTAGGACATGAAGCATAATCCCCTAAACAGGCTATAGCATCGAGATGGTTAAAAGCTAGAACTGACGACGAAATAACTTTACCACCGGTTGTAGTATCATCACCCATTACAGCAATTTTTTTACTCATTACAATCTTTCCATTTAACAAACTTTAAACAATTAATACTATATCAAATAAATTAAAAAACCAACGGAAAAACTGTAGCCATGCGATTTTTATAGCAGTAAATTTATTTTAACTTACCGAAAAATAACACAATAACTTATTTACAATACCTAATCAGCTTTGGAACGTTGGATAACGCAAGCAAGCCAAAGTGGCTCATTTAATCATTTAAAACAAAAGATAATCGCAGTCCGCAAGAACAAGAGTTAACCACTTCAACTAAGTGGCTGAGTTACAACGCGCTTTTTCGGCTTATGCCTATTGGTACAATCATAAACAATTACATTCTTCGTTAGGCTACTTGCCTTCCGTTGAATTTAAAAAACACTTACCCCTTAATTTTTTTGTTTGAAATGTGTTGCTATTTCAATAAAATAAATATAGAAAGGTTATTTGTACTAAATTGAAGTCAAATAAAAAGTGTAACGCCATTGCAGGCAATTACACTTTACTGTTATTAATTATGTTAGTTTTGTTAGTAATGCTTTAAAAAAATTTTTCTAACTGTTTTACTGACTGTTTAGCACCAATATCTCGCAAAGATAAATAAGCTTTAGTCACTTGCTCAACAAAATATTGATTGTTAGGTAGATCATCGCCAAATACATGTGATAATGATAATAACGATTTTACCCGTTCTTGATTATCTTGACTGTTTGCTACTAGCTCTTTTAACTTATCAGCAATTGGATCACTTATTTCAATCATCTTACCAGCATCATCTTTTCCGCTTACATAGCGCATCCAAGCAGCAATACCTAAAGCTAAGCAATCAAATGGTGTGTTATTTGCCAAATGAAAACGGACTGAATCAAGCATGCGTTGAGGTAATTTTAAGGTACCATCCATGGCTATTTGCCAAGTACGATGTTTTAAACCTGTATTACGATAACGATCAAGCAACGAATCGGCATAAGCCTGTAAATCAACGCCTTTTACTCGTAGTGTGCTTGCTTGTTCATTTATCATCAAATGCCTTGCAGCTTTCACATAATTAGGATCTTGCATGCATTCATCAATATGTAAGTAACCTGCTAAATAGCCTAAATAAGCTAAAAATGAGTGACTACCATTTAACATACGTAGCTTCATCTCTTCATAAGGCAATACATCACTAACAAGTTCAGCGCCAGCTTTTTGCCATTCTGGTCTGCCGGCAACAAAGTTATCTTCAATAACCCATTGCTTAAATGGCTCACCGGCAATACCCGCCGGATCTTCAATACCACCCAGTTGTTTTTGGATTTTTTCCATGGTTTCAGGTGTCACCGCAGGTACAATTCGGTCAACCATCGTTGATGGGAATGTCACATTTTGGTCGATCCAACTAGCCAAACTTGGATCACGCTGTTTGGCTAACGCCAAAACGACATTCCGCGTTACATGGCCGTTTTCTGGCATATTATCGCAAGACATAACTGTAAACGGTTTTAAACCTTTTTCTTTACGTAAACGTAATACCTCAACGATCAGACCCGGAACAGTTTTCGGTTTAGTTGGGTTTTCAATATCATGTTTAATTAGTGCATTATTGGTATCAATTGATGCCGTTGCAGGTAAATGGCAATAACCTTTTTCGGTAACAGTGATTGACACAATAGCAATTTCAGGACGTGTCATAACCTCTAATATTTTTGCAATACCATCAATATCAGCATGTAATGCCTCTTTGGCAACCCCGACAACCCGCGAATTCCAATTATCATAAGCCATTTCACACACACTAAATAGATAATCTTGCTGCTTTAAATCTTCAATTTGTTTTTCACCGCCAATTAAATTAACTTCACAATATCCCCAATCACTTCCATATTTTGCTGCCAAAATGTCAGTAAAAACAGCTTGATGAGCACGATGAAAAGCACCAAAACCAAGATGAACTATTTTAGTTTTAAGCTTATTTCTATCATAGTTCGGTACAACTACCTCTTTAGGTAGTTGTGATAAAGTTTTAGTTGATAGTTTCATTATATTTTCCTTCAAAACCTTAAATTATAATGCTGCATCATTTAAATTAGATAAATCACGATCTTTAACTTCTGGCATAAAAATCGCTGATACCAAACCAATACAAGAATAAACAATGATCATAACAACAATAGGCCACCAATCATTGACAATATTACAGAAAATTCCGGCTAATAAAGGACCAAATCCAACTGCAATAAGACCTCCTGCTTCTTTAGATATCGCCATTTGAGTAAAGCGATTACGAGCACCAAACATTTCAGCCATAGTAATATTTTCTAGCGCAAATAACCCTAGTACTGCAATATTATGAATAATAATTAAACATAACATTATAGTACTAACTGAATTACTTTTATCAACAACAATAGATAGCATTGGATAAGCAAGAATAATTGAAGAAACAGTTAAAATAATATACGGAATTCGTCGCCCAATTTTGTCAGATAACCATCCTAAAAAAGGAATAGTGACAAATCCAACAATCGAACTAATCATTAAAGCATCTGTCGGTATACCTTTTTCAAATAATAAAGCCTGCACCAAGTAACCTGCTAAAAAAGTTTGAATTAACCCTGAGTTTCCTGCCTGTCCGAAACGTAAACCAGTTGCTAGCCAAAATGCTTTACTTTTTATCATTTCAACTAATGAAATGTGTTTGATTGGTTGTTTATCATTAATTGATTGGTTATTTACATCATTAACACCATCAAATACAGGGCTTTCTTTTAAGTTCATTCTAAGCCATATGGCAAAGATCATAACGATCGCACTTACAAGAAAAGGTACTCTCCATCCCCATGCAACTAGTTGTTGTTTATCTAATAAAAAAAACATAACTGCCCAAATTGCGGTAGCACTCAATGTACCGCAATTAGTGCCCATTGCAACTAATGAAGAAATAATTCCTCTTTTTCCTATAGGAGCATATTCTGCAAGCATAGTGCCCGCCCCTGAAATTTCAGCACCAGCCCCCAAACCTTGAACTATACGTAAGAGAACCAACATTAAAGGAGCTAAAATACCTACTTGAGCATAAGTTGGTAATACACCAATTAGTGTTGTACAAATACCCATCATGGTAATTGTAATAAATAATACTTTCTTTCTACCAATTGCATCGCCCATTCGTCCAAAGATAAAAGCACCAACAATTCGGGCAATGTATCCTGCCCCATAGGTTCCCATAGCTAAGATTAGTGCCATAATTGCCGATTGTTCAGGGAAAAATATTTCACGAAATACTAGTGCAGCACCTAAAGAATATAATTGAAAATCCATAAATTCTAATGCTGTTCCAAGCCATCCTGAAATAGCGGCTTTAACCAAATCCGATGTATTTCTTTCACATTTTTTATTTCCTATATTATTCATGATGTTACTCGCTTTTTATTTTATATATAAAATACCAACTACTAGACAAAGCAAAGCAAAACACTAACTAAAAGTTAATAAAACTTTGCAACACTGTTTTTGATCTTTTTCGAAAGTTTCAATTGCTTGAACTACTTTCGAATAATCAAATTGATGAGTAATAAGTTTTTTAGGATCAACTAATTTTTTTGTTAACCAATCAATGACTACAGGGAATTTATTTGCATTTAATCGAGATGAAAAAATAGATAATTCTTTGCTAGTAATGCCTTGTTGAGTTATCTGACAGGCATCACCTGAGAATCCCATAATCAAGATTCTTGCTGCTGGTGATGCAATACTAATTGCTTCTTGCAAAATGGAGGGATGACAGGCTGCATCTATAATAACTGTCGGTTTAATACTAAGCTTATCTAGCTCATCTTTTAAAGATAAAGAAGTGTTGTTTATTACTCTGTCAGCACCACTAATTTTTGCCATATCTAAACGTTCTTCAATCCTGTCAACAACAATGACCTCTTTAACGTTATAGACGCCTTTTAACGCTTGTACTGACGTTAGTCCCATTGGACCTGCACCATAAATTAATGCAATATCATTTTCAGTTGGTTTTAAATAACTGGTTGCATTTGCTGCAATAGTAAATGGTTCAATCATCACGGCAAACTCATCACTAATTTCATCTGGGATAATATAAGCATTTTTACTTGGAACTACCGCATACTGACTAAATCCCCCATCACGATGAACACCTAATACAGTAAGAGATGTACAGACATTCGGGCGGCCAATAGAACAAGGATAACAATGTCCACAACTAATTACTGGATCAACAGAAACACGTTCACCAATTCTTGATTGATCAACCCCCTCACCAACTGCATCAATCACACCAAAAAACTCATGTCCAATTACTCTTGGATATTTAGCAAAAGGATTATGACCGCGATAAATATGACTATCTGAACCACAAATACCTGCTAATTTTACTTTTACTCTAACTTCTCCTGATTTAGGTTGAGGAACTTCACGTTCCTCAATTACTAATTCATTGGGTTGTTTGATTACAATACTTTTCATATGACCTCCTATAAATTTACCAATTCCACAACGTACCATCTTCTAAACGAGCAACTGGTAAATAAGCTGGGTTGTAGGGATATTTTGCTGCAAGTTTTTCGTCAAAATCGATACCTAGGCCTGGTTTGTCGCTTGGATGCATATAGCCATCTGTAAAGGTCCAATTTGGTGAAAAGACTTCTAGCATTTGCTGTGAATACCCCATAAATTCTTGCACACCAAAATTAGGTACCCACATATCAAAATGTAGCGCTGCTGCATGACAAATTGGAGATAAATCAGAGGGTCCGTGAGATCCTGTTCTCACTTGATAAAGAGCAGCAAAATCAGCAATACGGCGCATATGGGTAATACCACCTGCATGAGTAATTGTGGTTCGTATATAATCAATTAATTGCTCTTGAATCAGTTGTTTGCAATCCCAAATGCTATTGAACACTTCACCGACTGCAATTGGTGTGACAGTATGTTGACGAATTAAACGGAAACATTCTTGATTTTCAGCAGGTGTTGGATCTTCCATCCAAAACAGCCTGTAATCTTCAATACTTTTGCCAAAACGAGCCGCTTCGATTGGTGTTAAACGGTGATGCATGTCATGCAGTAAATGCTCATTAAAACCAAATTTACTTCGCACGGCATCAAACAATTTAGGCATAAAATCAAGATACTTCTCGGTTGCCCAACATTGTTCTTCAGGATAATTCCCTCTTGTTGCTGGTTCATAAGCTAAGTTTTTCCCTTTACTTTGACCATAAGTCGTTTTCATACCGGGAATACCGCATTGCACACGAATAGCTTTAAAGCCCATTTCTTTATGTTTAGCGTAATCATCAAGTGCTTCATCAATACTGGCTCCAGTTGTGTGGCAATACACCATAACCCCTGTTCGTGATGCACCACCTAGTAGCTGGTAAAGAGGCATATTAGCCAATTTTCCTTTGATATCCCAAAGCGCCATATCTATGGCCGAAATAGCTGACATGGTAACTGGACCACGTCGCCAATACGCACCTTTATAGAAATATTGAAAGATATCTTCAATTTGATGAGGATCTCTTCCTATAAGTTGTGGGCAAAGATGATCTTTAAGATAGGATGCTACAGCTAATTCTCGACCATTAAGTGTTGCATCACCAACACCATAAACGCCTTCATCGGTAGTGATTTTTAATGTAACAAAATTCCGACCTGGACTACATACAAATACTTCTGCTTTTATAATTTCCATTTAAAACCTCTTTTATAAATTTAAGCATGATAAAAATAGCGGGATAAATACTACCATACAAGTAGAGTTGTATTCTTTTGTGAGATTTATCACAGAAAAAGAGGGTTTTTGTTAAAAAATTTCAGGTAATACTGTGTTTCAGTATAAAAAAGGAAATAAAAAGATAGAAAACTAGCAATCATATCTGCTTTTAACTGTATTAACGGTATAATAGCTCCAGTTATGGCTAGAATTTGGCTGTTACCGGTGCTAGTGGTTTTAAAACAATACGCTATGTAATTAATGGACTGTATTTTGATATTATTAATAGATAATTATGATTCTTTTACCTTCAATATTAACGATTATTTGTGTCAAGTTGGCGCAGAAGTTAAAGTGATTAAAAATGATGAAATGACAATTGATCAAATAAAAGAGCTTAGCTTTTCTAAAATTATCATTTCGCCTGGTCCAAGTTCCCCAATCAATGCCGGAATATCACTTGCAGCTATTGCCCAATTTAGTCATATTTGCCCAATATTGGGAGTTTGTTTAGGGCATCAAGCGATTGCTCAATATTATGGTTATAAGATCATCAAAGCACCAACACCTATGCATGGAAAAGTCGATGAAATAACACATGATGGTCAAGGCGTGTTTAAAGGGATCAAAAGCCCGCTTTCGGTAGTTCGTTATCATTCATTAATTGCTTGTGATAATCCTTTATCTAAGGACTCTCAATTAATCGTAACTGCTCGAAACAATCAAGGATTGATTATGGGATTACGTCACAAAAAGTTACCCATAGAATCTGTTCAATTCCACCCTGAAGCAATAAAAACCGAATTCGGTTTACAAATGATTAATAATTTTGTCCATGAGCAATATTAAAATGAAAATTCATATTGATTTTGAAGGTCAACATAAATATTTTAGCAACCCAATAAAAGTTTTGGCTACAAATGATTATTCTTTAATTAAACAACAATTGGATGAAATCGAAAAATTCACGCAACAAGGCTATTATGCAGTTGGGTATCTCGCTTATGAAAGTGCAATGGGGTTCAATCGTGAAAATAAGACAAAACAGAATTATGATTTGCCGCTATTGGTATTTGGTATTTTTGATAAATTTTCTAGCGTTGAGCAAAAACATGTAGAAATAAGTAATTACACTCCACCAACTTTTGATTTGATAAGCGATACCTCAATAGAGGAATATAATCAAAAAATTAACTTTATTCGATCACAAATTGAATCAGGTAATACTTATCAAACCAACTATACGATTCAATTTACTACTCCATTTAATGAAAGCGCTATTGATTATTACCAATTTCTGCAAAAAAACAATCAAGCTGATTATTGCGCCTATCTTGAATTTGACGATTGTTATATTTTATCGATTTCACCAGAATTATTTTTTAAATTAGATAATAAAATTATTACCACAAAACCAATGAAAGGAACTACTGCTCGAGGATTAACTAATCAACAAGATAAGCAACAATTAGAGTCTTTATTTTCTGAAAAAAACCAAGCTGAAAACATGATGATTGTTGATTTATTGCGTAATGACTTAAGTAGAATTTCTAAACCAGGGTCTGTGACTGTACCTAAATTGTTTTCAGCTGAAAAATATCCCACCGTTTGGCAATTGACCTCTAAGATTCAAGGTGAATTGAAAGAAGATGTTAATTTATATCATATTTTTCAAGCACTATTTCCTTGTGGATCAATAACTGGAGCGCCTAAAACCAGTACAATGCAAATTATTGCAGATATTGAAAACTCACCACGTGGAGTTTACTGTGGAACAATTGGTTATATTGAACCATATATGAACAAAGCTATATTCAATATCCCAATTCGCACATTAACCATACATAATCAAAAAATGCGTTATGGTGTTGGTGGGGGGATCACTTGGGATTCAACCTCACAAGATGAATATAATGAGATTTTAGCTAAAACAGCAATTTTAACTCGTACCACTTCTTTTCCCAAATATATCATTGAATCATTATTGCTTGAAAAAGGACAATTTTTCTTATTGGAAGAACATTTAAGCAGACTTTCTCAATCGGCTGATTATTTTGATTTTAACTATGATATCAATGCAATTAAGTTGCAACTTATTAAGTTAGCAAATGCAACTAATAAAAATATTGAAAATATCTATAAAGTCAGAATTTTACTGCAAAAAAATGGGCTATATACCATTAGCGAGAATATAATTAACTCGCCAATGCAGATCAATGAAATCGAATTTGCAAAGCAGAGCGTTCATAACCAAAACGTATATTTGTATCATAAAACGTCTAACCGGGAGCATTTTCCTAATTTAATTACAGGAAAAGAATATATTAATTTTAACCAACACAATGAAATAACTGAATTTGTTAACGGTAATCTGGCATTGCGGATTAATGATCAATGGATTACCCCTAAAAAAGAATCGGGATTGCTAGCTGGCACCATGCGGCAATTTTATTTAGATCATAATCAATTGTTAGAAAAAACGATTTTAAAAGATGAGCTTTTAAAAGCCGATAAAATTGCATTTATCAATAGTGTTCGCAAATGGATAGAAATTGATGACAAGGTTTTTAATGAGTTCAAAAAATCGTTAAGAACAATCACCGTTTAAGTTTAGACATTCCGCCAACATTATGACGGAATGTTATTATAGCTCTAAAGTTTTACTGAATTTGCAAAGTCTAGTTCTTCATCTTGCCAACCTTTAGATAGCGCTTTAACTAAAGCACTATATCCATTGGATTCTAAAGGAACATGGCGTTCAAATGGTTTTGTTTCAATATTATTTTTACTATCAGCAATCACCCATCGTCCTTTGATGATCGCATCGCCAGTATAACTGCCATGAAAGCCATCGATAAATAATTTTACTGTTAATTTTGGTGTTGTAATTGATTGACTAGATACTAAATAATTAGGCAATAAAATAGTTAAATCTTGCGATAACCTCTCTTGAAGTTGCTGAGATAGCGTTGAGGCCCATAAATTTTGAGTTGCCGTTTCATATGTAATATTGTCTGTTTGTAATACTATACCTGGCTTATTTAAAAAACTCGCAACATCAATCGATTCAATCCAAATAAAACGATTATTCGTTTTTATTTTTTGCGAGACTGAACTCTGTAAATTACTAGTTAGTTGAAAATAGCTTTTACTTGGGTTGTTAGCTGAACAACCGACTAATATAGCTAGTAATGGCATAAATATGACTGTAAGTAACTTTTTATATATTTTGTTCATCATTTTTTACCTTTTGCTTTAGGCTCTTGATCTTTCTTCGCTGGAGCAGAAAAAATCAGTGCATTGCTCTTATCATTGAGAGTGTTAAGTAATGGAGTTAGTTCATCCATCATCTGTTGGGCTTTTTGTAAACTTTCTTTCATTTGATTGTTTAATTCAGAACCCGGTTGTAACCCTTTTAATGTTTTATTTAATGAACGTAATGTTTTTTGCAGATCTTTTGGCATATTCTGCATCTCTTTACTTGCCATAATTCGATTTAATGAATCCATTAAGCGTTGGCTTGAAGCAAGAGATTGATTAAGCTGTGATACCGTATTATTAATAGGCAAATTATTAAAATTATCTAATAATTGCATAACTTTTGATTGAATTTGCGCAATTCCAGTTGAGGTCGCCTCAATCGTGTCGTAACCAAACTGTTTTGCCATTTTTGGATCATATTTATTTTTCAAATCAGGGTAAAAATCAAGATCTATATACATAGCACCTGTGAACATGTTTGATGTTTTTAATGAAGCTCTTAATCCATTTTCTTGTTCTTTCATAATTAATGCAGCAATATCGACTTTTTCATCAACTAATTCAGACAAACGACCTGGTTCAATTCTAATTAATATTGGTACTTTTTTATTTAAAATTGAGGATTTTTCTAACATCTCTGCAGTATAAAATGGCACTTTAGATACTGTTCCTAACCTAATGCCATGATATTCAACAGGTACGCCTTCTGATAATCCCGATATGGAGTCAGAAAGCATAACAAGGAATTCTTTATATTCAGTATACTGTGAATCTTGAATAGATTTTTTATCTTCATATAATGTATAAACTGCATTTTGCTCAGCAGGTGCACCTAATTTGGAGCCTTCAGGTAAATCAAAACTAATTCCTCCAGACATTAATACATCCAGAGAAGGAACATCTAAACTTGCCCCTCGAGATGAAAGCGTTAAATTGATACCTCCTTCTTTCCAAAATCGTACATTTTGTGTTACTAACACATCATAAGGTTTAGTAATAAAAATTTGATATTTCATTTTCCGCGATTCAACATCAAATTCCGAAGTCTCCACATTACCTACACGATAACCATGAAACATAATAGATGCACCTCGAGGAATCACACCATTTTGCTCACTTTCTAAATTTAGTCTAATGCCTTTTATACTAGGATCAGACAACGGAGGCGTATCAGAAAGCACAAAAGGTTTATTTTGAAAACTGTGCGTATCGTTCCCTGAAACTAATTCTATATAAACGCCTGATAAAATAGTTCCTAATCCTGTCACCCCATCTCGCCCAATTTCGGGCTTAACAACCCAAAAAATTGAATCATTTTTCAGTAGAGGATCCATATCATTGTAAATACGACCTTTGATTACCACTTGCTTATAATCATCAGATAACGTCACTTCATCAACTATACCGACATCAACACTACGGTTTTTAATTACCGTTTTACCTGCAACAATACCGCTTGCATCTTTCGCTAGTAATGTGAACGAAGTACCTCTATCAGCATAATGAGAGTAGATTATCCAAAGACCAACAATTGCAGTAACAATAGGAATAATCCATATTGCTGAAATAGCTCTAATTTTAATTATTTTTGCCAATTTACTTGATGTTGCCATATTGTTCCTATTGACCTATTTTTCTATTTTGCGGACGATCCCAAATTAAACGAGGATCAAATTTTTGTGATGCAATCATTGTAATAATAACAACACTTGCAAAAAATGTAACACCAATATCAGGGTAAACACCCATCATTTGTTGATTTCTAACTAAAGAACAAATAACTGAAACAACAAATATATCTATCATTGACCATTTACCAATAAACTCAACTGCAGTGTATAATTTTTTCATTTTTAAACAATTATTCTTATTTTTCTGTTTTACTGCTAATGCAAAATAACAAAGCCAACTAAGTGAAATGATTTTTAAAATTGGGATCACAACACTTGCAATAAAAATAACAAGCGCAACAGGTATATCACCAGATTGCCACATATAAATGACGCCATCAATAATGGTTGAAGTTGATGCTGACCCAAAAACAACCGTTATCATAATCCCAAATAAATTAGCGGGAATATAAAGAATTAATGAAGTAACCAATAACGCTATAGTCCATTGTATTTTATCATGATCTCTAATTTTACTTTTTTGTTTACATCGAGGGCATTTTTCATAATTCATGGGTAATATAGCCTGACAACAATTACATAATTTTAGATTTTGGCTGATTCCTGTTTTTCCAGCTTTCAATGTATTAACAGCAAAGTTATTACGATGAATTTCGTCCCAAATTACTTCTGGCGAGAAAATAACTAAAGATTTTATATAAAAAAAGACAAATAGACAAAATGACCAAAACGTACCAGTAACCCCAATACTGCCATAACTCATTAATTTAACAAAGCTGACCAAAACACCAGTAAGAAAGATTTCTGGCATACACCAATGTTGAAATTTTTCATAAACGATAAGTAGATCGCGTTTGCGATATTTTGTTAATTGAATTCTGGAACAAAGCAGGACGATAATTAATAAATTAAATATAGGAAAAAGCAAAACAAATAAAATAAAAAGCGCTGAAACATAGCTATATTTATCAAAATAAAGGGTCTTAGGAATATCTAATACACTAACGCCAATGTAATTTCCTACAATACGGATATCAATAAAGACAAAGCCACAGGCTACAATAATCATAATTAATGAACAAGCTGCATACATAGCAGATCTAAACTTCATATTACAACTATTTTTAGCCAATGTAGTATTACAGCGTGGACAAACAGCTTTATGCCCTACTGTTATATCAGCTAATTCTATGACCAAATCACAGTGTGAGCATAAAACATAATGTTGTTTATCAATGGCCATTATTTTCCTTTATTTCGATATATTTTTTAACCTGAATAAATATTTCAGATTAATATAACATTTAAGTATAAAACTAATGAGTTATTATTAAATAATTTCTTGAGGAACAAATATTTTAATGAATAAAAGTTAGTTATGTTAGCTTCAAAGCTAATCATATCAAATGACATTTTTTTATGAAAGTATTACTAAATTAAATTACTGAATTTTGATTATTATCAAATATAAAGTTAACATAATAATTCAACAAATTTAATCTTGAATATCGATATTTCATCACCATTTGTTAGTTTCAGTTATTACATCAAATAAATTATCCATAAAAATTTGTGAAGTAATTTCCAATAATTAACTAAATAATTGTTGCATATAAAAAAACTTGATACTGTATAACAATACAGTGTAATATACTACATCCTAACTCATTGGAATTTTATAATATGAACGAAAACAAACAACGTGCACTTTCTGCTGCATTAAGTCAAATCGAAAAACAATTTGGTAAAGGTTCAATTATGCGTTTAGGGGATACCCAAACGTTAGATGTAGATGCTGTATCTACTGGTTCATTAGGACTAGATATCGCATTGGGTATTGGCGGTTTACCAATGGGTCGAATTGTCGAAATATTTGGACCAGAATCATCAGGTAAAACAACACTTACCTTATCTGTCATAGCACAAGCTCAAAAAGAAGGTAAGACTTGTGCATTTATTGATGCTGAACATGCACTTGATCCAATTTATGCAGCTAAATTGGGTGTACAAGTTAATGACTTATTAATATCCCAACCTGATACGGGAGAACAAGCACTTGAAATTTGTGATGCACTAGTTCGCTCTGGCGCTGTTGATGTTATTATTGTCGACTCAGTCGCAGCATTAACACCAAAAGCTGAAATTGAAGGTGAAATGGGCGATTCTCATATGGGATTACAAGCTCGTTTAATGTCACAAGCCTTACGTAAACTAACTGCGAATATCAAAAATGCAAATTGTTTAGTTGTATTTATTAACCAAATTCGTATGAAAATTGGTGTTATGTTTGGTAGCCCAGAAACAACAACTGGTGGTAATGCACTAAAATTCTATGCTTCTGTTCGTCTTGATATTCGCCGCATTGGTTCAGTAAAAGAAGGTGAAAATATTATCGGTAGTGACACTCGGGTAAAAGTGGTTAAAAACAAAGTTGCAGCTCCATTTAGACAGACAGAGTTCCAAATTCTTTATGGTTGTGGAATTTCAAAAGAAGGTGAACTAATTGATTTAGGTGTTAAAAACAAATTAGTAGATAAAGCGGGGGCATGGTATAGCTACAATGGCGAGAAAGTTGGTCAAGGCAAAGCTAACTCAATTAAATTTTTACAAGAACACCCTGAAATTGCCAAAGAACTTGAAACTAAACTACGCGATTTACTACTAAATAGTCCTGCCGTTTTTGCAACTGATGAAGAAAATATTTCATCAGAAGATGAAAGTTTTGAATAATGGATAAAAAACTCAATAAATCAATTTTAAATAAAGCTGTGCAATTACTTGCACAGCGTGATCACTCTTCATATGAACTAACTCAAAAAATAACATTTTTTTTTGCTAAAAAACAACTATCTCTAGACGAAGGTTATCACGAGCAACTAACTAAACTAAAAGCAGAAATACAAAATGTTATCGAGTATTGCATCAACCAAAAATGGATTAATGATGAACAATATATTGAGAAATATATTGTTATGCGTGCGAATAAAGGTTATGGAAAATATAAAATAGCAATGGAACTTAAACAACGAGGTTTACCAACTGATTTAAGTCAACAACTATTACAAATGTCAGATATCAACTGGGGAAATCTTGCCCATGCTCAATTAATAAAAAAACTAAAGCAAATTAAACAAAAAAATAATGATAAAAAACAAAAAGGTATTCAGTTTTTGATTGCAAGAGGCTATACACACGATGATATTAAAACCGCACACAACTTATTGACTTAAACAATTATAATATCTAAAATAGTATATGTGAAATTAAAAAAATGATTACAAATAAAACTTACTAATTCTTTTTATTTTTACTTGTAATATTAACTAGATCCGCTTCAATAGTAACAATATTTACTTTTCAACTTTGGTTGTAACAAGTATATTATAATGTTTAGAAATCTATCGTTTTTATATGGAAGCATAAATGAAAAGCACTGCAGAAATTCGTCAAAGTTTTCTTGACTTTTTCCATAACAAAGGACATGAAGTTGTCGCAAGTAGTTCCCTTGTTCCACATAATGACCCAACTCTATTATTTACTAATGCAGGAATGAATCAATTTAAAGATGTTTTTCTCGGTGTTGATAAGCGTTCTTACACTAGAGCCACAACATCGCAACGTTGTGTCCGCGCGGGTGGTAAACATAACGATTTAGACAATGTTGGCTATACAGCTCGACATCATACTTTTTTTGAAATGTTAGGGAACTTTAGTTTCGGCGATTATTTTAAGCATGATGCAATTCATTTTGCATGGGAATTATTAACCAGTAAAGAATGGTTTAATCTACCTAAAGATAAGCTAACTGTCACTGTTTATGAAACCGATGACGAAGCATATGCAATTTGGGAAAAAGAAATCGGTATCCCTAAAGAACGCATAATTCGTATTGGTGATAATAAAGGTGCGCCATATGCTTCTGATAACTTTTGGCAAATGGGGGATACAGGTCCTTGTGGTCCTTGTACCGAAATTTTCTACGATCATGGTGATCACCTTTGGGGCGGGCCTCCTGGTAGCGCTGAAGAAGATGGCGATAGATTTATCGAAATTTGGAACATTGTCTTTATGCAATTTAATCGCCATCCTGACGGCACAATGGAACCATTACCTAAACCATCAGTCGATACAGGTATGGGGTTAGAGCGCATTGCCGCTGTTTTGCAGCATGTCAACTCTAATTATGAAATAGATCTGTTTAAAAAATTAATTAAAGATGCAGCAGAGATTATTCAAACTAAAGATCTAGAAAATAAATCACTACGCGTTATTGCCGACCATATTCGTTCTTGTGCTTTTCTTATTTCAGATGGCGTATTACCTTCAAACGAAGGCCGAGGCTATGTATTACGACGTATAATTCGACGTGCAGTGCGCCATGGACATATGCTTGGCGCAAAAGACATATTTTTCTACAAACTGGTAAAACCTTTAATTGATGTGATGGAAAGCGCAGCAGTTGAATTAGAAAATAATCGAAAATTGGTTGAAGACGCTCTTAAATTAGAAGAAGAGCAATTTCTAAAAACATTAGAACGTGGATTATTTTTGCTTGATCAAGAGTTAACAAAAATCACAGGCAAAATATTACCCGGTGATGTTGCATTTAAACTTTATGACACTTACGGCTTTCCACTAGATTTAACAGCAGATGTTTGCCGTGAAAAAAATATCACGATTGATGAGGAAGGCTTTAATCAATGCATGGAAGAACAACGAAAGCGTGCACGCGAATCAAGTTCATTTAGTGTTGATTATAGCAACGTCATAAAACTTGATGATAGAACTGAATTTTTAGGTTATCAAGCAACTGAAACTTCAGGAAAAATTATTGCTATATTTAAAAATGGCCAAAAAGTTGAAAGTATTCATGCTGGCGATGAAGCAATTATCATCCTAGACAAAACGCCATTTTATGGCGAATCTGGTGGGCAAATTGGTGATAAAGGCTTATTAACAGCTGCAAATGTTGAATTTACAGTTTTAGATAGTCAAAAATATGGCAAAAGTATCGGGCATATAGGTAACATCATCAAAGGCTGTTTAAAAGTCGGAGACACAGTTACAGCTGCAATCAACGTTGAACTACGTGAACGAATTCGTCGTAATCATTCAGCTACACATTTATTACAAGCTGCATTACAACATGTTTTGGGTAATCATGTTCATCAAAAAGGGTCTTTAGTCAATGATAACTATCTACGTTTTGACTTTTCACATAACCAGCCGATAACACAAGAACAAATTATTGAAATAGAAAACCTTGTTAACCGACAAATTCGTCGCAATTTACCAGTTGATATTGAGCTTATGCCGATCGATGAAGCCAAAAACAAAGGTGCTATGGCACTATTTGGTGAAAAATATGATGATATAGTAAGAGTGCTTGCTATGGGGGATTTTTCGATTGAACTTTGCGGTGGTACTCACGTAGATAGAACCGGCGATATTGGTTTATTTAAAATAATATCAGAATCAAGCATAGCATCTGGCGTACGCCGTATTGAAGCGACCTCGGGGCAAAATGCAATGGATCTAATACACTATGAATCAAATTTATTAACTCAGATTGGGCAAATCATTAAAAGTGATAAATCTGCAGTTTTAGCACGTATTGAACAACTGTCTGAGCAAACCAAGCAGCTTGAAAAAACAGTTGAACAATTAAAAGCACAAAAAGCTAGCCAAGAAAGCGCTCAATTGCTTAATCAATGTGAACAAATCAATAATACTAATGTACTTATTGCTAAACTTGACAATATTGAAGCAAAATTATTACGCACTATGATTGATGATCTTAAAAATCAGTTAAAAACAGCCGTAATTATTTTGGCTGCAGTTAACGATGGAAAAATCAATTTAGCTGCAGGTGTAACTAATGATTTAATCAAAAATATTAAAGCTGGTGAGCTAGTTTCTCAATTGGCATTAAAAATAGGTGGTAAAGGTGGTGGGCGGCCTGATTTCGCTCAAGCAGGCGGGATGGATCTCTCGGCATTACCCGAAGCATTATCTTCGATAAAAAAGGAAATCAGTAATAAATTACAAGCGAGTTAGCCATATATACTCAAGTATTTGTTAATTAAATATTAGAGTTTTCCTCAAAATTCCATCTTTTTATCTTATGGATGGAGGCTGACGAAGCTATATCTTAAAATTGTTTGGATATGCACTTAACTGATATTAGGAGAGCTCATGTTAATTTTAACTAGGAGAGTTGGTGAAACTCTAATAATTGGGGATGATATAATTATTACCATCTTAGGCGTAAAAGGCAATCAAGTCAGAGTTGGTATTAATGCACCTAAAGACGTTTCAATTCACAGAGAAGAGATATATAACAGAATTCATCAAATACAAGATTCAACAGATGAATTTCCCGAGCCTAAAGGGTAATGTTGGGCAGTAAATAAACAACTGGCACGCAGAAACAAAAAAATGTTTGACTTATTTTTTGTAAAAAGTAATATGTGCGCCACACATTATGATTTTGTTGTTCAAGGAGTCATAATGTCTTGGTGAGATGGCCGAGAGGCTGAAGGCGCTCCCCTGCTAAGGGAGTATGCGGTCAAAAGCTGCATCGAGGGTTCGAATCCCTCTCTCACCGCCATTTTAAAAATTTAAAATATGCATCCGTAGCTCAGCTGGATAGAGTACCCGGCTACGAACCGGGCGGTCAGGGGTTCGAATCCCTTCGGATGCACCATTTTAAAAATTCAAAACGCATCCGTAGCTCAGCTGGATAGAGTACCCGGCTACGAACCGGGCGGTCAGGGGTTCGAATCCCTTCGGATGCACCACTTTTTTTTAACGAACTTACACGCATCCGTAGCTCAGCTGGATAGAGCACTCGGCTTCGAACCGAGCGGTCAGGGGTTCGAATCCCTTCGGGTGCGCCATTTCTGTTGAATCCCGATATAATTCTAGTATACTAATCTCACAAATTTTTATATTGGTAAATCGATCTACTTTTAATTTATATATTCTGTTTTCTATAATAGAATAACGATAAAGTAGAAAGATATTCCCTAGTTAATAATGGACATTATTTATGTTGGACCCAAATTTACTTCGAAATGAATTGGATGTTATTGCTAATAAATTAGCACGTCGAGGATTTAAATTAGATGTTGATACGATTCGCCACTTAGAAGAAAGACGCAAAGTATTACAAGTTGAAACCGAGAACTTACAAGCCGAACGTAATGCTCGTTCAAAAGCAATTGGTGAAGCCAAAGCACGAGGCGAAGATATTACAGCTGTCCGTGAAGAAGTCAATAAACTTGGTGAAAAACTTAACAGCGCTAAAGCAGAGCTTGATATCCTACTAAGCAAAATTAAAGATATCGCCTCGACCATTCCTAATATTCCTGATGACTCAGTTCCAGAAGGAAAAGATGAAAATGATAATATTGAAATTTCTCGCTTTGGCACACCAAGAACATTTGATTTCCCTATTCAAGACCATGTTGCATTGGGTGAACGTTTTGGTGGTCTTGATTTTGCCGCTGGCGTAAAACTAACTGGTGCTCGCTTTGTGGTGATGAAATCACAAATTGCACGCTTACATCGTGCTATTACCCAATTTATGTTAGATTTACATACCGAACAACACGGTTATGCTGAAATTTATGTACCGTATCTTGTCAACCAAGCAACATTATTTGGTACAGGACAATTACCTAAGTTTGCAGGTGACTTATTCCACACCAAGCCACTAGACGAAGAAGCAGAAAGCAGTAATTATGCTTTAATTCCAACGGCTGAAGTCCCTGTAACTAATCTAGTGCGTGACGAGATTCTTGATGAAAGCGTATTACCATTAAAAATGACAGCCCACACTCCATGCTTCCGTTCAGAAGCAGGATCTTATGGTAAAGATACTCGAGGCTTAATTCGCATGCATCAGTTTGATAAAGTTGAACTGGTACAAATTGTTAAACCAGAAGAATCAATGAAAGCACTAGAAGAGCTTACAGCACACGCAGAAAAGGTACTACAGCTACTTGAACTTCCTTATCGTAAAATTGTACTTTGTACGGGCGATATGGGCTTTGGTTCATGTAAAACCTATGATCTTGAAGTATGGGTGCCTGCGCAAAATACTTATCGCGAAATCTCGTCTTGTTCTAACATGTGGGATTTCCAAGCTCGCCGCATGCAAGCTCGTTATCGCAATAAAGCAGATAACAAAACTTATTTAGTCCATACCTTAAACGGTTCAGGATTAGCTGTAGGACGTACGCTTGTCGCTATTATGGAAAACTACCAACAAGCAGATGGCACAATTAAAGTCCCATCAGTTTTGGTGCCTTATATGAACGGTGTTGAAGTTATTGGCTAAGTAAAACCAAACTTATTTAATAGCGCTACTTATTAGTTAGCGCTATTTTTTTATTAACAAAAGAGAAAGAAAATGATAAAAGGCATCACACTTTTAATATTTGCATCATGTCTTTTTGCTTTGCTTTATTACTACCCTGTACTATTACAGCCATTATCAATTATTGATATTTTTTGCTGGCGACTATTAACCTCGTTTCCTGCAATTATTGTATTAATTATCATCCAAAAAAAATGGTCAGCAGTAACAGCCCTATTCACACGCATAAAACAGCAACCGCTTTATTTATTAGGACTGATATTTTCCTCTTTTTTGCTAACTATCCAAATGATGATTTTTATCTGGGCACCAGTTAACGGACATGGACTATCAGCATCGCTAGGTTATTTTTTATTACCATTAACTATGGTCATTTCAGGACAAATCTTTTACAAAGAAAAACTCAGCTTTTTACAAAAAATTGCTGTTGGGTTAGCAGCTTTAGGGGTAATCATCGAAATCACAACCACAGGCGCATTTTCGTGGGAAACAGCCATTATAGCCTTAGGATATCCCATTTACTTCATCACAAGAAGAAAATTGCAAATAGAAGGGATTGCGGGGACATTTTCAGACTTCTTGTTTATCTTTATCGGTTGCCTTATTTACTTCTCGTTAAATTATAATGCACACAAAATTATTGGAGATATTGTTCATTTTCCGATTTATATTCCAATGTTAGGAATCATAACTGCTATTGCTTTTGCTATATACTTTTTTGCAAGGCAATTATTACCACTGGGGTTATTTGGCTTGCTCGGTTATGTAGAGCCCGTATTGTTAACCATCGTTTCGGTATTATTTTTACATGAGACAGTATCTTCTGAGCATATTGCCTCATATGGACTAATTTGGCTATCAGTATGCATACTTGCTTTAGAAGGAACTATTTTTGTTTTACGAGCAATAAAACGAAAAAGAATACGATAATAATACTTAAAAATTTTCAATTTATATATAGTAGCCTAGTAGCTTGGTAAACTTGACTGGTGAAAAGTAATAATCCATTAAATAATAATTTAGAGTATTTATTTCACCTATTAGGCATCCATTTTACTAAAATAAATTTCAACAAATAATGAGCATCTGCTAAGTTAAGTTTAAGTGATTATATTTAATTGCACTTTTATATATGTATAAAAACTCCGTAAACTACAAATATTAAGGAGAAAATAGACAAAAAACGAATATATACATATTTATTTGTAAACCTTCAATAAGCACATGGCATTGCTTACTTACTTCTTTCTAACCATATTAGTTGAGCTTGGCCTTTATTCAAACTGAGAATAATTATTCCCACGACGAACCAAATAACGCCAACAATCTTTGCACCATTATCAATATGAAATAACACAGGCAATAGCACCACAATACCAATAATTGGCATAACAATATCTAAAATCCACGAAAGCCATCCTTTTGAGCCTTTTTTAAGTTTAAAATAACCGATTACAGACAAATGCAACATAATAAATGCCGTCAATGCTCCAATATCAACAAATGATACCAAAGTGGGTAATCCTTTGGCATTATTAGCCGCAATGACCACTAGGCATAAATTAAATAATGCAGCAAATAAAACGGCTATTGTTGGTACACCAGTACTTTTACCAACTTTAGCAAGAAAAGACGGCAAACGTTTATCACGCCCCATACTAAATAAAAGACGACTTGCTGCAGCTTGTCCAACCATTGCAGCAAATGCAGCGCCAATAGCTTTCATAAAACTTAGTGACCATCCTAACCACAAATTAATTTCTTGATTGACAATATTATAATAAGCTTTACCTTGCAGTTCTGGGTGGCTACGCAAATATTCCGGGCTATAAGGATTAAGTAAGGCACCGATATAAATTTGCACTACAAATAAACAACCAGCTAAAATTAAGCAGATGATTATTGCTTTACTCACTAACTGATGGTGGCCGTGATTTTCTTCAGAAAATGTCGCAATAGCATCAAACCCCAAATAAGAGAGCACAGCAATAGACACGGCATTAAATAGGTTTCCCCAACTGAACAAATCCCCCCCAATAAAAGGTTGCAACCAATTTTGACTAATACCACTTGTTGCAATTACCCAAACTCCCACAGATAACACCGTAAACAGTACAATAATTTCAAATATTAAGATGATTAACGTAATTTTGGCCGATTTTTTAACACCAATTAAATTGAGTGTAGTGGTTAACATAACAGCCAAGCAAGTCCATATCCATATTGGCACTTCGGGAATTAAAGCATTGAGCGATATACCACTAAATAAGTAAGCAACCGCAGGAATAAACATATAATCAAGTAATAACAACCAACCTACTAAAAAACCAGCATGAGGATGAATACCAATAGAGCAATAAGCATAAACAGCCCCTGCATGTGGTAGTGCATTTGCCATTCGAGCATAAGAAAGCGCGGTAAATGCCATTACCAACGTTGCAACAATATAGACTAAAACAATAGCGCCATCGCTTATCGCATCTAAAACACCAAATAGCCCTATCGGTGCTGCAGGGCCAATAAAAAGCAATCCCAGAATAACCAAATCCCGAAATCGCATATTTTTGCTTAACTGTTGCATAAAATCATGCTCTTATGGCAATTATCAATAAAATAAATATTAAATGATGAATGCAAAATGTGCTAAGATCTGCTTGTTATTAGCTTATAATTATTAGTTATAAGTATGCAATTTACTAATACTCTCTAATCTCATAGGTATAAGTCATTTTTGCTGTTTTACCAAGCATGATAGAGGCACTGCAATATTTTTCTGATGCAAGTTTTACTGCCATTTCAACGGCTTCGTTATCAATATTAATACCCGTAATAACGATATGAAAATTAATTGAGGTATACACTTTAGGGGAAGATTCTGCTTGAGTTTTATCAATATCTATCCAAAGATCACGTACATCCTTTTTTTTATTTTTTAAAATTGCAATAATATCATAAGCCATACAACCCGCAGCACCATGTAATAAAAGCTCCATAGGACGGGCTCCACGATTACGGCCACCATGCTCAATACCACCATCCATAACTAATGAATGCCCACTTGCTGTTTCACCTAAAAAACCAAAATCATCCACCCACTTTAAACGATCTTTCATTATTCGCTCCTTTTTATTTATCTTTAAACTTTACTAAATAACATAAACGTTTTTAATCATTCTGTCATCTTTTGACGCTGTATTATCGTTGTATTAATTGTTATGCTAGCCACAAAAAAGGTCGCAATCGCGACCTTAAAACTTCATAAAACATAAAAAAAAGCTAGATTAATACTAAACAACAAAATTGTTATCTTGCATCTTTAACTGCCAGTCCTAATTGCCAAACTGCCATAGCATAATGTGTACTGTGATTGTAACGAGTAATCACATAAAAGTTTGGTAATCCATACCAAAATTGGTAATTATCACCCATATCAAGCCGTAATAAGCTAACTTGTGTATGTCCATCTAACGAACTTTGTGGTTTTAATCCAGCTTTTGCCAATGTTTCAATTGAATATTTAGTACTAAAACCAGTATCAAGTGATAGTGCTTGACCATCAGCCATTACAGCCACTTTTTTACCACGTTGCCAACCGTATGATTTGAAGTAGCTTGCCACACTACCAATAGCATCAACGGGATCCCATAAATCAATATGCCCATCATGATTAAAATCAACAGCGTGGCGTCTAAATGCTGATGGCATAAATTGACCATATCCCATAGCACCAGCAAATGATCCACTCAAATCAAAGGGATCAACGCCCTCATCTCGGCACATAACTAAAAAATCTTCTAATTCGTCAGAAAAATATTGCGCACGTCTTGGATAGTAAAATGCAAGAGTAGACAAGGCATCAATAATTTTAGTTTTACCCATCACTCTACCCCAACCTGTTTCAACACCAATAATGCCAACAATAATTTCGGGTGGCACACCATATTCATTATAAGCACGCTGTAATTCTTTTTGGTATTGATTCCAAAATTCAACACCACTAGAAAGGTTACTCGGTGTAATAAATTTACTTTTATATCGAATCCAAGCGCCATTTGGTGCCGTTGGCGAGGTTGCTTTTGGTGCTTGTTTATCCATTAAATTAATGACCCAATCAAGCTTATTAGCTTGAGCAAGCACATTACGGAGTTGTTGACGATTAAAACCATGCTTACTAACCATTCTATCGATAAATTTTTCTTTATCTATCTCTAGTGACGTACTAGCGGTTTTAAATTGATTGTGAGATTTTTCCAGATAAACACCGCCCTTAACATTTGCATGTCCACGGTGTTCTTTCATGGGAGATGTTGAAAATCTGTCACCATTACAAGCTACTAGCAATAAAATTGTAATAATAAAGATGGCAATACGCTGCATAAAAAAACCATATTTTAAGTAGTTGAAAAATCGACAACATCATAAGATATTTATTATTATTTAACAATATTTGGGCATAATTTACCTTCAGATATTTGTTGAATATTATTTAACGTGGTATCTGAAATATTCAATAACGCTTCTTGTGTTAAAAAGGCTTGGTGCCCCGTAAAAATAACATTATGACAGGAAGATAAGCGACGGAACACATCATCTAAAATAACATCATTAGATTTGTCTTCAAAAAAGAGATCACGTTCGTTTTCATAAACATCCATGCCTAAAGCACCAATTTTTGTTTTCTTTAATGCATCAATAGCTGCGGTTGCATCAAGTAATGCGCCACGACTAGTATTGATAATCATCACGCCGTCTTTCATTTTTTGGAAAGAATCTTTATTCAATAAATGATAATTTTCAGGTGTCATAGGGCAATGTAACGTAATCACATCAGATTTTGCATATAACTCATGTAACTCAACATATTGCGCCCCTAATTCAACTGCAACATCATTTGGATAAGGATCATAGGCAAGAATATGCATACCAAAACCTTTCAAAATACGGATAACTGCTTGACCAATTTTGCCCGTACCAATAACACCAGCAGTACGATTGTGCATATTAAATCCAGTTAATCCATCTAACGAAAAGTTCGCATCACGAGTACGCTGATAAGCTTTATGCGTTTTTCTATTTAGCGTCATCATTAACGCAACCGCATGTTCTGCAACTGCTTCGGGCGAATAAGCAGGAACACGAACAACAGTAATACCTAATTTTCCAGCCTCGGCTAAGTCAACATTATCAAATCCTGCACAGCGAAGTGCTAAAATTTTAATACCATAACTGGCCAATTTTTGGAGTACTTTTTTATCGATTTCGTCATTCACAAATGCACAAACCGCATTATAACCTTGAGCAGTAACCACTGTTTTATGACTTAATTTATGCTCATAATATTCGATATCAAAACCAAATTTTTTATTGGCGATGTCTAAATGTTCTTTGTCATAATGCTTACTGCTAAAAACAGCAACCTTGATTGAACTTTTCATATTACTAACCCCTTTTGATAATAATTAGTGAATTTTTTAACTGAATATTGGCATTAAATTTTATATTAAATCATATTTATTCAATGCGACTGTTGGTATTTCGAAAAATGACTTTAGGTAATAGTTTATCTTAGCATGTAGAATTATTTTTGGTGTTGTGTGATATAATAGCACTTTGCTAAAAAACTAACCATTAAAGTTAAATAATGAATAAAAAAATAACTCACGTTTTTTTTAATAGAAAAATGTTGTTGTGCATTTATACAGGCTTTTGTTCTGGACTTCCTCTTTTCTTTATTATTCAATTAATTCCAGTTTGGCTAAAAGGTGGAAATATAGACATAGATACAATTGGTTTGTTCACATTAATCCAAATTCCTTACTTATGTAAATTTCTCTGGTCACCATTATTAGATAAGTTGTCACCTTTTTCATTAGGGTATCGTAAAGGTTGGTTATTTTTAACTCAATTAGGGCTCTTAATTATCATGCCTATGTATGGTTTTTTAACTCCCCAAGATAACATTAAAATAGTCGTTGCTTTAAGTTTGTTAACAGCTTTTATTTCTGCAACTCAAGATATTGCAATTGATTCTTACAGAAGAGAAATTTTAAGCGATAACGAACTTGGTAGCGGAAATAGTATACATATTAATATGTATCGAATAGCAGGATTCGTTCCAGGTGGATTATCGCTTGTTCTTGCTGATTATTTATCATGGATGGAAGTATTCGTATTTACTGCTGCATTTTTTATACCAATACTATTGATTACGATAAGATTAAAAGAGCCATCACATATCAGTGTAATTCATTCAGATAAATCTATTTTAAAACAATCAATAAATGAGTTCATTCATCGACAATCGTTGCGTAACACTTTATTTATTATTGCCTTTATTTCATTTTATAAGCTTGGTGATAGCCTTGCAACATCTTTAACTTCACCTTTTTATTTAGATATGAATTTTGAAAAGAGACATATAGGAACTGTAGCTAAAAATGCGGTAGTCTGGCCAAGTTTATTAGGTGCTTTTTTAAGCGGTTTTATTATTTCAAAATATGGACTCAACCGCTCATTGTGGATATCGGGCTTTGTGCAAATGTTTTCTATTTTAGGTTTTGCCTTTTTATCTTACCAAGGACCTTTTTTGACTATTACTTATACTCAACTTATCACATTGGCGGCTGTAATTAGTTTTGAATCTATTGGTGTTGGAATGGGCACAGCTGCTTTAGTTATTTTTATATCGAAAAAAACAAGCCCATTATTTACCACAACACAGTTTGCACTACTAACTAGTTTTTCAGCTATACCAAGAACATTAATAAATTCAACATCAGGTGTTTTAACTTCACATTTAGGATGGACAAACTTTTTTTGGTTATGTTTTATTCTTGCTTTTCCTGGTATGTTATTATTGTTAAAAGTTGCCCCGTGGAATAGCCAATCTTAGGAGAAAATATGGACAAACTAACCCAAGCATTCGACTTTAGACATGCATGTAAAAAATTTGATAATACCAAAAAAATTAGTGATGATGATATTAAATATATTTTAGAAGCGGGTCGTCAATCTCCTTCATCATTTGGTATCGAGCCATGGCATTTTGTGGTTGTTGATAGTCACAAGCTAAAAGTTGAATTACGTAATGTTTGCTATAACCAAGAACAAGTTACCAGCTGTTCACATTTTATAATTGTACTTTACCGCAAAGCCAATAATTTTACGTTACAGAGTGATTATTTACGACAGACAATTGCACGCACCTTACCTGATCCCAATAACCAAACCGATATTGATATTGCCTGTCAAGGATTTATCAATTTTTGCGAACAAGGCTTAGCCGACGGTTTAACCATCAACCACTGGTCAGAAATGCAAGACTATATCGCTAGTGCCAATATGATGACTGCAGCGGCATTTCGTGGTATTGATTCATGTGCTATAGGTGGATTTGATCATGATAAAGTCATAAAGATCCTAGAAAAATATATTCCACAATTTAGTGGCGACTCATTCGGGATAGGACTTTGCTTAGCTTTTGGTTATCGAATTAATGAACCAACAGCGCATATTCGTTGGCCACTTTCAGACTTAACCACATACCTATCAGATAATAGCTAAACTAATTTAACCACAGAACTACCTTCTATCACCAAATGGCGAGCTTTAATTCGCCATCATCACTTATAATGGTCTTTTTACTATAACCGTTACAAGTCTTACTACCGCATTTTTTAGTGTTTTTCATGAGCTAGACGCTCGGTCATTTCTTCATTTAATACCATTTAAATCAATATGTTATTCATAATAACCGGTTAATTTAACTAAATCTTATTATTTTTTATGCTTTTCTCTAACTCTACGGTCATTTTCCTTAGTTTTTATTCATCCATTTTATATTTATCTTGTTTCTACTCATTAGAGTAGTTCAAAAATAGGTAAATACACAAATTTACTTATAAGACACCTTTAATGAGGAAACACACAAAATTTAGGATGGGTTCGAAATTTTATCCAATCGTTGATATAAAGTATTTTCATAATGTTATTTTTCCCAATGCACCATGTCGTAAGGGTAGTATGGTTGGTCTTTTAGAGTGCTGTCGTCTAAGCCGAGTATTTTGACTAACGCACCACTTTCAAAACACCAATAGCCTGTATGAATATTCCATTTGCTTTTATGTCCATCATGCCAACCCAAATCAGAATGTCCTCTATACCACTCTTTTTGCAGGTATTTTTTTAATCTTTCTAGGGCTGCGGTTTTATCTGTTTGAGCCAATGAAATAATGTCTTGGGTTGCTTTATAAGGTCTTGGAAATTCAAACTTTGCCGTTTGTTTGCTCCATTGGGTACTGTTTTGTAAAAGAAAATCAACCAGATAA
>NZ_FMBA01000043.1 GCF_900094935.1 Gilliamella intestini
ATCTTTTGTCTCGCAAGTGCCCACACAGATTGTCTGTTTCTTCTTTTTAAAGAGCTGACAGCTTTTCAACTAAACCAACATTTCGTTGTTTTACTTCGCTGTCTCAAGGGTTGCGTATACTACACTAACCTCTTTTATTCGTCAAGATCTTTTTTTCAAAATTTTTGATCTTATTCACTGACCAACTCACTGCCTGCTTGTCGCTGACTGCATGCCAGTGGATGCGCATTATAGGGGCTTAAAAATTTCGTGCAAGAGGTTATTGTGTAATTTATTCTTGTTTGCGTTTTATTTGTTCAAATTCATGTATTCAATATATTTGACATAAACAAAATAAACGTAATTTGTTATAGAAAAAACAATTTATTAAGTTAATTTACATGGTAAATATAAAGAACCTCATATTTTTAACGTGAATTTAGAATATTAATTTACATTCTAAATTTTAAATTTAATAAAAATATTTCAAAACACCAAATCAAATAATAAATAAGATATCTAACGAATTGCACCAATAAGGTATTTTGCTTTATTGTTAAAAAATAGTGTTATTATTTTAGCAATGATGACACTTACGATTAAAGTAGACACTAAAAAGATTACAGCCCCCAATGATGCTAACCAACCATTATCAGTTTTGATTACATGACCTAGAGGAGAAATATACAGTAGCCGCTCGAGCTCTAACACGATAATTTCATGAATAAAATAGATAGGAAAACTAATATTTGCCATATAAGAAAAGAATTTATATAACTTCCCCTCATTCGTTTTATGATTCAGTCCATCTAAAAAATAAAGCGCTAATATAAATAAAATGATTTTTTGTAATGTATCATAATAAAGTTTTTCAACAATTAAGTGGCTTATATAGCGATATGCAAATGGAATCCAAAAGCATAAACAAAAAAAGAATATAACCAAAAATAAATTACTTTTTACAGATTTCATAATGGTTTGATAGTTTTGTTTTATCATCATACCCGTTAAATAAACAGGACCATAATGCAATAAATTTAAAAAAGGTTTAGTGAAATCAGGCTTAGTAAACATAACTACCCAAAACATAGCAGTCAAACCAGCTATAATTAAACTCTTTTTCGATAAAAAATATAATAAAGGAGCCATTAAGTAGATAATGATGATCATCGGTATAAACCATAATGGCAATAGTTGTGTTCCTGTCAACATCATTTTAGTTATTGCGCTAATTATGTTAGTTTGAGTTGACGAATACCAAGGTAAACTTGATAAATATGGATAATGAAAAAATATAAAACAGAAAATAGATATTGAAATGTAAGGACATACAACCGTCTTAAATTTTGATAAATAATATGTTTTAGTATCAAATTTGTATATTAGATGTTGAAATAAAAAACCGGCAATTAATACAAAAAATGTCGTAAAATTAAATGCAAATAGATTCAAAAAAGAAAATAAATAACTGTTAGTAATTAAGTAGGTGTTTTTAAATACACCTAAGCAGTGGCTAAAAACAATCATTATAATTGCAACACCACGTAAAATATGAATCGAATGAATTTTTTGCGGTTTTTCTGTTACCATTTTAGATACTGTAAATAATGAAATAAATTAGAATACATTATCACACTTCTATGTAACTGAAACTACAATTATAAAAATAAATTCCCAAACAAATTGAAAATAAAATATTATTTAAAATCAACGAATTAAAATCAGAACCTCAATCTGATTTTCTAGCCAATTTCTTAATAGCAAACGAGCAAATAGGAATAATATCACGGTTTTCTTGTTGTAATCGCCTTACTACAATGTCTAATAAATTATCAGCAATACCTTGCCCGCGATAAGCAGGATCAACATAGGTATGATCAATAGTAGCCTTATCTTTTCCTAACCTTGTAAAAGTTATTTCACCTATCTCTTTATTATTGGCATCACAAACATAAAAACGATCATTAGCTTCTAAAAAATGTAACGACATAAAAATACCTATATATCATAATAGTTAATTAATTATAACCATGTAATTAATAATAAATTTAATATCAAATAATTTTAGAAAAATAAAAAATAGGTGGCCATTGTTAACATTTCATTTCCAATAACTCACCTATAATAAAACAATTAAATCTTTCTCAATTAAGATTATATTTTAATCACAATTAATATTTAAAATAATCGTTTAGCAGTATTATATAGTTCCATATCAAACGAACGTTTCATATTATTAATGCCTTCGATGATATCGTGGTGCACTAATTTACCATTCTGTACACCAACACTTCTACCTGCATGGCCTTCGAGTAATAATTGAACAGCATAGGCTCCCATACGTGACCCTAAAATACGATCATAAGGTACAGGAGATCCTCCTCGTTGAACATGCCCTAAAATTGTTGCACGAGTTTCGTGATGAACTGCAGCTTCAATATCAGCGGCTAGTTTATTTACATCACACATATGCTCTGTAACTGCTACAATTGCATGTTTTTTACCTTTCGCAAAGCCAAGTTTAATTTCTTCGATTAGATCTTCTTTAGTATAAGAAACCTCAGGAATAATCATAAACTCACAACCACCAGCAATAGCAGCATTTAAAGTTAAATCCCCACAATCTCGCCCCATAATTTCAATAACTGATATACGGTTATGCGAAGAACAAGTATCACGTAATCTATCAATTGCTTCAACGGCAGTACTAAGTGCAGTAAAATAACCAATAGTGTAATCAGTACCACGAATATCATTATCAATAGTACCCGGTAAACCAATACATGGAAAACCTTCTTCAGTTAACCGCATAGCGCCCATATATGAACCATCACCACCAATAACAACTAAAGCATCGATTTGATGTTTTTTTAAATTAGTAATGGCTTTTTGTCTTACGGCTTTATCTTTAAACTCTGGAAATCTAGCTGAACCAAGAAATGTACCCCCACGGGTAATGATATCAGACACACTTGAACGCTCTAATTGAATGATACGATCTTCACAAAGCCCCATATAGCCATCATAAATACCAAAAACATCTAATCCTTCTGTTAATGCGGTTCTTACTACTCCTCGTATAGCTGCATTCATTCCTGGAGCATCACCACCACTTGTTAAAATACCTATTTTCTTTATCATATAAAATAACTCCAAATTATTAACTTTTCGTTATTATAGAGCCTTAACAGATATCTAACAATAGAAGATTAATCGCTATTTTGATTGTTTTTTCTACTACATCATTTCGGCTGGTACAACAGAAATTGGATCTTGATGAATAATAACAGTTGCTGGTGAAAACTGCTTTGAAATTTGCTTTTCAATAGAATCGGCAATAGCATGGGCTTTAATTAAAGGCATATTATCATCAAGTTCTATATGCAATTGGATGAATTTAACAGAGCCTGCCTGCCTCGTTTTTAAATCGTGAAAACCGTAAACCTCTGGATACTGACTAATAATTTCTGCAATCAATATATTATCACTTTCAGGTAAGGCTCTATCAAGCAAATCTTGAATAGCATTATAGGCAATATGAAAAGCATTATAACAAATATATAAGGCAATAAAGCATGCAAATGCTGCATCAGCATAGGTAATACCATACCAACTAAAACAAAGAGCAACTATAACGGTAATATTCAGCAACAGATCAGAAGAATAATGTAACATATCAGCTTGAATAGCATTACTTTTAGTAATTTTGATAACGTGTCTTTGGTATAAAACAAGAATACAGGTAATTACAGCAGAAATGGTTGAAATAGCAATGCCTAATAGAGGAAGCTGTAGTTCACTTGGCTGAATAAAAGATCGAATACTAGAAAATAATAAAATTATTGCAGAACCAATAATAAATGCACTTTGTGATAATGCTGCTAAAGATTCTGCTTTACCATGACCAAAAGTATGCTCATCATCTGCAGGTTTTAACGCATAACGAACTAAAAAATAATTAAAACCAGAAGCAATTAAATCAATACTTGAATCCAATAATGAAGCAAGCAAACTTATTGAACCTGTTAACCAACAAGTAATAAATTTAACTAAAATGAGAAAAATAGAAATTAAAACAGCAATTAATGTTGCTCTTTTAACTAATTTTTCATACAAATGTGAATTTGACATTTAGTGCCTACTTATTGATAGGTTTCAATTCCTGATGGAAGAACTAGCTGCTGAGCAACCTCGGCAGCCTTTGTTCTTCCTAGCAGCACCTCAATAATTTTCAAAGCAAAATCAATAGAGGTTGCAGGTCCTTGGCTCGTAATGACTTTATTCTGTTCATCAAAATAAACTCTATCATCTTTCCAATTTTGAAATGCCTCTTTAGTGGTTGGATACCCCGTCATATTAGCATTAGGGAATAAATTATGATGTTGTAAAACCATAGCAGGTGATGCACAGATTGCTGCAACAATTCCCCCTTTTTGATGTGTTTGTTTTAATTTTTCAATCAACAATGGGCAATCACGAAAATTTTCAGCGCCTTTCAAACCACCTGGCAAAATAATAACTTTAAAATCAATGTTTTGAATATCTAAAAGCGTTTTTTTAGCTAAAATTGTTACTCCCCGAGAACATTCAACCTCACGAGAGTTTGATATGCTAGCGGTAGTAACATTAATACCCGCTCGAGTTAATAAATCAATTGTTGTCACCGCTTCTGTTTCTTCGCAGCCATCTGATAAAAATACCAATGCTTGCTTTATCATTACTTCGTTCCTTTTAAACAAATAACTTAATCATTTTTAGTTTGATGAAGTTATTTCACTCTTTCAATATTAGCGCCTAATTTCCTTAATTTAGCCTCAATATTGTCATAACCACGATCAATATGATAAATACGATCAACCGTTGTTAAACCTTCAGCGATACAACCAGCTAAAACTAAACTTGCTGATGCACGCAAATCCGTTGCCATCACTTGTGTACCACTTAGCATTTCAACGCCGTGAGTAATTAAAGTATGGCCTTCGATTTCGGCCTTAGCACCCATCCGTATTAGCTCAGGTACATGCATAAATCGATTTTCAAAAATCGTTTCTTTAATAATTCCTGTTCCTTCAGCAACGATATTCAATAATGAAAATTGTGCTTGCATATCAGTAGGGAATCCTGGATGTGGAGCCGTATGAATATTTACAGCTTTTGCTCGTTTTCCTTGCATATCTAAACAAACCCAATCTTCGCCAACTTCAATTTTGGCTCCGGCTTCCTTCAATTTCGAAAGCACTGCATCAAGCAAAGTTGGATCAGTTTTTCGACAAGTGATTTTACCTTTAGATATAGCTGCAGCAACTAAAAAAGTTCCCGTTTCAATACGATCAGAAACGATCTCATGAATGCCACCACCTAAACGTTCAACCCCTTCAATCTCTATGCGCATTGTGCCAGCACCGGTAATTTTAGCACCTAGCATATTTAAAAATTTAGCTGTATCAACAATTTCGGGTTCACAAGCTGCGTTTTCAATGATAGTTTTACCCTCAGCTAACGTTGCTGCTGACATAATGGTAACTGTCGCTCCAACACTGACTTTATCCATAACAATATGAGCACCTTTTAGGCGTCCATTTACCGATGCTTTTACATAACCGTCATCGAGTTTAATTGTCGCCCCTAATTGCTCAAGACCAGTAATATGAAGATCAACAGGTCTGGCACCAATAGCGCAACCACCAGGCAATGAAACTTGACCTTGCCCAAAACGAGCAACAAGTGGACCTAAAGCCCAAATTGAAGCACGCATGGTTTTAACTAACTCATAAGGTGCACAGTAGTTATTAAGGTGACTTGCATCAAGATGAATAAAATCATTTCTTTCACATTTTACGCCTAACTGGCTTAGCAATTCTAATGTTGTGTCAATATCTTTCAGCTTGGGAACATTTCGAAGCTCTACTGGTTTTTCAGCCAAAATTGCAGCAAATAAAATTGGTAGCGCAGCATTTTTTGCGCCAGAAATAACCACTTCACCATTTAACGCGGTTGGGCCTGTTACATGAAACTTTTCCATTATTAACTCTTATAAATTATTGTGCTTGATAAATTATCGAACATTATAGAAGTTATTTATCAATAGATAAATGAATTTCATGAAAAATTGAAACACTAATTATTAACCAGAATTCATTTTAGCTATATAGGACAACATCGCGTTGTTTACACTTCATAGTTAAAATAATTCGCTAAAAACGCATGAGGTGTTTAAGCTTTTGTTTCTCTCTTTTGAGTCGCTAAATACTGGCTAATTATACAACTTACCATTAACATACGTATCGCTATTTCGGCTTTTTTATTGGATTATGAGCTGGTAATTTTTGTCGATTTTTGGTTGATATGCTAGTTATTACTCAGTTTATCTAACCTAATAATTTATTTAAATAAATAAAGACAGGATCATTTTGTCAAAAAGTTTCAGGAGTGTACTACGCTTATGCATAAAAACATTAAAAATCAAATAGATACTGTAAAGCAAATATTCTCTAGTTTGCTGTTTCGTTTGATTTTTAAGTAACGGTAAACCTTTGCTATTAACCTGTCGTATTTCGCTCAGAAAGGTTTTGTTATCGCCTTTAGCTTGCTTTTTTAATTTATCCTCAATTGATTTTTCTATTTTAATCAGATGGTTAATAACATAATTAATGGTTTTATAACGTTCATTTTTACTACTTTAAGGGGTAAAAACTTTAATTGGGCTTTATTTAGCACGTGATAAGAGGTTTGGCTACAGACCATAAAGCGTTTAGCCAAATTAGTAATGGTTATTTTTCTTTATGATATCAGCGCCCTATTGCTTGACTGTGATAGAGCGTTAGTTTTGTTTTTTTTATGTATATTCATTACAGTAGTTTCTCAAATTACTGTAAACAACGCTAGTAAATCCTACAGCTAGAAAGATGCAATGACTTATTATAAAATCGGACAAACAAATAACCGCTATTTATAGCTATAAAATACACAAAATTTAAAATAGGAATATTTGAAATGCCGATATTGATCAATGCTTTCTCTACAGTCACTCAGCCACCAGCCATTAATTTTCCTTGCGAACGTTTATATCATCGTGGATTAGATGATCCTGAGTTAATGAAAAACCTTGATGGTTTTATCGGTTATGTCATGCAAGCTGGAGATGGGCAGATGAATTCACGCCGTTATGCTTTGTATCGCCATATCCAACGAGTTAAACATCAATTTGCCTTTGAGATTGAAGAAGAGAACTTCAATGAGTTTACTTCTTGGGGCTGGCAGGCCAATGCCATTATATTGCTGACAGATGGAACTATTCGAAATCCTGATGGAGATATATTACTAGATCCTGATGATGATATCGATTTTGATGTAATTGTTCCTTACCCACCTGAAGCATTAAAGCGTAAAACAAAAAATGAGCAGTATTTAGCCAAATTAGGGTTACATACACCTACACATTTACCACCAGTTATTGCTGAATCCGAAGTAATACTTAGAACACCTGACGAGGTAGCTAAACGCGCTTTAGCGATAATGTTAACAGGTATTCAAGCAGAAAGTTTTCGAGAAAATAATCCAATCAATCCGATGGAATTTAAAGAACGTTGCCCAACAGGGTTTGCAGCTTTATCAAATAATGAACGTGACTTTATTTATAGTGAACAACCTACAGAGCAAGATGTTATAGATATGTCGTGGAAATACGAAGCATTATTACCTTTACAATGGGCGATAAATTGGCAATCAGAGCTCCCATTTGCTGATACTATTTGCGATGTTTCATCATTAGTTGACAAAGGAATGCAACATAGTGAGCAAGATATTTCTAAAGTAACCTTAAGACCTATTAGCGAATTATTAGATGCCTTAGATTTACACTACCGCTTACATTGGATAACCACAGATTTTCGAATGAAAGGCGAGCAACCACCCGCTTCAATTATAAGTGATGTTATTCAAGAACGTCACTATGCTTTAAATTGGTTAACTAACTTTGAAAATGCAGATTGGGATGATGTAGATACACCAACCTGATACCTTTTATCTTTTCATCATGGTAGGTAGCATTATGACAATATCAAATTAATAAATTCTATATTAATAAATCATTTTGTTACCTATATTTTTTGCTTTTTAGTTGTGTTTTAACTCTTTTCTAAAATGAAAACTTTTTAAAATTAAATTCAAAAAATAGTTTATATTAATTGTCAGAAAACCAATTCAGCTTTTCACGTAATGCGACAACAGGTCCAATAATAATTAGGCTTGGGCTACGAGCTTGCAATGATAGTTGTGTTAAATTACCTAACACGCCTGATACCACTTTTTGCTTTGTTGTGCTGCCCTCCTCAACAATTGCAACTGGTGTATTTGCATTCATACCGTATTTAATTAATTGTTTTTCGATGTTACTAGCTTGAGATAATCCCATATAAAAAACTAAAGTTTGTTTTTCTGCAGCTAAACTTTGCCAATCAAGATGGCTGCCATCTTTCAAATGACCAGTAATTAAACGTACGCTATGAGCATAATCTCGATGCGTTAATGGGATTCCACTATAAGCTGAACATCCCGAAGCCGCAGTAATACCCGGCACGACAGAAAATGGAATATCGGCATTAAATAAGGTTTCAAGCTCTTCACCGCCACGACCAAAAATAAACGGATCGCCCCCTTTTAAGCGAACAACACGCTTGCCTTTCTTCGCTTGTTGTAAAAGAATCTGATTTATTTGTTCCTGAGGTACACAATGAAATCCTGCCCGCTTACCAACAAAAATACGTTGAGCATCGCGACGGGTTAGATTCATAATTTCATCGGATACTAATCTATCATAGACAATAATATCTGCTTGTTGGATTTGTTGTAACCCCTTTAAAGTCAACAAGCCCGCATCACCCGGACCAGCACCAACTAACACAACCTCGCCACGCGAGTCAAGCGATGTATCAAATAGCTCATTGGTGAGTTTTTCAACATGATCTGAATCGCTATTAGCAATCGCTTGAGCCAACCTATCATGAGAAAATAGCCTTTCCCAAAAACGGCGACGTTCCGTCATTGTTTGATAGGTTGTTTTAACTTTATTGCGTAAATAACCAGCATATTTAGCTAACTTCCCTAAATGTTGGGGTAAAATGGATTCTAGTTTTTCACGCAATAATCTAGCCAAAACAGGAGCATGCCCTTCTGAAGAGACTGCAACCATAATAGGGGAACGATCAATAATTGAGGGCATAATAAAACTCGCATCTTTTGGAGAATCAACCACATTACAAAAAATACGCCTTTTTTCCGTCTCAACACTCACTCTTTGATTAGTTTCCTGACAGTCTGTTGCCGCAATAACTAACCATTTATCATTCAGTAATTCGGCATTAAACTCCCCTTGAACTAAAACTAATTGTTTTTGTTCATTCCAGCATATGAATTGCTCGTTAAATTCATGCGCATTGACAGTTAAGCGGGCACCAGCTTCAAGTAATAATCGAGCTTTACGCTCAGCAACTTCACCGCCACCGACTAATAAGCAATCACGGTTTTCTAGCTTACAAAATAAGGGGAAATAATCCATAATACCTCAAAATAAAACATTATCTGTTTAAAAATTTATTAACAACTAACCTCTAATAATAGAAATTTATTAATTATCCTATTTTTAATTGCTTCGTTATTTTTTTATCACTAATTACGATTAAAACCAAATATAATCCTAATTAATTTAACGTCTTTGGGGGGCTTACCATACTCCCCCCTTATATTAAGTTATTTTAACCACATTTTCTGAATTAAACAGCTATTAAGGTCGCTCATCTTTGGGAGTTGAATACCAGTATCCTAGCCCCATAAATAATGCGCCAGACACAATATTTCCTAATGAAACCCATAATAGATTATGACCAATTCCAGCTAATGAGTAAGCATCACTATGATGACCAAACCACGAAAGTGAAAAAAGTGTCATGTTTGCAACGGAGTGTTCATAACCACAAGCAATAAATGCTAACAAACACCACCAAATAGCAATAAACTTTGCCGAACCTTCAACTCGATTAGCCATCCAAATCGCTAAACAAACTAACCAGTTACATAAAATACCCCTAAAAAATAATGCTGAAGCTGAAGCTGATGTTTTTGCTAAAGCCGCTGTATGGACCAAACTAGTATCCGTTGATAATAGAGGTGTTGCTGCATAAAAATACAATGCAGCAACAAAAATTGAACCTAATAAATTTCCTAACCATGTTTGTGGCAATACTGTCCACATTTGGGTATGAGTAATTTTTTTGCATTTTACACCTAGGGTTAAAAACATGGTATGTCCTGTAAATAATTCAGAACCTGCAATTACAACCAACGTTAAAGCAATACCAAACGTTGCCCCCATAAGTAAAGGTCTTATTGATGGATCAACAAGGTTTCCTAAAGTAAAAATTAAAATAATACCTATTCCTACATAAGCCCCAGCCATAGCAGAACTTAGCCAAAAACCAAATGGGTTCGTTTTTGCCAAACGAACAATACGCGCAGCATTTGCTGCACATTTATTAATTGTCTCTGTATACATAATCAATTTATCCTTTTAAAAATACATTTAGCACGACTTTACTTGTACGATCCCATCATCATTAACAGCTACTTCATAATGGGGGATTGAATATTGTTCATCTTCAAAACAATAACCATCTTTTAAACGAAAGCGTTGCTTTTTAAGTGGACTTGCCACCCATAACTCATTTTCATGTTCTGCTATAATGCCTCGGGATAAAACACTTGCCTTAGCAAAAGGATCAATGTTACTAATCGCATAAAGCTCAGCATTATTATAAGGGCGAAAAACAGCCACATGATCATTACCAACAAGTGCACAAACTCCTGTGCCTGGTAGAATTTCATCAAGTTTACAAATAGTTATCCATTGACTCATATTATTCCCCTAACATTACTTTACGTTCTTCTGCTGTTGCTGGGCGATGCTGATCACGCTCAGATACGATTTGGACATTCTCATCACGTTTGTTACTATTAATAAAATGAGAAAATCGAATTTGACCTTCTGTATTTTCAACAGCTTCCTTCCATTCACATACCATTAATTTACGTAAGCGTGTCATTTCACTTTCTAACTCAGCATTTATGCCTAACTTATCGTCAATAATAACACTACGTAAATAATCAATACCGCCATCTAAACTTTCAAGCCAGACTGACGTCCGTTGTAATTTATCTGCGGTACGAATATAAAACATAAGGAAACGATCTATATATTGAATAAGTGTATTTTTATCAAGATCAGCAGCAAGTAAATCGGCGTGACGAGGTTTCATACCACCATTACCACAAACGTAAAGGTTCCATCCCTTTTCAGTAGCAATAACACCAATATCTTTACCTTGAGCCTCAGCACATTCACGTGTACAACCTGATACGCCTAGTTTAAATTTATGTGGTGCACGAATACCTTTATAGCGGTTTTCTAGCTCAACACCCAAACCAACACTATCTCCCACACCAAATCGACACCAAGTGCTACCAACACAGGTTTTTGCCATTCTTAATGCTTTGGCATAAGCATGACCACTCTCAAAACCAGCCTCAATAAGTTCCTTCCAAATAGCTGGGAGATCGTCTTTTTGTGCTCCAAATAAGCCTATGCGCTGTGAACCTGTAATTTTAGAATAGAGCTGATATTTTTTAGCTATTTGACCAACAGCAATTAATCCTTCTGGAGTAATTTCACCACCAGCACTACGCGGAATTATCGAATAAGTACCATTTTTTTGAATATTGCCTAAGAAAATATCATTACTATCTTGTAGAGGAATCAAATTATCTTTAAGAATATAATCATTCCAACATGAAGCTAATAAAGATCCGACGGTAGGTTTACAAATTTCACAGCCATAACCTTTACCATGTTTTTTAATCACTTGCTCAAAAGACGTTAAGCCCTCAACACGGATAAGATGATATAACTCCTGACGAGAATATTTAAAATGTCCGCATAATGCATGGCTAACCTCAATACCTTGTTTGGCTAACTCTAAATTAAGAATTTGTGTAACAAGTGGAATACAGCCTCCGCACCCAGTTCCAGCTTTAGTTTCAGCTTTGATTGCTGCAACCGTATGGCAACCTGCATTAATAGCATTAATAATTTTTTCTTTAGTCACATCAAAACAAGAGCAAATCTGTGCTGAATCAGGAAGCGCATCAACGCCCATAGCAGGTTTAGCTCCTGCATGTGCAGGCAATATCAACGTATCTGGGTGTTCAGGTAGATCCATATCATTAAGCATTAATTGCAATAAATTACTATAATCTGACGTATCACCAACCAATACCGCACCCAAAAGTTTTTTATTATCATTCGAAACAACCAATTTTTTATAAACTGGCGTTGTTTCATCTAAATAAACATAACTATGACACCCTATTGTTTTTGCTTTAGCATCGCCAATACTACCGACATCGACTCCCATCAGCTTTAGCTTAGCGCTCATATCAGCACCTTCAAATTTATCTGTTTGTCCCATTAAATGCGCTAAAGCAATTTGAGCCATTTTATAGCCTGGTGCAACTAAACCAAAAACCTTGTTTTGCCAACAAGCACATTCACCAATAGCATAAATGTCGGGATCCGAAGTTTGGCAATAATCATTAATCACAATCCCACCACGAGGACCGATTTCTAACTCACATTCTTGAGCTAATTTATCATTAGCCCTAATACCGGTTGAAAAAACAATAAAATCGACTTCAAGTGCAGAGCCATCCGCAAATTGCATAACTTTCCCTGCAGGTGTGTGTATAATTTCTTGAGTATTTTTACTGGTGTGAACGCCTACCCCCATCTCCTCAATTTTACGACGTAATTGTTCTCCGCCCTGCACATCAAGCTGTTCAGCCATAAGCACTGGAGCAAACTCAACCACATGCGTTTCCATACCTAAGTTTTTCAACGCACCAGCCGCTTCAAGCCCTAACAATCCACCACCCACAACAGCGCCTTTTTGACAACGCTTTGCACATTCCTGAATAGCATCAAGATCTTCAATCGTACGATAAACAAAACAATCCGAACCATCAGCTCCTTTAATCGGAGGTACCCAAGGATAAGATCCTGTCGCAATAATCAATTTATCATAAGCAACAATTTGCCCTTGTTGAGAATGAACCTCCTTACGCTGACGATTAATTAAAATAGCCCGTTGATTAAGTAAGACTTTAATATTATTCTCTTCGTATAATCCTTCGCGAACTAGAGAAAGCGCCTCGGCAGTATGGTCAGAAAAATAAGAAGAAAGGTGCACCCGATCATAGGCAAGACGTGGTTCTTCACAAAAAATAGTAATATTGAATTGATTGGGCTGCATTTTATCAATTAACTCTTCAACAAAACGATGCCCAACCATCCCATTACCAATAACAACGAGGTTGGTTTTACTCATACATAACTCCAATTTTAATATAATTAAATTGCTAAAATTTTAATTTAATTACATTGTATGAAACTGTGCATAGAATATAATTACCCTCAAGGATTACTACTTTAGTAGTACTTAAATATCAAACTTGCAAAAACGTACTTAAAATAATTGCTAATTTTGGCTAAAACAGTATAATTAGCCGACTAAATAAATTGAGTAATGATAATTGAATTACAATTCAAGAAAGCTGCCTTCGCGTGAAACCTTAGCTCGAGCGCAAAGATTTAACGATGACATCGTTGATGTTTCTGGTGTTGATCTGGTTTTGAGCTTAATAACAACTGCCGATCTAATTCGTGCTAATATCTATGCGCAATTAGATAAAGATTACGGCGTTTCTGAAGGTAAATTTGCCTTATTGATGTCATTGTTTTCAGAAGGTGAAACCTGTGCCAGTGATCTTGCTTTGCGCATTGGCGTAACACCTGCGACAGTATCAGTAATGGTTAAACGAATGCTGGCAGTGCCAGAGCCTTTAATCTCGATGTCAAAAAGTGGTGATGATGGTCGTTCTCGATTAATCACTTTAACACATACAGGCGAAAAGCTGATTCAAAATGCATTACCCAATCATCTAAAATCAATTCGCGCTTTTGCGCAAGTACTCAATTCGCAAGAACAAGAGTCTTTAATATTGATGTTACGTAAATTATTACGAAAATAACGGACTTTAATCATTAAAGTTCTTCTTTTCACTTAAATAGTTAGCTGACTAAATAAATGGAAAATAAGCTATATATGAAAAAAAATGTCAAAATTCCTGTTATCTTTTTAATCCTGTTAATCTTTGGCTCATTTTTAATCTTTTTAGGCTCAAGAAATGATGCGGTCTCGGTTGCCAAAAGCATCAAATCTGGTGTATTAACTGCCGATGAGATTAATATTGCCTTTCAAAATGTCGGCGGAAAAGTCACCAAGCGATTTGTAGAAGAATCACAAATAGTAAAAAAAGGTGATCCTTTAATGCAATTAGAAGATATCGATACCAAACTAGCTATCGATCGACTAAAAGCTTTAGTTGATAGCCAAAAGGCGGCAGTAAACCAAGAAGAAAAAAATATTGAAATCACTGAAAATGAAACCAACCTTTCGGAATTATCAACTTGGCGAAAAATAGAAGAAGTACAAGCTAATTTAGAAGCAGCAAAATCGGCTCGATATCTAGCTAACACTGAATTTGATCGCCAAACGCAATTACGCAAGTCGGGTGGAAACTCACAGTCACAACTTGATAATGCACGTAATGTTTTTATTAATGCAAAAATGCAAGTTATTCAAATTGAAAGCCAACTTTCTACCTTAATGATTGGTGCAACGCCTGAACAAATTAGCCAATTTGAACAAACAAAAAATGCAACAGGTATGACAATACAATCAATCTTAATTGCACGGCAAAAACTCGAAAACCGCAAAAATCAACTTGCCCAAATACAAGCACAACTCGCACAAGGCGAAGCTGAATTAAAACAACTACAGCTTAATTATGATCGACTAACATTAAGAGCACCTGAAGATGGAAAAGTATTAAAACTTATGTTTGAAGATGGCGAAATGGTACCAAACGGTGCGCCAGCAGTCTTATTAGAAACCGATCGTAAATATATCGACATTTATGTGAATGAAAAAATGGTTAATGATTATCAACCAGGCACAACTGTTACAGCAAATGTAATTGCACTTAACAAAGAAGTAAAAGGAAAAGTTCGCTTTGCCACCGCTGCGCCATCATTTGCTGATTTACGCATGACACGAGAACGAGGTCAAGCTGATTTAACCTCTTATCAAGTCAGAATTTACATAGAATCAATTCCTAAACTATTAACTGGAATGACACTTGAGGTTGAAAAATGATGCAAAACATCATTAAATCCATGTTTGAAGAGCTTGACGCCATGTTGTCTGGCCATTTTATACCTTATTATAAAGTTTCGCTTGGCTTAGCTGCTATTGTTTCGCTTGTGTTCTCAATTGTATTAAGCCACGGAGCTGTTTTTGAAGGAAAAATTGCAGTTATTGATCTTGATGGTTCTCATTATTCGACTGAATTAATTAGCAAAGTCAATACATCGCCTTATATTGAAGTGACAGAAGTAATAAGATCGCCAGTAAATCCAATAATATTGGTTTCACACGACCGTAATTTAGGTGTTTTATATATTCCTAAAGGCTTAGAAAAAAGCTTAAAAAAAGGTGACAAAACTGTTCGCCTAGGTTATTTTGCTGATGATACCAATGATGCACAAAATGCTAAAGTATTACAAAACTTAAATGAATACATCCCTGAATTAGGCGCCGAGCTCAGTGTTAGTAAAGTTGCCTCATTAGGACTTGGTCACGATGGTATCGAAGCAACCTTATCGCCAATGCAGCTTAAAACACGATATATGTTTAATCCAGCAAGCTCCTCAACCATATCGACAATTATTTATTTTGTTTACTTTTTCTCGTCACTGACTTATGGGTTAACCTCATTAATGATAGTTGGACGCTTAAAAGTCACAGGCATGTGGCAAACCGCAATAGAAAGAGGATTTGTTTCATTATTAGCAAGAACGGTTCCTTATGCACTATTTTACACAACAGCATTAACTCTAATTACAGCCGTACTAGTCATATTTGGACAATTACGCTTTGATGGTAATTATTTTGCATTTGTGCCAAGTGTATTTATGACAGGGCTAGCATTTGGTTGGTTAGGTTTTTTACTATCTTGGAAAACCAACAACCCGGGCGAAGGCGCAAGCAAAATGATCTTTCTAGTACCGCCAGGATTTATTATGGGGGGATCAACAATGGCCGTAGGTATTATGCCGATATGGACTTATTATGTTAGCTATGCGTTCCCATTAGTTTGGTTATTTCGCTTCTTCCGAGATTTTGCTATGCGAGGGCGCTCACTAATTGATATGTTTGCTACTTATGGCGCTTTCATTATCTACTTAACGATCATTGCTTTTGTTGTGATGATGTTTGTTGAGCGAGCAAAAAAAGCGGCTAATGCATCATAATTTATTAGTAATTTTAGTTTCGAGCGTTTTAAGCATTATAAAAAAAACAATACAATACCTCGCTCGAAAAAAATAATCGATAAATTTATGTATATAAAAAAGCCTAATTTGTAGGAAAACGTCGAGTTATTTACAATTCATGACTAAAATAATCCTCTAAAAAACTCATAAGACGTTTTCCCTGAAATCGCTTTATACGGTATAAAAATTAATAAAGCGTTTGAGCTTTTGTTTTCTAACCTTTGAATCGCTCATTATTTGCTGATTGTGCAACCTCTCAATTAACGAACGTATTACGCTTTCAATTTATCCATTCGTTTAAGGGCTGACAGGTTTTGCGAATATTTGATTGATACGATGACTATTACATATTTTAATAAATGGAAAACAGAGAAGTCTAAATTCATCACGAAACGGTATAGAATCCTGAATATTTTTTACAAAAATAGCGCCCAAAAGTG
>NZ_FMBA01000059.1 GCF_900094935.1 Gilliamella intestini
AGTTGGATTATGCCTTCGTATTGTCCAAATTCGGGATATTTTTCGTATAAGCCTGAAAAGTCGAGTTTTTGATTGCCTTCGTAATCTTCGTATTTCCCCTTAGAATCGATATATTTTCGGGCAGCATAGTTTCCGTCCTGATCAAATGCAAAGTGCATACGGTACTCTTCGTCTTCGCTGCTGTTTCCTGCAATGTATTGCGTAAACCAAACTTCTTCTAAAAATAAGGTGCGGTCTTCTTTTACTTCACCAAAATGATATTTTAAATATGTTCTTCCTTCATTATCGATAAAATGAACGCCAACATATTTGTTTCTAGGCACTATCGTAACGTAACAATAGGGGTAAAGTGATTTTTCGGAGTGTAATACGCAAAACTCATATCCCAATAAATGCTCGTGGTTATATTTAGCGACTTCTTCGGAAGTGAGCTTGCCTTTTTCTACTTTATTTCTAAATTTGGTATTATTCCATGTGTCCCATCTGCTTACTGAACTTGTTTGATCTTTTATTTTTTGCATAAAAAATCCTAAATACTTTACTATCATAGTTTATTTCCTTTATTTTGATTTATTTATATATTTTACCTGATACATCTCTTATTGTTACACCCTTTTCAGCCGCATACTCTAAAACTTCTTTGGAAATTTTTTCTGTTTGTCTAGGTACTTCTAAAATCATTTGCCCGTCTAATTTTTTTCCTGCTCTTGCAATGGCTTCCGCATTACGTTTGGTGTTTTTGATAACCGTACCGGGGGCGTATTTGCTAGTGATTTCATCAATATATTTTTTTGCTGTTCTTTCTGTTACTTTCCCTAACTGTGTAAATTTTCGGCTTACTATTTCTTTACTGAGAAATATTCTTTGATACTATTCTTCTGAATCAATCCAATTTTTAAATTCCATGAATTTAGTTTCATCATTTAGTCTTTTCGCAAAAACTTTTTCGATTTCTTTATCATCAAATTCACTTATACCAAACATTAATACAAATTCACTGTTTAAATTTTTAAATAGTGATTCTTCTTTTAGTTCTTCCAAAACTTCTACTGCAATTTTAAAAATAGTATCTTTATGTTTTATAAATAATATTTGATTATTAGATATTTTATTATGTTCATTTAATAGTTCTTCATTAATTTTTGAAAAGTGCATTTCGTTTATCATTTCATACTTCCATTCATTTATACTCCATTTGAAGTATTCATCGTAGTCTTTTTCCTCTTGCTGTAATTCTTTTAAATGAGTAATCGTGTTACAGGAAATTGAAATGCTCATAACCGATTCATCAGTATATAAACCAAATCCGCATATTTCTTCTTTTTTTAAGTTTTCAAGACACTTTAAAAAAGTATCTTTAGTTATTTTTTTAAGTTTCCTTTAAATTCTGAATAGTTCATATTTCTTTTTCCGGATATTTTTTAATATAGCGATCTAGTTCTGCAATAATACCCTGTATTTCTTTTTCATTAACGACATAGAACAATGAATATTCCGAATCAAAATCCTCTTCATATTTAGGATTTAATTTATACCTTAAAACTATTTCAAGCTGATTATTTTTAAATTTAATAGATAAGGCAGGTTCCATAAAATGAATTTCATCAGTTTCATCAAAATTGTTATTTTTCAAATTACTAAACCATTCTCTTAAATTAACCAATTCTGTTGTTAAAAGGCAATTGTCATTTTTATCAAAAAAAAGGGAGGTTTGAAAATCTTTAATTTCAATATTTATACTTAGCCAATTAGAATCCCAATATTCTCTGGAAAATGGATAAGAATAACCTTCTACATTTAGTTTGAATTTTGTATTATTATTTTTTAGAATGATCATAATTTAATCTTTTTAAATTTTACTAGAAGTTCCCCAAAAATTGCTTTATGCGGTTTAATGGTTCTATAAAAATTAATAAAGCGTTTGAGTTTTTGTTTTCTCTCTTTTGAGTCGCTAAATATTGGCTGATTATGCCATATCTCAATTCAAAGTTCATATCACGCTTTGGGCTTTCCTATTGGTTTGTGTGCAGACGCGTTCGGTGAATTTTTAATTAATACGACGGTTATCATACAGTTTATCTAAACAAACATTTATCTAACAAATAAATACAGTGCTATTTTGTCAAAAAGTTTCAGGGATGCACTGTGTTTATGTAAAAAAACACAAAAAATCATATTGATAACAAAAGGTAAATATTCTCTAGTTTGTTGTTTCGTTTGATTTTTAAGTAAAGGTAAACTTTTGGTAACAACTTGCAGTATTTCGCTCGGATAGTTTTTGTTATCGCCTTTAGCTAAATTGGTGACAGTTATTTTTCTTTATGATATCAGCACTCTATCGCTTGTTTGTGATCGGGTGTTAATTGTGTTTTTTTATGGATATTTATTACAGTGCATCTCAAAGCACTGTAAACTACGTGAAGAATTTCTACCGCGAGACTGATTGGTTAGTTTCTGCCGCAATATGCGGCAGATTTTTAGTATTAAATGCTTACTGCACCTTCTTCTGCGGAAGTTAAATTTTCTCGGATAACGGTAAATAGTTCACGCCCATAACCAAGATGTGAATCCGCTAAGTCGAAAGGATAAGGTTTACGTTTAGCTAATTCAACTTCATCAACAAGTAACGTGATTTCGCCAGTTTGGCCGTTAACACGAATCATGTCGCCTTCTTGAACTTTACTTAGTAAACCGCCATCATAAGCTTCTGGTGTGACATGAATAGCAGCAGGAACTTTACCTGAAGCACCTGATAAGCGACCATCGGTTAATAAGGCGACTTTATAGCCTTTATCTTGTAGCACGCCTAGTGGGGTTATCAGTTTATGCAATTCTGGCATGCCAATCGCTTTCGGCCCTTGATAGCGTACAACGACAACACAATCTTTATCTAATTTTCCTGCTTTATAATCAGCATCTAAATCATATTGGCTATTAAAAACAACCGCAGGTGCTTCGATAATTTGATGTTCAGGCTCAATAGCGGATGTTTTCATTACTGCTCGCCCTAGGTTGCCTGACATAACTTTTAATCCACCATGCGAGTTAAATGGTTTTTTAATCGAGGCGATGACATTTTCGTCTAATGATTTGGTTGGACCTTCACGGTAAACTAATTTACCATTTTCTAAAATTGGTTCTTTGGTGTAACGGCTAAGACCATGACCGGCAACGGTTTCAACATCTTCATGTAATAGGCCACCAGCCAGTAATTCTCGAACCAGTAAAGAAGTTCCCCCTGCTGCTTGGAAATAGTTAATATCAGCAGGACCGTTCGGATAAATTCGGCAAAGTAGTGGTACAACAGTTGAAAGATCTGAAATATCATCCCAATTAATAATAATTCCAGCCGCTTTTGCCATTGCTACAATATGCATGGTTAAATTGGTTGATCCACCTGTTGCCAGTAATGCAACTAAGCCATTGACGATGACTTTTTCGTCTACCATTTTACCCACAGGCATATAGTTACCTGATTGGTTGGTTAGGCGAGTAATTTGTTTAGCAGCAGCATTGGTTAATTCATAACGTAATGCCGTTTCAGGATGAACAAAAGCCGTCCCAGGCAAATGTAGCCCCATCAATTCAATAACCATTTGGTTACTATTTGCTGTACCATAAAAAGTGCAAGTGCCACTAGTGTGATAAGATGCCGATTCTGATTCAAGTAAGTCTTGACGCGAGGCTTTACCTTCTGAGTAGAGCTGGCGGATACGCACTTTTTCTTTATTCGATAAGCCTGATGGCATTGGTCCTGCAGGTACAAAAATAGCTGGTAAGTGACCAAATGTTAATGCACCAATAAATAAACCTGGTACAATTTTATCGCAAATGCCAAGATATAGTGCGCCGTCAAACATATTGTGTGAAAGGCCAACAGCAACAGACATGGCAATGATGTCTCGGCTCATTAATGACAGCTCCATTCCCGGCTCGCCTTGGGTAACGCCATCACACATTGCTGGTACTCCCCCCGCCATTTGCCCAACCGCGCCCACTTCGTGGAGGACTTTTCGGATTTGTTCAGGATAATATTCATAAGGTTTATGTGCCGAAAGCATGTCGTTGTAAGAGCTAATGATCCCAATATTGCTTTTTAGAATATTTTTTAGATCATTTTTATCATCAATACAACAAGCAGCAAAACCGTGAGCTAAGTTGCTACAAGGTAAGCTGGCTCGAGTTACTTTATTGAGCATTGCTCGTTCTATTTTTTGTAAATAAGCCTCGCGCGTTGCTTTTGAACGCTCAATAATACGTTTTGTTACAGCTTGAACAGTTGGATTCACATTAACCTCGACATTTGTTATGTTATTCTTTTTATTCTATTGCTATTATTCACAATGACATATGGAACGAATGACTTGCTCTGTATCATTGACAACATTGACTAATGGCTGTGCAATGTCTATTTTGTAGACATCGTTTTCATCAGTAGTTGGTTCTTCAAGAGTGTCAAATTGCGATTGAAGCATGCCAGTTTTTTGGTAGTGACCTTGGCGTTTAGCTAAACGTTCGGCAATGACATTGTAATCGCCTTTTAAATAGATAAAATGAACATTTTCATTCTCGCCACGGATAATATCTCGATAGTGTTTTTTTAATGCCGAACAAATAATAATCGATACATCATTGACATTACTCATGGCAAAAGCGGCATTACTGATTAAGCTAAGCCAAGGCATACGATCTTCATCATTTAATGGTGTGCCACTGCGCATTTTTAGAATATTAGACTTAGGATGTAAAAAATCACCATCTAAAAAAGCAGCATCTAAATTATAAGCAACTTGTTTAGCCACCGCTGATTTACCACAACCCGACACTCCCATTAATACAAAAACTTGTTTGCTTTTTTTACTCATTGCTAATCCTTAATATACTCACATTTTGTTACGGGTAACATTCTGTCACTTTAATCTTTTATTGCAATCTAAAAAAGTAATTTTTGTGATCTTGATCATAATTTGCAGTTGGAATGTGTTTTTACACCGATTTGAGAAACGATGCTTATTAAAAAAATAGATTTCGATCACAAAATAGTAAAATCCTATTTGTTTTTTCATTCGAAAGAAATTAATCTTTCGATATTATTTTTGTTTTCGAAAGTTGTAATTTAAAAAGTAACATAAAAAAGACAAAAAATGGAGAATAAAATGAGAGAATGTCAGCTTCTTATTGAGGATAATGTTAATTTTAACAATAGTTTAGATTTGCTAACTTATCTGAGTCAGCAATTACAGCAAAAAGGTATTGTAAAAGAAAGCCATTTGAAAGCTTTGATTGATAGGGAAGCATCATTTCCAACGGGTATTTTACTCGATGGTTATGCTGTAGCTATTCCACATTGTGAAGCAGAACATGCAAATAGCCCTGCGGTCTTTATTCTTCGCTCTCAGTCTCCTGTTTTATTCCAACGAGCAGATGATGATGGAACTGTTGAAGTTTCATTAATTATTTCATTGGTTGTTACTTCACCAACAGATCAGCTAACACTTTTAAAAACACTTTTTACAAGTCTACAAAATAAAGAATTTTATCATTTTTTATTAAATAGCCCGCAAGATGCAATTGCCGAACATTTTAATAAAGTGATATTTAATCAATAACTTGTTTAGGAGGAATTATGAAAAAAAAGATTATTGTTGCATGTGGTGGTGCAGTTGCAACATCAACTTTAGCAGCTGACGAGATAAAAGAGTTATGTAATGAAAATAATATTGAGCTTGATCTAGTGCAGTGTCGGATTAATGAAATTAGTACCTTTATTGATGATGCCGACCTGATTTGTACTACAGCAAAGATGGATCAAACATTTGGTGATATTCCGATTGTGCATGGTATGCCATTTGTATCTGGCGTTGGAATTGAGCAGTTAAAAGCAAGAATATTATCTATTTTAAAAGGATAAAAATATGTTTACTGAAATTATGCAGTACATTTTGGATCTTGGTCCATCAGTGATGTTGCCCATTGTGATTATCTTGTTTTCATTAGCTTTAAGAATGAAGTTGGGTGATGCACTAAAAGCTGGAATTCATATAGGAATAGGGTTTGTTGGTATAGGATTAGTTGTTGATTTGTTAACCAGTTCTGTTGGGCCTGCTGCTCAAGCGATGGCTGAAAGATTTGATATTAGTCTAAATGTTATCGATGTTGGTTGGCCTGGTGCAGCGCCTATGACTTGGGCTTCACAAATTGCTTTAGTTGCCATTCCTATCGCTATTGCAGTAAATATTATTATGTTAGTTTTAAGATTAACTAGGGTTGTTAATGTTGATATTTGGAATATATGGCACATGACATTTACCGGTGCGCTTGTTTACATTGCAACAGGCTCTTACTGGCTTGGTATTGTAGGGGTTATTGTTCATGCCATTATTGCTTATAAACTGGGTGATTGGTTTGCTAAAGATACCAAAGATTTTTTTGAGCTTGATGGTATTGCTGTACCACATGGAACTTCGGCATATTGTGGCCCGATAGCGGTATTTGTTGATACTGTTATCGAAAAAATACCAGGCATTAATAAAATTAATTTTAATGCTGTTGATATGCAAAAAAGATTTGGTGCGTTTGGTGAGCCTGTTACCGTAGGTTTATTTATGGGCATTTTACTAGGTTTATTAGCAGGTTATGGTGTCAAGCAAACCTTACAACTTGCAATTCAAACCGCTGCGGTAATGCTGTTAATGCCAAGAGTGATAAAACCAATTATGGATGGTTTAACCCCAATATCTAAACAAGCACGCAAACATTTACAATCAAAATTTGGTGGGCAAGATTTTCTTATTGGTTTAGATCCAGCATTGTTATTAGGGCATTCAACGGTAGTATCAGCGAGTTTAATTTTTATTCCATTAAGTATTTTTATCTCCATCATCCTACCTGGTAATGAAGTTTTACCTTTTGGTGATCTGGCAACTATTGGCTTTTTTATCGCAATGGGGGTAGCGGTTCATCAAGGTAACCTGTTTAGAATCATTATTTCTGGTTCTATCATTATCGCCATTACGCTTTGGATTGCCACCCAAATGGTTCCATTGACTACTCAACTAGCCATTAATGCAGGCACGATGACTACGAATAATGGCGTTTCAGTTGGTGCAATGGATCAAGGTGGGTCACCCATTACTTATCTTATGGTTCAGTTGGTCAACTTGAAACAACCTATTGGTTTTTCCCTTATTGGATTGTTTTACCTTTTCTGCTTATTTTTGACATGGAAACGCACCCAAAAATACCAGTTATTTCTGAAAAATCAACCATTAGATCAAGAAGATGGAGTAATAAAATAATCCCAAAACAGTCATCACCAAAATCAATCGGAAAGCTTTCACTCAGTAACGAGTGAAAGCAATACATCAACGTAATTTGTTTACCAATAAAGGAAAATAACATGAAAGCGGTTGTTGTCAATGAAGAGGGAGCTTTATCTATACAAAATATAGAAATGCCCAAAATAACATCTCCAGATCAAATTTTAGTTAAAGTGGCTTATTGTGGATTATGTGGTTCAGATATTCCGCGTATATTTCACCATGATGCTCATTTTTACCCGATTACACTTGGTCATGAATTTAGTGGTACCGTAGTGGATACGGGGTATGGCGTGACTGAGTTCGACAATGGCGATTTAATCTGTTGCGTACCATTATTGCCATGCTTCAAATGTGATGAATGTCAAAAGCATTACTATTCACTTTGTAAACATTACACTTTTGTGGGTTCAAGGATAGCCGGTGGCTTTGCGGAGTATATTGTATTAGATAAGAAAAATGCATTTAAATTACCTAAAGGTATCAGCCCGCTTGAGGGTGCATTTTTTGAACCAATGACTGTTGGAATGCATGCTTTGTTATTGGCCGATGGATGTGAGGGCAAAAATGTTGTCATCGTTGGTGGTGGCACAATCGGATTACTTGCTATGCAATGTGCCAAGGCAATGGGGGCAAAATCAGTTGCGGTGCTTGATATTAACCAGCAGCGTCTCGATTTAGCCAAACAACTAGGCGCTGATGTGGTATATCATTCTCAAGATCTTAGCACCGATGCGATTTACCAAGCTTTATCTTCATCTCGCTTTGATCAAATTGTATTAGAAACGGCGGGTTCACCCGTTACGGTCAACTTAGCCATTGAAATTGCAGGCCCTAGAGCGAAGATAGCCTTGGTAGGTACACTTCATCATGATATTACACTTCCAGAAAAAACATTCGGACTGATTTTACGAAAAGAGTTACAAATTTTAGGCAGCTGGATGAACTATTCAGCGCCATGGCCAGGTAAAGAGTGGCAATTAGTGAGTCAGTACTTTATGGATGGAAAAATTAAACTTGATGAGCTGATTGCTAGCATGGGTGACTTTGATTCATTTATTAAACAAGTGACTGCCTTAAATGGTCGCCCTATGAATGGCAAAATTTTATTAAATTGTATGTAATTATTTTGATTTAAGTCAGCGATTGAAAATGAAACCTTATCTTTTGATTCTGTTTGTTATACACTGCTAAAAAATTTTCGAAAAAGGAAATATTATGAATGCAAGTGAAAGACGCCAACAGATAGTAGAACTTCTTAATATGAAAGGAACGGTATTAGTTTCTGATTTGTCGGAACAGTTTAATGTTTCGGAGGTCACAACCAGAACCGATCTGAGATTGCTAGAAAAACAAGGAGTGCTAACACGATTTCATGGTGGAGCAACCAAAATCATGAATAACGGTGACTTAAAATCATTTAAAGAGCTGCAATTAGAAGAACGTTATCAGCGATTTATAGAAGCTAAAAAACGTATTGCAATTGAAGCGGTTAAACATGTTAAAGAAGGTGACACTATTATTTTAGATAGTGGTAGTACTACCATGTTGATAGCAGAAGAACTGGTAAAATTGAAGCATATTACTGTGATTACCAATAGTCTTACTTCTGCATTTATATTATCAGACAATAGTGACATTATGCTATTTATGTGTGGTGGTACACTTAGACATAAAACGCGTTCTTTTCATGGAAAAATTGCTGAGCAATCGTTAGCTGGCATTTCTGCTGATATTTTGTTTGTTGGTGCAGATGGAATCGATGCAGAAAGAGGAATAACAACGTTTAACGAAGGTTATACTATCAGCAGTGTTATGGCTAATGCCGCTAAGAATGTGATTGCTGTACTTGATTCGTCTAAATTTGGTCGTAATGGTATTAATGTTGTGTTACCACTTAGCCAACTCAATACCATTATTACCGATACTGATGTTGACAGTAGCTGTAAACAAGAATTTGTGGCAAAGGGTATTAAATTAATAGCGGTTTAATATTTGTGCTTACACTCGTGTGTTTTTTATATCTTAATTGGTCATAAATATTAAAAACCATTACTCGTTTAGGTTCGATACCCTAAACGATAAAAGTTTTTACTTCTAGCCAAGTCGATTTAATGATAGTGATCATTTAAACCTGTTATTTCTCCCAACGATATCAATGCGTAGGAGAGAATATGATATTAACAATTACGATGAACCCTTCGGTGGATATATCGTATCCATTAAATAAATTAGCGATTAATGATATTAATCGAGTCTCAGAGGTAAAAAAAACCGCAGGAGGTAAAGGACTTAATGTAACTCGAGGCATTAAATACTCAGGTATTCCCGTTCTTGCATCAGGCATTATTGGTGGAACAACGGGCGAGTATATTCAAAAACAATTAGATAAAGATAATATTAATTACGACTTTTATATCACCCAACATGAATCAAGAAACTGTATTGCCATTTTACATGAGGGAAACCAAACTGAAATCCTAGAGTCAGGGCCAGTATTAGATAATTATGATGTCAATGTCTTTTTAGAACATTACCAGAATTTGCTTAGTCAAGCGCAGGTTATTACTATTTCAGGGTCATTGCCACAAGGATTTCCAGTCGGTTTTTATACTCAATTAATTGAAAAGGCAAATAAGTATCAGATCCCAGTATTGCTAGACTCATCAGGTAAAATGTTATTAGAAACACTCGTTTCTAAAAATAAACCTTTTTTAATCAAACCCAATAAAGATGAACTACAGCATATTATTCAAATGGATATCGATCCAAATGATGTAGCTTCATTAGTTAAAGCCGTTAATCATCCTTTACTGAATGATATTGCTTTTATCATCATCTCATTAGGTAAAAATGGCGCTTTTGCTCGCTGTCATCACAACTATTACCAAGTTTCAATTCCTAAAATTAACGTGGTTAATCCTGTTGGATCGGGAGATGTCACTTTAGCTGGACTTGCCGTTAGTATTTATGAAAACGAACCGATAGAAGTCATGCTTAAACGGGCGATGACAATGGGCATGTTAAATGCGATGGAGTCACAAACTGGTTTTGTCGATATGCGTAATTATAATGAATATTATCAACAAGTTAGAGTTACCCAAATTAATTAAAAATTTATGTTAATTAAGGAGTTATTATGTACCTTATTTCCAGTCAAGAAATGTTAAAAAAAGCACAACGTGAAAATTATGCTGTTCCGGCATTTAATATACATAATCTTGAAACTATCCAAGTCGTAATTGATACCGCTAAACAGATGCAATCACCGGTAATATTGGCAGCTACACCTAGCACTTATCGCTATGCAGGTACAGAGTATTTAATTAATATTTGTAAAACAGCTGCACAAACCAAGCATTTTCCTTTTGCTCTACACCTTGATCACCATGAAGATATCAAAGATATTCAAGCTAAAATTGAAGCGGGTATTCGTTCAATTATGATCGATGCTTCACATCATCCATTTGAAGAAAATATTAACATTGTGCGTAAAATGGTTGAATTTAGCCATAAGTTTAACGCTAGTGTTGAAGCTGAATTAGGGCGGCTTGGCGGGCAAGAAGACGATCTTATTGTCGATAACAAAGATAGTGCTTTTACAGATCCCAGTGCGGCAAAAGAGTATGTCGAACGCACAGGAATAGATTCACTTGCGGTAGCTATTGGTTCAGCTCATGGTATGTACAAAGGTGAGCCTAAACTCGATTTTGAACGATTAGCCAAAATACGAGATAAAGTTGATATTCCACTGGTGTTACATGGTGCATCAGGTATACCTGATGCAATGGTGAAAAAATCGATTTCATTGGGTATTTGCAAAGTAAATGTGGCAACTGAATTAAAAATTGCTTTTTCAGATGCGTTAAAACAAGATTTTAAAATCAACCCTGATGCAAATGATCCAAGGCATTATATGCAACCAGCTAAATTAGCTATGGCAAAAATTATCGAAGATAAAATTCGTATTTGTGGTAGTGCTGGTAAATTGTGATATAAAAGCTAAAGGTATTTTGTTTGATTTAGATAGAATATTGGTTAATTCATTACCAGCAGTTGAGCGCTGCTGGTTAAGATGTGTCAAGTGACAGCAACTTAAGTATTCGTAGGAATGACGCGCGTTGTTTACCATAATTTGCAAAACAATATGTAATAGTCAGTTTACTTTTTAGGCGCTATTTTTGTAAAAAATATTCAGGATTCTATACCGTTTCGTGATGAATTTAGACTTCTCTGTTTTCCATTTATTAAAATATGTGATAGTCA
>NZ_FMBA01000084.1 GCF_900094935.1 Gilliamella intestini
TCAGCTTCTTTTAAAATAGCGACAATTTGATGTTCAGTCATTTTTTTCATAATTAAATCCCCTTTTCTTTTATCATAGAGAATTTTCTACTTTTTGCTGTACTATTTTAGGGGGTAGTTACAACATCCTTCTCATTTGCTTTAAAATTTTTATGTTCACTTTCGTATTTGGTAAGTAAAATTTCAACGATCTATCAAATCGTTCCATGGAACAAAATTAAATATCTCTATAGGATGAATAAACTACGCCTTACCATCAGCACTAAGGGTGGCTGTTGGGGCAGTTTCTGCTAGGGTGGTTGTGGTATCCATTGGCTCGCCATTTTCTGGGGGCGTGTCGTTTTATTGGTTTAGCTTGGCTAAGCCTTTAGCAGCATCATCCCACCATAACACTTTTTGATTTATTCAGATATTATTCTTGCATAGTTAAATTAATGTACTGTAAAGCCGACGAATGAACCCATTTAACAATTAACTTCTGGGTTCTAGTTAAATATCGAATTTGATAAAAATCGTCTCGGTGCTGTAATAGTTCTACCTTGTCATCTTCAATTAAATACATTTTAGTTTTTGATTTTTCCAAAGCATCATCATATAAATAAGCCTGTTTAACAGCTATCTTTTTAATTATTGGTTTTCTATCAAAAAGATTATGCTCATTTGTCACCAATAAATAATTTAAATTTTTATTATAAATTTTACGCTGCACCATATCACAACCAATACATTGATCTTCTAATATTATTTGATAATATTTCTCCTTTTCTTTATAAAGTTTTTCATACCACTTCCCACCATCAAGAAAACGATTAATTAATTGATCATTGGTTTTCTTATAATCACATAACTGAGAACCATCGCTTAAAATTTGTTTCTCTTTAGTTTGAATAATATGATTTTTTATTTCATAAAGCGAATAACACTTATTAGGTGTAGAATTATATTTTAATGTCATCAATAAATAATTTTGACCCAAAAATTTGTCAATTGATAAGATTGACTCATCAATTTCATCATTCAACTCTATGGGTACTTTAATTTGTTGACAATCAGAACTATTATCAAAACAATGATAAATTGATTGTTTTATTTTATTAAATTCTATACTTCCATATGAGTGTGTCGTTAGAAAATAAAAAAATAATATTGATATTTTTACTAATTGCATATTATTGAATAATATTTAATTTACATTAATCATCTAATTCTTCTAGCTCCTGATTCTGTAATAACTTGTTATTTTTATATATACTTAATTGATTATCTCGAATAATGTAATAATAATCATTGTTTTGAAATTGATACCCTAATAAGCGATGAGATGAATAATGATTTATAGTTTCCCCTTTTAAAAATATATATAGCTGATCCTTCTTTCTCGTTCCTTCATAATAAACATTTTTACAGTCTAATTCCCCCTCTTCGCAACAATAGGATATTTTAATATTATATTTTAAAGAATTATATTTAGTTGTATACAGACAAGAATGATTAAAATCATTAGCTAAACAAACAAAAGATAGTAATGGCATTATAATGAAAATTATTTTCATATTTCTTTATATTCTCCGTCCAAATGACTATATGTAGTATATTTATTATTTTTAAATAAATAATATTCCGAACGTCTTCGATTATTAACGCCTTGATTAAATTTTCCTTGGGAGTTACTCCAAGATAACCATGCTTCCTCTAATGAATTATAAGCATAAGATCCTTTCGGATTATTTATCATTTTTACTACAGTTGAATTCTTAAATCCTCCAATGCCAATAGTAGTTCCTTTAGTATAAGGTTTTGGTGTCAGTTGGTGCTTTTTCTGAGGCTTGCGAATGTTTTCTTGCAAGATTTATTGTTGTTTTTTTGCAATCATTTCAGATGCTAGTTGACAACCATCAGTTAGATTATTTTTACATGCACGTTCAAACCATAACAGTGCGATTTTATAATTTGATTGCGCTTTTTCAATTATTCCTAAATTAAGTTGCGCAAAAGGGTTATTTGATTCGGCAGCTTTTTTATACCAATTAATTCCTTTTTTATAATCTGTATTTTCACTACTTGTTAAATATAAATTACCCAACTCAACTTGAGCAGCTGTATAACCTTGTTTAGCCGCTTTTGTTAGCCAATATAATGCTTTCGAATGATCCAGTTTAACTCCCCAAAATCCAAATCTGTAATTAACCCCTAAAGAGTATTGAGATTGTACATGATTTTGTTTGGCTGCTTTTTCTAACCAGATAATGGCTTGTTCATTATTATCCTTTTCTTCATAAATAATAGCTAAAGCAAACTGAGCTTCTGCATATCCTTGTTGCGCAGATTGTTGATACCAATAAAAAATTTTATCATCATATTTTTTATTAACATTCTGCGATAAAAGTAGATTAGCCAAGGAATATTGGGCAATCTTATCCCCATTTTCTGCTTGTATAATTAAATTACTTTCGTTATTAGTGTCAGCCATTACACTATTTGAGCTCCATAGTATAGACGATAACATTATTATAAGTGCGAGTTTCTTATTTAGGTATTTCATTAAGTTCCACTTCCTCTGATTCATATACTTCGCCATAATTAAATATTTTTTTTGTTATAACTTTACCATTTTTATCATAGGTTATAATAATTTTATAATCCTTACCAAACTCATCAGGATGATAATACCTAGTACGAACAAGCATACCCAATAAATCATATTCATACCAATTACCCACAAAAATACCAGTCGCATTATAATGTCCTTGACAACCTTTTTCTTTTACTTGACCATTTGGATAATAATCAATAAGAAATGAATAACAAAAAGGAGTATTTGAATAACTTGATATTATTGATGATATAGCGTAAGGATTAAAATTTTCCTTTACAGAGTTAGCAAAAGAATGACAGACAATAAATAAAGAGATGGTCAGTAAAATAATTATTTTTTTCATTATGCAACCTTTTAATAAAATTTTTTAATAATCCTTCATATAATTGTTGAGCAATTAGATCAATATTTGAAAATAAAGCTTTTGCATCTTTAGGTGATGTAATAAATCCTAACTCAACGAGAACTTTACGTTTAGTTTTATTTGAAGCTCTTAAAACCTGAAGATTTCTTACATCTTTTTTGGGAGAAGATGATTCAACAGGAACCACATTGTAATAACTAAATATATCCTCCGCTGTTTAGCTTCTGCGTAATCCTTCCTTTAAATAGTTATCAGTAAAAGCAAGTAGTGTTTCTTTATCCTGAGTTGAATACCTCAGTGTTTCAGTTAAAATTTGATGTAATGCCCACATCGCTGGGGTGTAATTTCTAAATCTAATTTGATCATTTTATTCTTAATCATTGTGACATTTTACGACTCCTTGCCTATCACGATTTTTACACGAAATCGATTCCAATAGCTTGAAGTGCCCACTATTATCTATTTTATAATGTCTCCATTTTTCAATATTTTGCGTTTCGTCACTATCAACATTATTTAACAACCAAATATTCTCAAAATTTTTATCAATATAGTAATACTGTGAAAAAGCAGCTGATTCTAAAATTTTTTCTTTATAAATAGGGGCTGTTGATCTTTGCTGTACATAAATTACTCAACAATACATTGGCAGCCACATTAACATAAATGTCAGTGATACCATACAGGCATAATTC
>NZ_FMBA01000031.1 GCF_900094935.1 Gilliamella intestini
AAGATATTGAACACACCAAGACCAAAGCCTACAGCCCACAAACTAACGGTATTTGTGAGCGATTCCATAAGACGATGAAAACAGAATGTTATGATATTTTATTTCGACGTAAGATTTACACGCAATTGAGTGAAATACAAAACGATATTGAACAATGGCTTGAATTTTACAATCGAGAAAGAGCGCATTCTGGAAAATATTGTTATGGGAAGACACCATGGCAAACATGGAATGATGCAAAGGGGTTGGTTAAGGAAAAGCAATTGGAGAATTTATTTTGCTCATCGGACACGCATTTTGTTAAAATGAAAGCTGATGAGTAATATGTGTCTGTCAGATTAAGTTTGAGCTACTACAATATATCAGATTAAGTTTGATTTGCTACAATAATCATAAACCATTACATTCTTCGTTAGGCTACTTGCCTCATGTTGAATTTAAAAAACACTTACCCCTTAATTTTTTTGTTTGAAAATGTGTTGCCATTCCACAATGACTTTAGCTATTTTACGAACAAGGTGATTTTGAGGGACAAGCGCATCTAACGAGATTTGCTCTATTTTTTCTGGTGTCGCTGGAGTTGTTTTTTTTAGCATAGAAGAGTTACTTTTAATAATGGACTCCTCTCTATTAGATCAATGAACCCGCCAAAAAGCGAGTTCTTTGTCATTAATATGACAGAGCATTGCCCTGTTTTTTATAGTTTTATTAAGTTCTTTCTTTTTGTTCGAGTTTACTAATCGATTTTAATAGTTTTTCAGCTTCGCTATTTTGGCCTATTTGAGTAAGATAGGTTGCCATCGCTTTTTGATATGTCATATTGTTCAATATAGCCCGTGGTTGAGAATGCCACCATTTTGTCAATGCTTGAGCATCACTATCGGTCGATAATTGTTTGATTCGGGCAATATAAGCTACTTGTTTAAATTGATCTAATTGCGATTCATTATAAGCTTTAGCTTTATACATTGCTGGTAATAGATCGATAACAGCTTGGTAATCGCCAGTTTCGTAATAAAGTTGATCGGCTAATCGGAGTACTTCAACGTTACGCGGTTTTTCGTTTAGTAGTTGCTCTAGCACAATACGTGCAGCTGCGTATTCATGGTTTTTTAGTTGTAATCGAATTTGTACTAATTGAAAGGCAAACATCTCTTTAGATTGACAGGTTCTAGCCGCTTGTTCTAACGATTGGTTGGCTTGAATTAATTCATTGTTGTCAATTTGTGTTTGTGCAGCAAGTAAATACGATAACGTGGTGTTTTTTGCCCCTTTAGCACTTTTTGTAAAGAGTTTTGCTGCTCGCTGATAATTACCCTCTAATAATAAAATTTGTGCTTGTTCAAGGCGTTTTATCGATTTTTTAGGTGATTTTAAACGTAACCAGTTTCCTAGGGCTGTTTTAGAGTTAAATATTTTATTGAAAATACAATAAATTAAATAAAGGCAAAGCAGGCCAATTAATTCAATTATCATAAATGAATTAAATGACATGCTGACACGGTAATTTACAAATTCAAATACTGCTGAGCCTTGATGGCCTTGTAATAACGGACCAAGGAAAAATCCACCTACTAGCGCTAAGAAAATAATTAATATTTTTATCATGATTATTCTCCTATTTTGCCAACATTGAACGAACGCGAGTTTGCATTAGTTTTTCAAGTTCGCTGATACTAGTTAGGTTTTCAGGCACATTTTGATTGCTGATTGACTGATTTTGTAAATTATCAAGCTCATTAATAAATGCTTTAACACTTGGTGCGTTACCATCAAAATAAGCATTAACCCAAGTTGCAGCGTCACTAAGTGCGCGTTGGTAAATTAAGTCTTGATGTCTTGGCACTGCTTGTGCGGCAATTAATAGACGAAAACGGATGTTTTCACGCAGGTAAAGCGATTGTTCTATGCTCAATGGCGTTTTTAATATTTGGCAGTGGACGATTTGTTTTTCATCTTGACCTGCTTGTTGTAAGCATTCTTTGAAGTTGTTATCTTTATTATCGAGCTTTTCAATGGTGATAAATTTATCCATAAAAGTCTTTGCACTACTTAATAAATTGCTAGACCAGTCGCTGACTGACGATGTTACTTCTTTTGTATGCTCTTGTTGATTGTTATCTGTGTTAATGTTTTCGACTTGAACTGCTTGGGTATCATTTTTATTGGCTGAGTCTTCGTTATATTGTGTCATACCAAGGTCAATTTCTTGATAATTGCCAACTAAAGGTAATTCGGTAAGGGCATCTGATAGCCCAATTAAATTAATAATAATACCATCTGTATCAACAAAACTGACTTGAGCAAGTGAGTTTATATCTTTACTAATTGCTTGACGTGCTGGTAATAGGCTAGGGTCATCAGCTTGAACTAGGCTTTCGTTGGCACTTTTAAGTAATAGTCGTGCTGATGTGTAATCTTGGTCATTCCAAATTTTACGCCCTGCTAAATGAACTAAATAATTTGCTTGTGAAATCAACCAGACTTTATGATCTGTGGTTGACATAGCGGCTAAACGTTCGTTGATGTTTTGTAAACTTTTTTCGTTTAGCTTTAAGGTGTCATTTACTTGATAGCTTAATTGTTGTTGTACTTTTTGCTGATCACCGAGTTGACGTTCTACTCGCTGTTCTAATTTGCTGAACTGCTGATTTTGTTTGTTAACAGCATCATCTATACTATCGTGTAAATCATTTGTGATGCTCTGCTTGGTTGTTTGTTTTAAATTGGCCAGTTCCGTTTGTAATGTTGAAATAGTCTTTTGCTGTTTTGCAAATTGCTGTTGGCCATAATAAAAACCGAGACCACCTAAGCAAGCGGTTAATACTATAGCTATTATCGATAATTTTGAAACTGTTGCTTTGCCTGTGTTATTGCGGTTACTACTATTAATGTTTTGGGTTTGAGCTTTCGATTCTATTGCAGGACTTTGTTGAGTGGTTGTTTGCTCTTTTTTATCTTTTTTCATAATTTCATTCGCTTCATTTTCAATCACTGTTATTGTTGGTTGACTAAATGAAGTTGTGCTTATTGTTGAAAGTGTTGCATTGGCACCATAATATTTTAACGGCATAAAATAACCTCATTTAGATTTATTCGAAATTGATGTTGGCATTATGACATAGAGTTAGCATTGTTTTAAATAAAATTTGATTATTTGCTCCAGCTATTTGCAAAATGTTTTGCCAATTTAACTGTTGTGCTTTTTTAAAAATTCGTCCACTAGTAACAATGAGTTTTGCTTGTTGTTTGTGTTGTATTTGACAATAAATTTCAAGTCGCATTAAGTGTTCAACACTGGTAATAATAATGATTTGATTTTTTATATTGTTAGCTAAAATATTGTCACAATAGGTTATTGGTTTGCGGTAATAGCATTCTAGTATTTTGACCTGAGCTTGTTGGGTTATTAATGTGTTAGTCAATAAATTTCTTCCTGAATTACCCCGTAAAATGAGGACAGTACGATGTGTTAGTATTGTACTTTTTAGCAAGCCTAATAAACCTTCACTATTTTCTTGTTTAGGATAATTAACTCTGGTTGTGGTTAGTTTGCTTAATAATTCTGCTGTTTTTTTACCAATTGCAAAATAGTGTCTATTTGCTGGAAAGGATAAATTTGGCAAATGAATTTTGATGGAGTGAATAACTTGTGGCGATAGTGCAATTACAATATCTGACGGCAAGAGGTGATTAAGTTGTTGCTCTAAATCAACCAGTTCAGCTCCGGGTAAAATATCAAATAAAGGAAGGTGAGTTGCTGATAAATTGGCAAGGTTTAATTGTTTAGCTAGCTCCTCACCTTCTGGCGAGGGTCTTGTTACATAAATCATTTGCAATTTAATTCCTGTAATATTTTATCAGCGCCTAGGCTTAATAGTTGTATTGCTAGATTGTGCCCCAATTGTTCTGCTTGGCTTGCAGGGCCTTGTAATTGAGTTTTAATTATTTGCATTCCATCAACACTCCCAACAAATCCTTGTAAAGTTAAAATATCATTGCATAGTTGGCTATAACAGGCAATAGGCACTTGGCAACCACCTTGTAAGGCTTTGTTCATTGCTCTTTCTGCTTGAATACAAATTCGGCTATTTTTATCATCGAGTACTGAAAGAATCTCTAATATTTTTTTATCATCTGTTCGAGTTTCAATTCCAATTGCACCTTGACCAACAGCAGGTAAAATTAAGACCGTATCAATATATTGTTTTATTCTATTTTCTAATTTTAGGCGTTTTAAACCAACAGAAGCTAAAATGATTGCATCATATTCTTGATCATCAAGTTTAGCTAGGCGAGTACCTATATTGCCTCGAAGATCTTTAATTTGTAGGTGTGGATATTTAGCTCTTAACTGGCATTGGCGTCGTAGACTTGATGTTCCAATAACGGCATCATCGGGAAGCTCATCTATGCTTGAATATTTATTTGAAATAAATGCATCACGAACATCGCCTCGCTTGCAAATGGTAGCTAGTGTTAGTCCCTTTGGAAACTCAGTAGGAATATCTTTTATTGAATGAACTGCAATATCGGCTTCGTTATTCAATATGGCTTGTTCAAGCTGTTTAACAAACAGCCCTTTACCACCAATTTTTGATAAGGGACTATCCAGCAATATGTCACCTTTAGTGACCATGGGAATTAACTCCACAGTTAAATTGGGGTGAGCTGCTAGCAGTTGTTGCTTAACAAAATTAGCTTGCCATAGCGCTAAAGGACTTTTTCGTGTTGCAATGCGAATGTTCAATGGGGTTTTCCGTTTTATTTTTGCTTAAATGATTTATTTTTATTACACAATTTGTATATCGATTTAGTTAATACAATCAATTAAAAATTAATATAGCCAGATAGAGTGTAAAATGTATCTGGCTAATTGAATTTAAGTGATTAATCTAAATTATCAACAAAACTAACTGCATAACCAATATAGTTAGCTGGTGTTAATTGTTTTAATCGTGTTTTTTCTGTTTCGGGCAGATCTAATGAGTCAATAAATTCTTGCATACCTTTTGCATCAACTCGTTTGCCTCGAGTTAATTCTTTTAATTTTTCGTAAGGTTTTTCGATACCATAACGGCGCATTACTGTTTGAATTGGCTCGGCTAATACTTCCCAGTTGCGATTAAGTTCTTCAAGTAAGTGGTCTTGGTTGACTTCGAGTTTGTTTAATCCTTTTAGGGTTGATTGATAAGCTATAATGGCATAACCAATACCTACACCTAGATTACGCAACACTGTAGAATCGGTTAAATCACGTTGCCAGCGGGAAATAGGTAATTTGCTACCTAAATGGTTCATTATTGCGTTGGCAATCCCTAAGTTGCCTTCTGAATTTTCGAAGTCGATAGGATTAACTTTATGTGGCATAGTTGAAGATCCGATCTCGCCAGCAACAGTTTTTTGTTTAAAGTGATTTAGTGAAATATATCCCCAAATATCTCGATCAAAGTCTATCATTATGGTATTAAAGCGTGCTACACAATCAAAGAATTCGGCAATATAGTCATGCGGTTCAATTTGGGTGGTATAAGGATTCCATTTTAGTCCTAGCGAGCTAACAAAATCTTCACTAAATTTATGCCAGTTCACTTGCGGATAAGCAACCATATGTGCATTATAATTTCCCGTTGCGCCATTAATCTTACCTAGTATTTCAACCGATTTTAGTTGTTGTAATTGGCGCTTTAAGCGGTAAGCTACATTAGCAAACTCTTTACCTATGGTTGATGGAGTAGCAGGTTGACCATGTGTTCTTGATAGTAGTGGTAAATCACGATAAGCGATAGCTTGTGAGGTGATTTTATCAATGAGTTTATTCCAATATGGCACTAAGACAGTTTCTCTAGCTGTTTTTAGCATTAATGCATAAGATAAGTTGTTAATGTCTTCTGATGTGCAAGCAAAATGGATAAACTCATTAATGGCGTGTAATTCTTCGTGAGTGCTAACTTTTTCTTTTAAAAAATATTCTACAGCTTTAACATCGTGATTAGTGGTTTTTTCGATTTCTTTAATACGATTTGCATCTTGCTCACTAAATTGCTCTACAATTTGATTAAGATGATTAATAGCTGATTGACTTAATGTTGGAACCTCTAAAATATCTGCTTGTAAAGCTAATTTTTTTAACCAACTAACCTCGACTTGAACACGGTATTTTAATAAACCATATTCGCTAAAAATAGTGCGTAATTCTGTGGTTTTGTCACCATAACGCCCGTCAATTGGCGAAAGGGCAGTGAGTGCAGATAATTCCATCGGTTTTACTCCGTTACAATATTTGAAATATCAGTTATAAAGTGCAAATTAGTTTGCGCAATTAATTTGGTCTAATAGTTCTTGTGCTGCTTTGCAAATGCGTTTACGGCAAAAAAGAAACTGAAAACGATTTCCACCAACTTGGTACCATAAAATAGCCGATCGAACACATCCCAAAAGAGCTGTTCTTACTTTTGCTTGTACCAATGTGTTTTGTAAAAATTCGATTTTGCCAATAACTTTTATTTTTGTTGATATTGGGCTGATGATATCAGAATAAATTCCGGCTAATGAATAGGACAGATCATCAACATTGATGCTAACGGTTTGCTCACTCATATCAGAATAAAGTCCTGAAATGCGTTTTAATCGTTGGTCTATCTTATCTAATGCGTCTTTATTTTTTAATAATTTACTTGTAATACTAAGAGCGCCAAACAAGTAACGAATAATTTGAGTTTGTTCTTTTTGTCCTGACGATAATAGTTGTATTAGCGTTTGTAACCCTGTTTTAACATTTTTAATACCATCATAAACATCGTCCGTTGTTTTTGGCGAGGTTTTAAATATACTTTTTATTGCTTGTTCATAAAGAGTAGCACTACAAACACCGGTATTAGCTAATTGGGGTACTAATATAGCACTTTGTGTCGCACCAGCAAGGGCAATGGCAATATGATGGTATTTATTATTCAATTTAGTACTCCTTACAGCTTTTTATTTGTTCTTCAATAATGCCACCACCTAAGCAAACCTCGTTTTGATAAAAGACTGCGGATTGGCCAGGCGTAACAGCCGCAACGGGATTATCAAATATGACTTTGATTTTGTCATCTGCTAATGGCATCACTTGGCAAGCTATATCATGTTGACGATAGCGTGTTTTTACTGTGCAGCTAAATGGCTCTGTTACTACTTTACGGTCAACCCAATGTAGTTGTTGAGCGATTAATCCGTTTGAAAATAGTGTAGGGTGATCATGACCTTGTGCTACAATTAATTCGTTATTAGTCAAATCTTTGTCAACCACATACCATGGTGTGTCATTGGCCTGTTTTAAACCACCAATACCCAATCCTTTACGTTGTCCTAATGTATGATACATCAAGCCTTGATGCTGGCCGATAATTTCACCATCAACGGTACGAATGTTACCTGCTTGAGCGGGTAAATATCGTGCTAAAAAGTCACTAAATTTACGTTCACCAATAAAGCAGATGCCTGTTGAGTCTTTTTTAGCTGCGGTTGCTAAACCAAGCTGTTGTGCAATTTTTCGCACTTGTGGTTTTTCAAGCTCACCAATAGGAAATAGGCTTTGGCTTACTTGTGTTTCACTCAAAGTATAAAGAAAGTAACTTTGATCTTTGTTGGTGTCTATACCTCGCAATAATTCAACTTTTCCGTTTGTTTCGCGTTTACGGACGTAATGCCCGGTGGCAATAAAGTCTGCGCCAAGATCTTCGGCCGCATATTCTAAAAAAGCTTTAAATTTTATTTCTTTATTACATAAAATATCAGGATTTGGCGTTCGGCCTGCTTTATATTCAGATAAAAAATGTTCAAATACGTTGTCCCAATATTCGGCAGCAAAATTAACTGTATGTAATTTTATATTTAATTTGTCACAAACTGCTTGCGCATCGGCCAAGTCAACGGCGGCTGAGCAATAATCTTCTGTGTCGTCCTCTTCCCAATTTTTCATGAATAACCCAACAACATCGTATCCTTGCTGTTGTAATAAATAAGCAGACACAGATGAATCGACACCACCAGACATACCGACAACGACTTTTTTTTGAGTGTTTATATTTGACATAATAGCTATATTAATAGGTAAAATTAATAAAAAAACTTGGTATTAATTTTAGCATAACCGAAGGAAAAAAACATAAAGTTATACTGATAGCAATCATCATGTTAATTTAATTTTTATTTTAACTTTATACTAAATCGTATAATTCACTGAAAATTTTTAACATTTTATGGCATGTCACTTTCGCAGAAAAAAACAAAAACCACTAGGAATAATGCAGTTTTATCAGTCAAAACTTTTAAAGCTGTATTATTTAGAGAATAAATGGAATCAGTTAAAATCTTTTAGAAGGTATACAACTAATCCAATAATGTTAAATTCTTGTGCTCCATACTTATCACCAATAATGGCTGGATACCTCGAATTATCACAAAGTAATGCCAAATTAGCACCTTGGTTTTGTATACGTTTGATACTAATTTGATCTTCATATTCAACTGCATACAAATAGCCATCAATGGGTTTGTTATATGCTTTGTTAATAATAATAATATCATGATTTGATATCGTAGGTTCCATGCTATCGCCTTTGGCCCATAGTGCAATTAAGTCTTCGTGGTTGCTGCCATGATGCTTTATTAAGGTAATATCAAATGGGATTGACTCAATTTGAGAATAAGATTTATTAGTTTCGTTTAAATGATGAAATGGAATATGTACCACTCCCCGATTTGCAGATTCAGGCAATAAGCGGCACTCTCCTTTTCCTGTTACTAACCATTCAATAGGTACATCGCACTTTTGTGCAATAATGGCTAGTCTATTTAGTGCAGGGTAAGTTTTGCCCGATAAATAATCTCTTATTACCGCTTCTGACATGCCCACTTTTTTGGCAAAAGCATTCCCTGATATGCCTTCTAACACAAGATTTAATCTATTTCTAAAGTTAATAACTCCTGTATTAGTTAAGGTTCGTGTTTTTTCCGTTTCATCTTGTTTTTTTACTTTGTTTTCTATCATTTTCTATTCCATTTTTAGTGTTTTTCGTTTTTATTGTTTTAATTCGTCATTTTATGTGTTATTCTTTGCTATAACGGTTTATTATTATTTCTTTAATATTTTGATACCGATAATCTTTATAATAGCACGAATCTAACTAATAGAGGATCTCATAATGAGAGAACAAGATCAAGACTGGACACCATCTAGAGTAGTAGGTGAAATTAAAATAAGAGGCGGAAGTCTAAGAGCATTGTCGAGAGATAGTGGATTGCAGGCTGATACTTTAAGAAATGCTTTATATCGACATTGCCCTAAGTATGAGCGAATTATTTCTGAATATTTAAAAGTCCCTGTTGAAAAAATTTGGCCTTCGCGTTACCGGCTAAAAAACCAAAAATAATATTAATTTAATAATAAAAAGACGCTATGTTATTAAGCGTCTTTTTATTATCTACTATATTACGATTTATTTTTTAGCTTGTTCTGCTGCTTTAACAATTGTTGCAAAAGCATCCGCTTTCAATGAAGCTCCACCTACTAATGCGCCATCAATATCTGGTTGAGTAAAGAGCTCTGCTGCGTTTTTATCGTTAACAGAACCACCATATTGGATGATGACTTGCTGCGCTACTTTTGCATCTTGCTTAGCAATATGATCACGAATAAATTTATGAACAGCTTGTGCTTGCGCAGGCGTTGCTGATTTGCCAGTACCTATTGCCCAAACTGGTTCATAAGCAATAACCGCACCATTAAATGCTTGAACGCCAAGCGCTTTGATCACAGCATCAATTTGACGAGCACAAACGGCTTGTGTTTGACCTGCTTCGTTTTCTGCTTCGGTTTCGCCAATACATAATACAGGTACTAGGCCAGCTTCTTTAATTACACCAAATTTTTTAGCAATAAATTCGTCTGATTCTTTGTGATAAGTACGACGTTCAGAATGTCCAATAATAACGTGAGTTACGCCAATATCTTTTAACATTTCAACGGATACTTCTCCAGTATAAGCACCAGAAAGATTTACGCCAACATCTTGTGCACCCAAAATGATATTAGATCCATCTAATTGATGTTTTACAAAATCAAGATAAACAACTGGTGGTGCAATTGCTACATTGCAAGCTGTGTTATTTGATAGTTCGCTTCGTAGCCCTGCAACTAGGCTTTTAGCCATATCTTTACTACCATTGAGCTTCCAGTTTCCCATAACAAGTGGTTTACGCATAATTTTCTCCAACTTAAAGTTTAAAATAGTGTTGATTTTAGAATGAATTCGGTATAATAGTTAATATTATACACCAAATAAATAGAGCTTGAGGAAAAATATGTCATTAGAAATATTGAATCAATTGGAAAATAAAATCCAACATACCGTTAATACTATCGCCACATTACAACAAGAGATTGCTACTTTAAAACAAGGTAATCAAGAGTTGGAGCAACTGATTAATGATAGTTCTGATGAAATGAAAGCATTACGTGATGAAAACGAAAAACTAAAACAAGATCAACAAATATGGCAACAACGAATTCAAACATTATTAAGTAAAATTAGTGAAATTACACAATAATTGATTCGACTTTTTGACGCGACTTTTGACGCGACTTTTGTCGCGTTTGTTTTATAGTTTATTGGTTATAATGGTGAAGATTAAGTCTAATGCGACAAAAGCTAAAATCCCTCTGGTTGACTCAAACAATCCATTTAATTGAAAGCGAATCTGGACGGTTTGCTGACCAAGATATTAACCGACAAGTAAGAGCAGAACAAATATCGCTCACAGATCGAATTGTGATGCGAGCAACTATGTTGTCTAAACAAAACGGGCTATATTCTTCGCAAAAAATACTAATACAGTCTGTAAAATTGTCTTTTGTATTATTGCTGTTGTTATCTGTATTTTTAGGTGGTTCTTTAGCATTAGGGGTGTTAAGCCAAAACCCAATTAATTTGTATTGGGCGCTTTTTAGTTTATTAGGTGTGCATCTAATTACATTATCGATTTGGCTTTGCTCATTTTTTCTCTTTGCTAATTTGGGTGGTAGTTTATTGATTCATTGCTGGCTGTGGTTAGCTAAAAAGCTTTCTCAAAAAAAGACAGTGCAACAACTGATTCCTGCATTTGTTGAGCTATTTGGCTCTCGTATTCGTTGGCTTATTGGATTTGTGCTTAACCTGTTTTGGACTGTGATTTTAAGTTGTGCATTATTAGTTTTAGTTGTGTTATTTTCAACCAAGAATTATAGTTTTGAATGGCAAACTACTTTGCTTAGTTCTGATACGATTATAGGTTTAACTCATTATTTAGGTTATTTGCCATCATTTCTTGGTTTTGAGATTCCTAAAGATGAGGTTATTAAGCTAAGTGAACATGCATTAAGTGCTGGTGAAATTCGATCATCATGGGCTATTTGGCTGTTAGGTGTATTTATTGTTTATGGATTAATGCTACGGTTTTTGTGTATGGTGTTTTGTGGTGTTAATTGGCTTATTAGTTGTCACCGAATTCAGCTAAATATTTCTCATCCTGATTATCAGATATTAGCCAATCAGCTGCAGCCATTGCTTGTTAATGTTGAGGATGCTGATAAATTAGGTCGCAGTAGTTACCAATGGCATTTTTCAACACATTCAATTGAAGCTGGTGAAGGTAATTTTTTGGTTGCCATCGATGTGCAAGAAAGTTGGCATTACCCTGAATCTGTGTCATTTTTAGGTTTTTTAAATACCCGTGAACAGCGCAATAATATTCTAGATTATTTGCAATTAGCGCCAGCTAAAAAATTATTAATTGCGGTTGATACCGATCGAGCACCAGATAGGGGAGTATTGAATTTTATTAATCAACTGATTAATAAATCTCAGCAGACTCGTATTTGGTTTATTAATCAAGGTAAACAGTATCATAATTGGCAATCATTATCTTTACAGTTGGCTCAACCTGACTGGTTAAGCGAGGCTCTCTAAAATGCTATCAACATTAAAATTAGCTGTGGTTGGTCATGCAAATGTCGGCAAAACATCTTTATTACGTACCTTAATTCGTAATAGCCATTTTGGAAATGTATCTGATAGCCCTGGTACTACAAGACATGTTGAATCAATAACATTGTCACTTGAGCATAATGAATCGATAGTTTTTTATGATACTCCAGGATTAGAAGACAGTTTAGCGCTTTATGATTATATTAACCAACTAGTTCCTACTAATGCAAAACTTGATGGTATTGATAAATTAACACTTTTTTTACAAAGTCCTGAGTCTGAAAACATATTTAATCAAGAGGCTAAAGTTATCCGGCAATTGTTAAATAGTGATGCAGCTATCTATGTGATAGATGTGCGTGAACCTGTATTGGCTAAGTATCATGATGAATTAGCCATTTTAGCCAATAGTGATAAACCCATATTAGCAGTTTTAAATTTTACTGCTGATAACTACCAAAATGAAAATGAATGGAAAATATTACTGTCACGTATTGGTATTCATGCTATTATTCGGTTCGACGCTATATTTCCTCCGTTGGATGGTGAGGAGCGTTTGTACCATAGCCTTGCTTTATTGGTTGAGCCTGCTAAAAAGATATTAGATAACTGGCTAGATAAAATCGCACAAATTCGTGATTCTCGTAATCAAACCGCTAATCAGATTATTGCTGAAACTCTTGTTGATATTGCCGCTTTTTATGAAATGGCTAAATTAGAAGATAATCAAGCGATCACTGATATGCAAAATAAAATTAGAAATCGAGAACAAACAGCGATCAATGAATTATTAAAATTGTATCAATTCGATTCAACTCAAGAAAGTGAAGAGAGTTTGCCTTTAATAAAGGGTCGCTATAATGCCGACCTTTTTAATATTGATGCTCTAAAAATGATGGGTATTCATATGACTAAAGGCTTTGTTCAGGGTGCGACAATTGGAGCTAGTATCGATTTAGCGACTGGTGGGATCTCACTAGGTTCAGCTGCGTTAATTGGTGCAGCAGTTGGTAGTTTAATGCAAACTGCAAAACATTATGGTTCTAGAATGCGGTATCAGCTTTCTGGATATAGAAAATTAAGTGTTGATGATGTTATTATTTGTTTTCTTTCTTTGCGATTAATCCGTCTTAAAGAAAGTTTAAATCATCGCAGCCATGCGGATACGAGCCCAGTTAGATTGTCTAAATTAGATAAAACTGAATGGGAAAAAGGTGTTTTACCTAAAAGTTTAAAGATAGCAAGACGTTATCCGAATTGGTCGACGTTAAATAAAGGAACCAAAAGAAATGACAAAAAAAGACAATCGACTATTAGGAATGTCGCTCAGCAATTGCATTAATATAAAAAGACATTTTTTAATAATTACATTGATTTTTTCTGCTTTTATGTTATTTGGTTGTAGTACTACCCAAAGCCAAGTTTCTGTTAAAAATACTAAATCTAACCGAGCTATGTTAACTAAAATAGAATCCCACTATAAAAAATGGCGAAACACGCCATATCGTTATGGTGGAACGACTTTAGCCGGTAGTGATTGTTCAGCTTTGGTAATGAACTTTTTCAAAAACAAATTTTCAAAAAATTTGCCAAGAAGTGCTGCAGAACAAGCTAAATTAGGTGTTAAAGTGAACACACCTAAAGCTGGTGATTTAGTATTTTTTAAAACAGGTCGAGGAGCAAGCGGTTTACATGTTGGTATTTATTATGCCAATGGCAAATTCTTACATGCTTCAACGTCAAAAGGTGTAACTTATTCAAATTTAAATGACAGTTATTGGAAGAAACATTATTGGATGACGCGTCGTGTTATGGGTAGCTAGATTATTCCTTTTCACCTTTATTTTAATAAATAAGTTAATTTCATGAATCATAATAAAAATAAAATTCTTTAAATATTAGCTAATTTAAAGAATTTTATTTTTATTTATAATATCTTATTTACAACAGATTTAAAACAGAAGTAGTTATTACTAAATTTTTCCTTTTTCTTTTAATTCACGCATCACCTTTGCCACATAAAGCATCTCACTCGGCGAACCTAGCGATATTCGACACCAATTTGTTGCAGGATTGAAATCTCTACCAATTAATATAAAATTATTTTTCATTAGTTCTCGATAATCTTTTAAATCAATTGGACTTTTGTGAAACATAAAATTAGTTTGTGATTTTAAATAATGCAATCCTAGGTCAGACAATGCTTTTTCCATAATTTGCCTTGAAACATCAACTGCTTTTTTAGAGTATGTTAAAAATGGTTGATCATCAATTGATGCAAGAGCTGCACAAACACCACAATAGTTAAGTTTTTCACCAGCGATATATTGAGCTATATTTTTAATGTTTTCAACTGAGCTGACCACATACCCCACTCGTAATCCTGCCATAGCATGGATTTTTGAGAATGTTTTAAGCAATATAACATTGTCATAACCTTGTGTAATTAATTTATCAACTGATTCAAATGCAGGATCATTAACAAATTCAGCATAGGCTTCGTCAACAATAAAAATAGTATTTTTAGGCTTGCTTTTTATCCAAGATTCAATTTCACTTGTTGCAAAAACAGTCGAAGTAGGGTTATTTGGATTAACCAAATAAACAATTGAAAATCCATTATAATCTTCAGCAGCTTTTTGTATGCCTTTTATATCGATCTGCCAATCTGGCAAACTTGGTACTTTAGTAATTTTTAAATTAAAGATCTTTGCAAAATGTTCTCCATCACCATAAGTAAGCTCTGGAATGACTAATTGAGTATTTGGCTTAACAAATGCAGCAATAGCACTACGAATACCTTCTGAAGATCCAGCAGTTAATAAAATTTGAGTATCATCAACTTTATGATGTTTAGCTAATCGTTTGTTAAGCAATGGCATTTCGGCTTTGGCATAGCGATTAGCTTTTGGTACAGCATCAATTGCAGCTTGTTTTGCACGTGGTGACATACCAAGCGCATTTTCGTTAAAGTTGAGCCTTACTGGATTGTTAACATCTGGTATTGCTACATTTTCAAGCATAGGTAGAGAGAATGAAACCGAGTTCTGCGCTTCTATTGCATGAGCTTTAGATAATAATTGATTAATAGATAGCCCTGCAATTGCCGCACTGGAAAATGTGATTAATTTTCTTCTACTGACATTTAAATTGGATATCATGATTCACCTCCCATTTAATTAATTTTTATATGGTCAATTATTAATCATGCAAAAATAATACCAAGTTTTTAATGATCATTAGATAATTTATTTATATAGTACTTAATAATATAAAGTTAGTGATATTTGGTTGTTATGTGAGCTATAGTGATCTGAACATGCACAATTCTGATGATTTATTGCTCAAATGCGGTAATAAAAAAGGACTGCTATTAATAACAGCCCTTTATAATGGTTTGTAATTACCATGTATAGCTATTGTTAGCTATCTGCTGGTGTTTCAATATCCGAATAGCTTGCCAGTATCTGTAAGAATTTATATTTAGAATCTGCTATTTTTGTTGAACGTTGATGCAAGGTATTTGCAATTACAGGTTCAAGTGTTTCTAAACGACGGAAACGCTGTTCTTTTAGTAAGATACCCGTTAATGACTCACTGTTTGGTGCTTTTGAATCTAGCACTAATCCTGGTTTGCCTTCTGCCATACGGCGTGGATCGTAACGATACAATGGCCAGAATCCTGATTTAACTAGATCTTTCATTTGTTCATGCGATTTAGCCAGATCATAGCCATGTTCCTCACAAGGGCTATAAGCAATGACTAAAGATGGTCCATCATATGCTTCGGCTTCTTGTAATGCTTTAAGTGTTTGATTTAGTTGCGAACCTAACGCAATTTGTGCTACATATACATGACCGTACATCATTACACTAACACCAAGATCTTTACGTGCTTTATGCTTACCTAAATCGGCAAATTTTGATACCGCACCCATCGGCGTAGCTTTTGATTGTTGACCTCCCGTATTAGAGTAACACTGAGTGTCTAATACCAATATATTTACGTTATCAGTTAAGCTCATAACATGATCAAGTCCGCCGAATCCAATATCGTAAGCCCAACCATCGCCACCAATAGCCCAAACTGATTTATCTACCAAATAATTTGCATCTATCATCAACTCTTGTGCTTGCACAGAATCTAAGTGTGCAAGCTGCTCACGTAATAGCTCGACTTGTTGACGCTTTTCAGCCATAGAGGTTTCTGATGATTTTAAGGCGATGACTATTTCGGGCGAAATGTCGCCAGCAACACAATCAAGCAAACGTAACGCCCGTTTTTTATGTTGGTTATAAGTAATACGATATCCTAATGCAAACTCTGCATTATCTTCAAATAACGAATTTGCCCAAGCTGGACCACGACCATTTCGATCAGTAGTGTAAGGAGATGATGGGAGGTTGCCACCATAAATTGAGGAACATCCTGTAGCATTTGCAATGGCTAAATGGTCACCATAAAGTTGGGTCAACAATTTGATGTATGGTGTTTCGCCACAACCTGCGCAAGCACCCGAATATTCAAATAGCGGTGTAAGTAATTGTGATGTGCGCACATCAATGCGTTCAAGCGTGCTGATATCACGATCAGGCAATGCAGTAAAGTACTCAAAGTTAGTGCGTTGAGTCTCAAGATTATCGATACGTGATTGCATGTTAATGGCTTTAATTTCAAAATTATTACGATCACGAGCTGGGCACACTTCGACACATAAATTACAGCCAGTACAATCTTCTGGTGCAACTTGTAAAACATATCGTTGTCCCTTCATATCACGAGCTTTTACTTCAAGTGAGCTTAATGAATCAGGCGCATTGATCATTTCATCAGGATCAACAACTTTAGCGCGAATAGCCGCATGAGGACAAGCAACTGCACAATGATTACATTGGGTACAGAGTTCAGGTTGCCAAATTGGGATCGCTTCAGCAATGTTACGTTTTTCCCACTTAGTTGTACCTATAGGCCAAGTTCCATCGGGTGGAAATGCTGATACAGGCAAGTTATCGCCTAAACCAGCTAACATTGCAGCAGTGACTGTTTTAACAAAATCAGGCGCGTTAGCAGGTACAATAGGCGGCATAGTTGCACTGCTTTGGTCAACACAGCTAAGTGGTATTTGTTCAAGTGAAGCTATAGCTAAGTCGAGCGCTTTCCAGTTATTTTCAACCAAATCTTGCCCTTTACTACTGTAACTTTTGGCAATGACTTCTTTTAATTGGGTAATACTAAAATCATTTTTAAAAATTTCAGCAAGGTGAAAAAATGCCGCCTGCATAACGGTATTAATTCTTGCCCCTAAATTACATTCACGAGCTATTTTTGCCGCATTTATAATGTAAAAGTGTGCGCGTTTTTGTATTAATTGCACTTGCACTTCTTTTGGAAGCCTATGCCAAACTTCATCTTTGCTGTATGGTGTATTAAGCAAAAAGATGCCATCGTCTTTTAACTTATTAACAATTTGGTATTTATCAATAAACTGATCTTGGTGGCATCCAATAAAGTGTGCACTAGTAATTAAATAGGGTGAATCAATTGGATCTAAGCTGACGCGTAAGTGTGAAGTCGTCAAACCTCCAGCCTTTTTAGAGTCATAGACAAAATAGCCTTGTACATAAAAAGGAGAATTATCACCAATAATTTTAATATTATTTTTGGTTGCCGATACCGTGCCATCACTACCAAGCCCATAAAATAGCGCTTCAAGAGCCGATTTTTGTGGTATAGATTGGTCTGGTAAAGGTAAAGAAAGCCCAGTTATATCATCATAAATACCAACGGTAAAACGTGGTTTGGGTTTATCTAATCCAAGTTCAGTAAAAATGGCAAGTACACACTTAGGATCAAACTCTTTAGATGATAACCCATAACGCCCACCTATAATAAGTGGCATAGTTGTGCGTTCTTTGCGCGATAGACTTTCAGCAAATGCGGTCATAATATCTAAATAAAGCGGTTCGGCTTGGGCTCCTGGCTCTTTAGTTCTATCAAGCACAGCAATTTTATTAACAGTACTTGGAATAACTTCGAGCAGGTGATTGGCTGAAAATGGGCGGAATAGCCTAACAATCACAACCCCGACTTTTTCGTTTTGTTTAAGCAAAACATCGACTACTTCTTTGGTGGTGCTCGCACCCGATCCCATAGCTACAATAATATGCTCAGCATCACTAGCACCATAATATTCAAAAGGTTGATACTTTCGGCCTGTTTCTGCTGCAAAAGCATCCATAGCATCAACAACATGTTGATAAACATTATCATAATAAGTATTTATCGCTTCTCGACATTGAAAGTATGTATCAGGATTAGCAGATGTACCTCGAGTTACTGGTTTATCAGGCGTTAATGCTCGTGAGCGAAAGGCTTTAATCGCTTCGTGTGGTAATAAATTACGGATTTGGTCATCACTTATTGGATAGATTTTATTAACTTCATGTGAGGTTCTAAATCCATCAAAAAAATGGACAAAGGGAACAAGGCTATTAAAGCTGGCCATTTGCGAAATTAAGGCAAAATCCTGCGCTTCTTGCACTGAACTAGAACAAAGCATTGCAAAACCCGTTTGCCTAATTGCCATCACATCGGAATGATCGCCAAAAATTGAAAGCGCATGCGTTGCAACGGTACGCGCGGCTACATGCAAAACAAAAGGGGTGAGTTCACCGGCAATTTTATATAGCGAAGGAATCATCAATAGCAAACCTTGCGATGAGGTGAATGAGGTCGCTAGTGCTCCAGTTATTAATGAACCATGAACGGTTGAAATTGCACCTGCTTCGGACTGCATTTCAATCACTCTTGGTGTATCGCCAAAGACATTTGGTTTATTAAACTCAGCCCAAGTACTAGCTTGCTCGGCCATGGTTGAGCTTGGTGTGATTGGGTAAATAGCAATGACTTCGTTTGCCCGATAAGCGACGGATGATACCGCACTATTAGCGTCTGATATGATCATTAAAAAACCTTTTATTTTATAGTGTTATGACATTACTTTGTTATAATATTTTATATTATTGTATCAAAAACTTAGATTGCTTTGAGCTATTTTACATTAATTTTGAAGTAAAATGCGTTGAATTTTTGGGTTACAGGATAGACGAAAGCTGATGATTGAAAAAACAGAGCAATGGTATCTAGTTAGTTATGCTATTGGTGATTTTTTGAATCAATAAACTTTGTAGTAGGCTAAAAAAGATATTATCCAACTTATCTAAAGTTGAATAATATCTAAAATAGAATACTTACTACTTAATAATAACACGGTCATTTGACGTTGAATGTTTAATTTTACCTAATAACCATGCCTTTTCACCATGATTATTTAGCAAGTTAATGGCCTTATCGGCTGATTGTTTCGGTAAAGCGATGATTAAGCCAACACCACAGTTAAAGGTGCGGTACATTTCATGACGGCTGACATTACCTGCTTTTTGTAGCCAATTAAATATCTCGGGCCATTGCCAGCTTGCTTCGTTAATAACGGCTTGTGTATTATCTGGTAGAACACGAGGAATATTTTCCCAAAATCCGCCGCCTGTAATATGGGCAATGGCGTGTACATCAACTTGAGCGATAAGATCAAGAACAGGCTTAACATAGATCTTAGTTGGTGCAAGTAAATGATCAGCAAGTGGTTTGCCATTTAATTGTTCGGTAGCAGCATTTACGCCACTGACTTCAATAATTTTACGCACTAATGAATAACCATTAGAATGAGCACCGTTTGATGCTAATGCAATTAATGCATCACCATCTTGTACTTTGCTACCGTCGATCATGGCTGATTTTTCAACTACACCAACGCAAAATCCTGCTAAATCATAGTCATTACCATGATACATACCTGGCATTTCAGCTGTTTCACCGCCAACTAAGGCACAACCTGATTGCTTACAACCCTCTGCAATGCCTGTAACTACAGTAGCTGCTACATCGACATCAAGTTTGCCGGTGGCATAATAATCAAGGAAGAATAAAGGTTCAGCACCTTGTACAATCAGATCGTTAACACACATTGCTACTAAATCGATGCCGATTGATTCGTGGCGATTTAAATCCATTGCTAGACGTAATTTAGTCCCGACACCATCGGTACCTGATACTAAAATAGGTTCTTTATATTTTTGTGGAATAGCACACAGTGCACCAAAGCCACCCAGTCCACCCATAACCTCAGGTCGTTTGGTTTCTTTAACAACAGATTTAATACGATTAACAAGTTCATTGCCAGCATCAATATCGACACCAGCATCTTTATAACTAAGAGAATTGTTGTTTGACACGGTAAGTAGTCCTTACAATAAAAAGTTGATGCTATTTTAGCAAGGATGAAATTTAATGGCGATTAATTATTGACAAAATAACCAATTAAATAAAATTACTAATTATTTTCAAACCAACTTTCTAAAATGATGATTGCCGATGTAGCATCTACATGACCTTTTTTCAGTGCACGAAAACCACGAGATTCAAAAATATGAGATTTAGCCTCAACAGTTGATAAGCGCTCATCTTGCAAATGGACTTGATAACCAAATCTGCCATGCAAACGATTAGCAAATTTACGAGCTCGGGCTGTTAATGGTTGTTCTGTACCATCCATATTTAAGGGTAATCCAACTATTAAAAAATCGGGTTTCCATTCATTTAATACCTTTTCGATAGATTGCCAGTTAGGAATACCATCGCGGGCTTTAAACGAGCATAAAGGATTGGCTGTTTTAGTTATATCTTGTCCAATAGCCGCTCCAATACTGGCAGTGCCAAAATCAAATGCGATAATGGTTGCCATGGGTCATGCATTTCCCATTTGGTGTGAAATAGTATTCATATTAACCCCAAGTGATTGTGCGGCTTTTTGCCAACGTTCATCAATGGCAACTTCATAAATAATTTGAGGATCGGCATCAACCACTAACCAATCATTACGGGCAATTTCACTTTCAAGTTGCAATGATTGCCAGCTTGAATAACCTAAAGATAAGAAGATATTTTGGGGTTGCTCTGGGGAGCCAATTGATTTGAGTGCATCGAGCGATGTGGTGATCATTACATCATCAGAAATCTGAATACTAGAAGCAAATCCTTGTTGAGGCGTGTGTAGAATAAACCCTTGCTCTTCAGCAAGTGGGCCGCCACAAAATACGGGATGTTCTAATTCAGCGCAACTTTTTGGGGAAGTAATTTCTAACCGTGTAAGAACGGTTGCAACATTAAGATCAACAATCGGTTTATTAATCATAATGCCCATGGCACCATCACGATTGTGTTCACAAATATAAATAACTGAACGACTAAAGAACGAGTCATCCAATGTTGGCATAGCAATAATAAAATGATCTTTTAAATTCATAAGCTCACATTTAGGTAATTTTTATAATGCACATTTGCCAATTTTAACATTATGCTCAATATGACAGCGCATTAATAATTCTGGTTCGTTGGTTTCTTCATTGATCGATTCTGAAACAATCTCAAAATTTTGAGAAAGATAAAAATCAATGGCCGCAACATTTTTTTTATAAACATGTACTAACAGTTCATTATGGCGCTGTTTTGCTTTATTGACTAATGCTTTACCGATGCCTTGGTGACGATAATTTTGATCAACAAACAGCCCAGAAATATAGTTTTCTGTTAAACCAATAAAACCTTTTATGCCGTTAAGATCTTGTACATATAATCTAGACATTGGAATTAGCATTTTTACTAAATCATAATTTTGTTTAAAAAATTCAGGGTTAATAAAATCATGCGCTTGCAAATTACCTTGCAACCATATTTCCATTACGCTGTCTAAATCCTCAAGTTTATATTCTCTAATCATGATTTAACTCTTCTTATTTAATCGATGTTCGATTGCATTCATTAACATGCCAGTGATTGAAAGGTCAGGATTAGCTGCTTCAATTTCACGAACACAAGTTGGACTGGTGACGTTAATTTCGGTTAACTTATCACCAATAATATCAAGTCCTACAAACAGTAAGCCCTTTTCTTTTAAAACGGGGGCGATGCTTTTAGCAATGTGCCAATCGCTTTCGCTTAATGCTCTAACTTCGCCATGGCCGCCTGCAGCAAGGTTGCCACGTGTTTCGCCTTTTTGTGGAATTCGAGCTAAACAATAAGGTACAGGTTCACCATCAACCACTAATACACGTTTGTCACCGTCTTTAATGGCAGGAATAAAGTTTTGAGCCATACAATAACGTGTGTTATGTTCGGTTAACGTTTCAATAATCACTGAAACATTGGGATCATCTTGTTTGATTCGAAAAATAGACGATCCGCCCATGCCATCAAGTGGTTTTAAAATGATATCATGGTGTTGTTCATGAAAAGCTTTGATATGCTGTGTTTGACGTGTAACCAAGGTTTTTGGCGTAAACTCGGCAAACCAAGCGGTAAAAAGCTTTTCATTACAATCGCGTAGGCTTTGTGGTTTATTGATAACCAACACACCTTTAGCTTCGGCACGCTCTAGAATATATGTAGCATAGATATATTCAGTATCGAAAGGTGGGTCTTTACGCATCAAAATTGTGTCAAGGTCACTGAGTGGAATTGTCTGTTCTTGCCCAAGTTCAAACCAATGATCTTTATCGTTATAAACCGTCAAAGAGCGAGTTGTGGCATAAGCTTCGCCAGTATCTAGAAAAAGGTCATTCATTTCAATATAAAAAAGTTCATAACCCCTTTTTTGCGCCTCAAGTAACATGGCAAAACTGGTGTCTTTTTTTATTTTGATATCACTAATTGGATCCATTACTATGCCCAGCTTTATCATGATGACTCCTTATCTATTTTGTCTTTATAAAATTGTTTGTACTGAAACATGGGTATTCCTGAAACTTTTTAACAGTTTTTTAATCATAATACCCAAATTAAAATTTAATATTTGTTGTTATCATACTCGTTAGAAGTTCAGTTGCAAAGCAATCATTACTTATCATTTGTATAAGATATATTTATCCAAGATCGCCTAAATGTACTTGTAAGGCGGTGAGAGCCGTTAATGCTGCAGTTTCTGTTCGCAACACTCTAGGGCCGAGTAAAATGTCAGAAAAATGATAGTTATGTGTCATGCTAATTTCATTATCAGATAAACCACCTTCAGGTCCAATTAGTAAGTAAATTTGTTTATGCGTATTAGTTAACTGTTTAATACCATATTCAGCTTTGGGGTGTAGATTGAGTTTTAAGCCTTCAGTCAAACTAGCACACCAACTTTCTAACTTCATAACTGGATGAATAACTGGAATCACGTTTCGACCGCATTGTTCACAAGCAGAAATCACAATTTTTTGCCATTGTTGAACTTTTTTATCTAATCTTTCTGCATCGAGTTTCACACCGCAACGTTCAGAGAGTAGGGGAGTAATACTTGTTACACCTAATTCAACCGATTTTTGAATTGTAAATTCCATTTTCTCACCACGAGAAATAACTTGTCCTAAATGAATGTTTAAAGGTGATTCACGGTCATCAGTTATTGTTAATGCTGTTTTAACTGTAACTGTTTTTTTATTGATTTCAAGGATAACGGCAGGAGTGATTTGATTCGAACCATCAAATAAAATAATATTTTCGCCGACTTTCATTCGTAAAACGCGAATAAGATGATTAAAGGCGTTATCATCTAACGTAATAATACTATTTTGGGTAATTGTAAATGGCTGAAAAATTCGTGTCATAATTGCTAGTCTTAAAATATATTGCAATAAATTATAGCGTAATTTACTAAGATTCGGTAATCTCTATTTAAATAAACTAAGCTTTGGGAAGCTAGCATGAATACATATAGCAACGATAGGGTATTAATTGAAGGGTTAACGGTTTTAACCACTATAGGTGTTTACGAGTGGGAAAAGACCATCAAACAAAAACTGATCCTTGATCTCGAAATAGCATGGGACAATAAGCCCGCAGGCGAAAGTGATAATGTTTCACTTTGTTTAGATTACTTTCTAGTTAGCCAAGCTATCACTCAATTTATTGAATCAAACCAATTTGAATTGATCGAATCGGTAGCTGAAAACGTTGCCAAATTAATCATACAAAAATTTGCGGTGCAATGGCTAAAAGTCAAAGTCTCTAAACCGAGCGCAATTGCTAATGCTAATAATGTTGCGGTGCTGATTGAACGTACGGCAAATTAAAACAACTAGCTGGTTAAAAAGGCAATAACAATAACAAACCTTAAACAAGATCCAACGACTAAAAAAATACGCCAAACCGCTAAAGGCCTTAGGTACGATGGCTCGTTTAAAATTAAAATAAGCGAATTTATACGTTGGCGTTTAGCGCATAGAGTCTTACCACCTAAAGCAGGTTATTACGCTTTTAATCAATCATGGTCTGAACCAATAGATCTTAGCTTACCTGATAATAGGATTTGGTGGATTGGTCACTCGACAACCTTAATTCGTTTAAACGGCAAAATGATATTGACTGATCCCATCTTTTTTAAATGCGCTTCGCCATCGCAATTAATTGGCCCAAAACGCCGCACACCGCCCGCTTTAAGCATCAAGCGATAGTTCTGCTAATGAGCTGAAATATGGAATCAGGGCTATGCTGTTGCAGTTAGCTACCGCAACAGCGGTAGCTTATTTAAACGCCTTAACTATTCCCAATAAAAACTGCGAGAAAAGACATTTATTTTATTAAAGTTTTTATTTAACGTTTTTTAACTAAAACACATCTCTTTACAACTACTTACAAAAAATTAATAAAAAACTGTTTTTTTAGTGTTTAAGCGATTACAATTTAGTCCTCCTTTAACAAGGGGAGAGCTCATTAAATGAGCGTACAATTATAAAAAAACAAAATAAAACAAATAATTATTTGACAGGTGGAATATTATGTACTATCATATTACCAAACACCAAACACCAAACACCAAACACTGCCAGTCTTATGCCCTAAATCTACTTCAGTTTTATCATAGCCGAAACCATACTCAGCTCTTATTTTTATCACCCAAGCCCATAGAATCGCTGGCGTTATCGGTACAATTACCGTCAAGGATATTGCTGATTTTCAAGTTATTATCTAGGTCATTGCTCGTTTTTGCGATATCACTCGTATTACTATTGTCGTTTTTATGCAGCGCGCAGGTATTGGCAGGCCAAAACAGTAATAATCGCGGTGATGCCATAATA
>NZ_FMBA01000013.1 GCF_900094935.1 Gilliamella intestini
AATCTAGAAGATATTGAACACACCAAGACCAAAGCCTACAGCCCACAAACTAACGGTATTTGTGAGCGATTCCATAAGACGATGAAAACAGAATGTTATGATATTTTATTTCGACGTAAGATTTACACACAATTGAGTGAAATACAAAACGATATTGAGCAATGGCTTGAGTTTTACAATCGAGAAAGAGCGCATTCAGGAAAATATTGTTATGGGAAGACACCATGGCAAACATGGAATGATGCAAAGGGGTTGGTTAAGGAAAAGCAATTGGAGAATTTATTTTGCTCATCGGACACGCATTTTGTTAAAATGAAGGCCGATGAGTAATATGTGTCTGTCAGATTAAGTTTGAGCTACTACAACTTCAATAACATTTATCGGCGTATATTTAGACGCATCAAATACTCTTACTTCAGACACAGTCCTTTGTGAAAAGTTAATATCATTGGGATTTACAAATATGGAGGACAACCCGAACACATCAACCATCGTATTCGAATCATGCACATACGCATAAAAATTCGGGTTGTTTCTTTCAAGTTTTATGGGGTCTTGGCTAATATATAAGCCGGTTTCAGGGTTATAATATCGAAACCGATTATAATAAAGTCCTTCTTGTTCTTTATCTTATATTCAAAACCAATCTTAATGGTTAACTGGTTTATTTTATTTTTCCTCTAACCTCTCCCAAAAAAGGTCTAGTAAATCACCATTTATAATTTTACCATTAGAACGTAATTCAAATAAACCTTCTTGGTTAGCAAAAGATGAAATATTATCTAATTTTGAAAAAATACTACTAACAGTATTAACTGTTATCAAGTTAATAAGAGATTTAAGCTCTTCTTTTTGAGAGTTATTTAAACTATCATATAACTTTTTAATTTTTAACCAGTCAATGTCTTTAATTTCTTTATTATTAAGAGATTTAAGGGTATCTATATAATATGAAGATTTACCTTTTATAACTTCATTAATAATATTATCTACAAATTTTATATCATTCATATTTATTTACATTTTATTTCAGGTTTTTTAAACGCTTCAGGATACATTTTCTTGTTAAGCTCTATAAGTTCTTTTAGCTTTGAATTTGGAATATCTGGATATACTCTTTTAAGTTCCCTAATGTCTCTAGCTAATAAATCTCTTGCTGAATTAATTCCTTTAATATTTCTAGATACTATTCCAACAACCCCTTTCTCTGTATGCCCTATTGAAGGGACAAGAATAGCAGGCGCTTTCATTGGATCATATCCAGGAATAAATTTTTTCATTATTGCTTTTTGTCCTACATGATGCGAATCCAATCCCATTCCTTGATTAATTTTAATTAAATCTTCATGTATTCCTACTTGAAAAGGTTTACCAGATCCTGCTTGAGCCATCAACCCAAACGGGTCAACTTCCGAATTAGAGTCAAACGTATACGCATAAAAATTCGGGTTGTTACCTGCTAGCCCGATAGGGTCTTGGCTTATATAAGTTCCTGTATTACTGTCGTAATACCTGAAACGATTATAATAAAGCCCCGTTTCTACATCCTCATACTGCCCTAATTGCCTGAACGGAATAAACGGCTGATTGTTAAAGGTATCTTCCCGTATTCTGCCATAGATGTCAAACTCCACCTGCCAAACCAGTTCCCCTTTGTCATCATAGGCCTGAGCGGGGCGGCCCAAATAGTCCGATACAATCGAGTAGGACTTACCTTCGCAGAGCTTAGCGGTGGGTACTAAACTTCCTTCCTCATAAACCCAAGTAGTCAGGTTTTCGACCGGTTCGGGTCGGTCCAACATAAGCATTCCCAGCTCGTCAGTAATAACCTTAGGACGCCGTGCACACTGATAATGCCATTCATGCAATAAAACATTACCATCCCAAAGATAGCGATAAATCTTGGTGTGGACAATTTTCGCTGTTCTTCTTCCTAATGCGTCGTATTCGAAGCGGATCCATTCCCCTTGTGGATTGCAAAAATTTTTCCTTTTTTATTTTGCTTTTGGAACGGAACGTAATTTAAAAACCGCTTCGAAGAAAGCGGTTTTTGATTTTATAATTTATTATTAAAAGTGGTCAAATCTTGTATTGTAATATCATATCCTTTTTTTACAGGAATAAATAAATAATTTAATTGAGGTATTTTCATTATCTCTTTTATTTTACCGTCTTTGACACTTGTTGTACCTATAATTCTAATCTCTTTTATATTAGTTAATCGTTGTAAAAAACTTAATGTGGGTAATTCTCCACAATTTTCAATTATCAACTTTTCTATTTTTTTTAAACTTCCTATTTTTTCCCAGTCTTTTATGTTTTTACAATTTTGTAATGCAACAGAAATAAGAGAATTGTTATCTTCTAACCATTTTATAGATTCCATTTTTAGATTATAACCTATACCAATATGTTCTAATTGTGGCATGTTTTTGATTGCATTAAACTCTTCAACTTTACTTTTTATCAACCCAATTCTTTTAGCTTTTTCAAATTTTTGAAAATCTTTTGAAGAAGTACTCGTATAGTTATCAATGAAAATATATTCTAAATTTTTACAATCAAAAACTGATTTACAACTTTTTTTATCATAGTTTAAGTAAACACACCATAACGATTCTAAAGAAGAAAAAGGGATTTCGCTGTCTGTCTTTCCTAAAAAATTCAAGTATTCTAATTTTTTAAAATCAGATAGATCTGTAAGTCTTCCATAACAATATGAATTGAGGTTTAAACCTCTCAATTCTTTAAAATTAGAAATCATTTTTATATCGTGTATTTTTTTATTCCTATCATCTGTTGTAATTACAATTCCATCTATACTATTATTTCTTATATAATTTATATCAAATTTTTGTTCTGTATTTACTTGTATAAATGTATAACTTCTACCGAAGTAGTTCTTATTAAAAATATGTTCTTCCATAATTCATTATTATTTGCAACCGGGACTATTTATTTTATTTGCAAGATTTTCTCCTGCATCTTCAAATCGCTTCATTATATTTGCTTCGGCTTTAAAGAAATCTGTTTCTACTCCATGTGGAAGGACTACAACATTCAATGTACTAAGTTTTGCAGGATCTAATTTACCTGTTCCTAAATGGGTTCGCAGTCTACTATATAAATTGTTAGCTTTGCCGACATACCATTTTTCAACACCGTCTCGAACATCAATTGTTCTGAACATATATACTCCTCCATTCTTTGCATTACTACCTAATAATTCTTTAAGAAAGGCTCTATCTATGGGATTAGTAGGAGCAAGACCAAACGGATCTACCCAAGCATTACTATCATGCACATACGCATAAAAATTCGGGTTATTACCTGCTAGCCCTATCGGATCTTGGCTAATATATAAGCCGGTTTCAGGATTATAATAACGGAACCGATTATAATAAAGCCCCGTTTCTACATCCTCATACTGCCCCAGTTGCCTGAACTTATATTAATAATAACAAGCCAACTTTTAAAGTTGGCTTTGATTTTGTTTTTCTCTAAACTCTTTTAATTTCTTCTCAATAAATGCAAAGTCATTAATGGCTTTATCCTTATCTTTTGCTTTGTCATATTTTTCTCTCCATTTTCTAATTCCAAATATATAAAATTTCAATCCCTCTTCTGTCAAATCTCCAACCGTTATTTGAGAATCATCATTTGCTTTTTCCCCTTTTCTTAAAATCTCCTTCGTAATAAATCCATTGTCTTGTAGAAAGTGTACGTAGTTTTCAAAAAAACGATATTGTCTTTCTTTGTATTCTTGAGTTATAGGCTGTGGAGCCAATTGAGATTGAGTTATCCAACTTAATTTTTCTATTATACGATTTTTGTCCATAATTTCCTTGAACTTAATGACATTTAACTTTTCCTGTTTCTAAATCAACATCTATTCTTTTGGTTTCAACTTCTGAGATATCATACATTTTACCTTTTCTTCCTGGTTCTTTTACATGGGTTCCCCCATTAGCTCTAATTTCTGCTTCTTTTAACATTTGTGTTGTTTTATCTGCTGTTGGGCTTGTAACTTCAAAAATTCCTTTTACTTTGCCGTCTTCAACTACAATAAAATCCAGTCTTCTTCTTGAATTATTTATATCTCTAACACTTTTTCCATTGGCATCTCTTATATATCTTTCTGATAAAATAGTTGCATTGGGATATTTATTTTGTAAATATTTCTTAGCTATTGCCTCTCTTGCATTTCCTGATGCTTTATTAGCTATAACATCCAACCCAGACGGATCAACCCAAGTATTGCTATCATGCACATACGCATAAAAATTCGGGTTATTACCTGCTAGCCCGATAGGGTCTTGGCTTATATAAGTTCCTGTATTACTGTCGTAAAATCGAAACCGATTATAATAAAGCCCCGTTTCTACATCCTCAGAATTTGGAGATAGAATCAACCGTCAACTTTACTTAGCAAATACACAAAATTTAGAACGTCGTTGGGGCGCCGAATCAAATTACTAATGTATCTAATTTTCTAAAATAATTTCTCCAATTTCAAAACCAATAATATTATTTTCTTTTAATGCATAAATTAGTTCTTCTGAAAAAAACATACCTTTTCCTTGTATATTAATAATATCATAATGATATTTATTAAGTAGAAATAGATTCAATGCTACTAGATTAAAATTTATCTCATTATAATCTTGATAACTTTTAAACTTAACTTTTTCATTTCTTTGTGTGTCATAAAAAATGGATTTCTCTAAATCTATTTCGGTATCAGGAATCATCGGGAAACCTATCAAATAAAATTTATCATTTTCCCACCCTTCAATATCTATATTAATTTTATTTAACAATAATGGGATCCTATACGTTTTAATTATATCGTAAGCCTTTTCCGAAATTATATAATTTAATCCTAACTCATAAGGCAAATAGCTTATAAAATCTGTTCTTTTTATTTTTTTTCGCGTTGGATAATATTTTATTGAAGATATTTGTTCCTCATTAATAGATTTGAAAGTTTTTAAAAAAACTCTATCTCTATTATTTAAATTCTCATCAATATATTTGTTAAATTTATTTTTTTCCTCTTTAGAGATGAAAGATTTATTTTCTTTTAATTCTAATTGTGCTCCACCGTTATTAATTCTAGTAATTACTGGATCATAAGAAACATCTAATTTTTTATATCTCATTTTTTTCTCTATATTATTTGCACCCACCTTTAAAAAAATCATTTAATTTTTTCCCGCTTATTTTAGCTTTTTTTATTTTATCTATCAGATGATCCTGTAGTTTTTTGATATTTTGTAAGTCTAACTTTCCAGTATCTACTAATTGTTGTACCTTTTTTCTAACATAATCACTATATGCGGGATGATTTCCATGAAATGGTTTTGGTAAGTCAATTAAGTTACTAACATCCACTGCTTTTTTAGATACATTTTGTATATAACCACTAACATTTTTGAAATTTTTTCTAAACTCCTTAAATATCTGATTGGGTATAATATGATGTAAATCCAACCCAAACGGATCCACCCAAACATTGCTATCATGCACATACGCATAAAAATTCGGGTTATTACCTGCCAGTTTTATGGGGTCTTGGCTAATGTATGAACCATAGTACCTGAAACGATTGCTATACAAGACTGTTTCGGTATCTTCAAGCTTTCTCTATACTACTTACTTATTTAGAATAACCAAATAAATTTAATGAATAAAGACAACTTTTTAAGGTTGGATCTGGGGTTTAATTATTCTAATTTTGGTAGCTTATATCCTTCTTCTATTAACGTCTTATTTTTATATTTAACAACTTCCCATAAATTGGGACATTTTCTGCCGAAATTAAAACATATCCATCCAGAATTTTTTTCTAATGCATCTTTATTTATTTTTATATATTTATAATAATCAGAAAATTCAACAAAGTCTAATTGATTGTATTTAAAAGCGCTTATATAATATAATATTAACCAGCACCATTCACTACTTTTAGCTATTTCTAAAAATTGCTCATTAATTATATGGCTATTAAAACTAGGATTACTTTCTAAATATTTTTTTATTAAAAAAGAAGCCGTTATAGTATCTGTAGGCATATAGGCTTCATTCAATCTAATTTCATATCCGTTTTGACCTGTCAAATAATCAAATATTTCATTTTTCTGAACGGCTTTAGCAAATAATTCATTAACGTCTTTTCTCATAAACATTTTTATAATATTTTTGTAATTATTACTTGACTTATTGGCACTTGATCTATCACTGCTTCTGCTATTCCTCCAGAGGTTGTACCTCCTGGTATAAATAATTCATTAGCTCCTGATAAATCAGAAGTTGGTAATCTTAAATTATGTTCTAATGGTTTAGGTATATCTATTTTATACAATCCTCCTTTACCTTGCCATCCACCAGAAGGGATACCTAATCCTTTTTCAATAACTGAAATATCACCATTTGCCTTTTTCAATAAATCATTTATTTGATTCGTTGGAGCAACAAATTGTCCATCAGGACGACCAACCTTAGCCTGTCCTTTAACAAAATCATTGTAGGCATTTCCAGTCATTAAAAAAGATGCTCCAGATTTAAAATCCTTATGTACTTTACCACAATTTTCCAACCCGAACACATCAACCATCGTATTCGAATCATGCACATACGCATAAAAATTCGGGTTATTACCTGCTAGTCCTATCGGATCTTGGCTAATATATAAGCCGGTTTCAGGATTATAATATCGAAACCGATTATAATAAAGCCCCGTTTCAACATCCTCATACTGCCCTAATTGCCTGAACGGAATAAACGGCTGATTGTTAAAAGTATCTTCCCGTATTCTGCCATAGATGTCAAATTCCACCTGCCAAACCAGTTCCCCTTTGTCATCATAGGCCTGAGCGGGGCGGCCCAAATAGTCCGATACAATCGAGTAGGACTTGCCTTCGCATAGCTTTGCGGTGGGTACTAAACTTCCTTCTTCATAAACCCAAGTGGTTAGGTTTTCGACCGGTTCGGGTCGGTCCAACATAAGCATTCCCAGCTCGTCAGTAATAACCTTAGGACGCCGTGCACGCTGATAATGCCATTCATGCAATAAAACATTACCATCCCAAAGATAGCGATAAATCTTTGTATGAACAATTTTCGCTGTTTTTGTTCCTGCTAGAAAACATCAAGTTTTTACATTTCATATGCTTAAAATAATTCACTCAAAATACATAACTTGAGATTTATCAGGGGTATGAATTTAATTAATTGATTTTTATTTGTTTTCTACATAAACGTAGTACACTCCTGAAACTTTTTGACAAAAATTATTTTATAAATAAAATAAAAATGCCGTTAGTTTGAGCTAACGGCATTCTATTAAGTATATAAATGACTTTTTATTATTATTTCTTCTTCGCTTTAGCATTTGGTAAATCAGTGACAGAGCCTTCATAAATTTCAGAGGCTAAGCCAATTGATTCATGCAATGTTGGGTGAGCATGAATTGTTAATGCGATATCTTCGGCATCACAACCCATTTCGACAGCTAAGGTGATTTCACCAAGTAATTCACCACCATTTGCGCCAACAATCGCACCACCTAATAGGCGATTATCTTCTTTATTGAAGATCAGTTTTGTCATCCCCTCAGAGCAATCAGAAGCGATAGCTCGTCCTGAAGCTGCCCATGGGAAGATTGATACTTCATAATCAATACCTTTTTCTTTCGCTTCTTTTTCAGTTAAGCCAACCCAAGCAACTTCTGGTTCAGTATAGGCGATAGAAGGAATGGTTTTTGGATCAAAGAAGTGTTTTTTACCTGCAATCACTTCTGCTGCCACATGGCCTTCGTGTACGCCTTTGTGCGCAAGCATTGGTTGACCAACAATATCTCCAATTGCATAGATATGCGGAACATTGGTACGCATCTGTTTATCTACTTCGATAAATCCACGGTCAGTAACATTAACGCCTGCTTTTTCCGCACTAATTAATTTACCATTTGGTGTACGACCAATAGCCACTAATACCGCATCATAAGTATGAGTTTCGGTGCTACCGTCTTTCTTTTCCATGGTGACATAAATTGCATCATGTTTTGCTTCAACGGTAGTAACTTTAGTTTCCAATCGTAAAGTGAATTTCTTTTGGATCTGTTTAGTAAAGACTTTAATTACATCTTTATCAGCAGCCGGAATCACTTGATCAAACATTTCAACTACATCGACTTCTGAACCAAGTGCATGGTATACAGTCCCCATTTCAAGACCTATAATTCCACCACCCATTAATAATAATTTTTTAGGAATGGTGGTTAAGGCTAAGGCATCTGTAGAATCCCAAATACGAGGATCATCATGTGGAATAAAAGGCAACTTGATTGGACGAGAACCCGCTGCAATAATTGCGTTATCAAAGGTGATCTTAGTAATTCCTTTTGATGAAGTCACCTCCATTGTATGACTACCGGTAAACTGTGCTTCACCTTGAATAACATTAACTTTGCGCATTTTGGCCATACTAGCTAGTCCATTAGTCAGTTGACTAATAACTTTTTCTTTCCAACCACGCACTTTGTCTAATTCAAGTCTAGGTGTACCAAAATGGATACCATGTTCGGTTAATGATTTTGCTTCATCCATTACTTTAGCAACATGAAGTAATGCTTTTGATGGAATACAGCCTACATTTAAACAAACACCACCAAGTGTTGAATAACGTTCAACAAGGGTAACTTCTAGTCCAAGGTCGGCTGCACGGAACGCAGCAGAATAACCCGCTGGTCCTGCTCCTAAAACCACAACTTGTGTTTTAACATCTTGACTCATAATTTGATCTCCTTAATTACATCACTAAACGACGTAAGTCGGATAAGACGTTAACAATATGGCTTAAGAAGCGTGCCCCATCAGCACCATCAATAACTCGGTGATCGAATGATAATGATAAAGGCAACATTAAGCGTGGTGTAAACTCTTTGCCATTCCAAACTGGTTTCATGCTAGAGCGAGATACACCTAAAATACCAACTTCTGGCGCATTAACAATTGGTGTAAACGAGGTTGTACCAATGCCGCCAAGGCTAGAAATAGTGAAACATCCACCTTGCATATCGCTACCTGTCAATTTACCTTCACGTGCCTTTTTAGAAATTGCCGCAAGCTCACGAGAAAGTTCAACAATACCTTTTTTATCAACATCTTTAAATACTGGCACAACAAGACCATTTGGTGTATCGACAGCAACGCCAATATTAATGTATTTTTTGATAATTAAGGTTTGGGCATCTTCAGATAATGAGCTATTAAAGCGTGGATACGCTGTTAATGCACTGGCTACCGCTTTCATGATAAACACAAGTGGCGTGATCTTAAGATCAAGTTTTTTCTTATCTGCTTCTGCATTTTGTTGCTTACGGAATGCTTCTAAATCAGTAATATCCGTTTCATCAAATTCTGTCACATGAGGGATCATTACCCAGTTACGGTGTAAATTGGCTCCTGAGACTTTTTGAATTTTAGTTAATGGTAAGCTTTCAATTTCACCAAATTTACTAAAATCAACTTTCGGCCATGGTAATAAACCTGGCAATGCGCCACCTGCCGCACCACTTTCAACTTGCTTAACTGCATTTTTAACGTAAGTTTGAATGTCTTCACGTAAAATACGGTTTTTAGGGCCTGTAGCAGTAACTTTTGCTAGATTTACGCCAAATTCACGCGCTAAACGGCGTACTGAAGGTGTTGCGTGTGCATAAGCATCATTTTCAACAAATTCATTGCTCGATGATACTGGCGCTGATTTTGCGACAGCAGGTGCTGGTGTAGGTGCAGTTGCTGCTTTTTCAGCAATAGGTGCTGAAGCTGCTGGCACTGTTTGGGTAGCTGGCGCTGCACTAGATGTGGTTTCAAATTCCATGATTTTGGAACCTGTTTTCACTTTATCACCTACTTTTATCGTGATGCTTTTAACTGTACCTGCAATAGTTGCTGGTACTTCCATTGACGCTTTATCACCTTCAACGGTAATTAATGAATCATCAACAGATATAGTATCACCTACTTTTACCAAAATTTCCGTTACTTCGACTTCATCACCACCAATATCTGGAACTTTTACATCTACAATTTGGCTAGTTGCAGTTGGCGTTACTTCAACTTTTGGTGCTTCTTGTGCTGTAGCTGGAGCTGGAGCTGGAGCTGGAGCAGCAGTTTCGCCACCTTGCCCATCAAAGACCATAATGTCAACGCCTGTTTTGACTTTATCGCCAATTTTTACAGAAATAGATTTAACAATACCAGCCTGTGGTGCAGGGATTTCCATTGATGCTTTATCACCTTCAACTGTCATAATTGACTGATCAGCTTCAACTTTATCGCCTATTTTAACCAGAATTTCGGTTACTTCTACTTCGTCACCACCGATATCAGGTAATTTGATTTGAATACTCATTATAATAACCTCTTATGCAATTCGTGGATTAAGTTTATCGGCATTGATTTCGAATTTTTTGATCGCATCTTCAACAACGCTAACTTCAATATCGCCACGTTTAGCAAGTTCACCCAATGCTGCAACCACAACATAAGATGCATCGACTTCAAAATGATGACGTAAATTTTCACGGCTATCACTGCGACCAAAGCCGTCTGTGCCAAGCACTCGATAACTTTCAGCAGGTACAAATCCGCGAATTTGCTCAGCAAAAATTTTCATATAATCAGTTGAAACCACCGCTGGGTTGTTATTCATAATTTGTGCAACATAAGGCACTTTAGGTGTTTCACTTGGATGTAACATATTGTATCGTTCACAATCTTGCCCATCACGAGCCAGTTCAGTAAAGGATGTTACACTATAAACTTCAGAGCTAATACCATAGTTTTTCGCTAAAATATCAGCCGCTTCACGCACATGGCGCAAAATTGAACCAGAACCTAATAACTGTACTGTTGGTTTGCCTTTTTGACCTTCAACGGTATCTAGTTTATAAATACCACGTCGAATACCTTCTTCTGCACCTTCTGGCATTGCAGGTTGTGCATAGTTTTCGTTAAGTGTTGTAATGTAGTAATAAACATTTTCTTGTTCGCCATACATACGACGTAAACCATCTTGCATAATAACCGCAACTTCATAAGCATAAGCCGGATCGTATGAGATACAATTAGGCATAGTTAATGATTGAATATGGCTATGACCATCTTGATGTTGTAAACCTTCACCATTTAGTGTGGTACGACCAGAAGTCCCGCCAATCATAAATCCACGTGCTTGCTGATCACCTGCTGCCCACATTAAATCGCCAATGCGTTGGAAACCAAACATAGAATAGTAAATATAGAATGGAATCATTGGGAAATCATTGGTACTATAGGAGGTTGCAGCCGCTAACCATGAAGCGGTTGCACCACATTCATTAATTCCTTCTTGGAGAATTTGACCTTTTTCATCTTCACGGTAATAAGCAACTTGTTCTTTATCTTGCGGTGTATATTGTTGACCGTGTGGGTTATAAATCCCAATTTGACGGAACAAACCTTCCATACCAAAAGTACGAGCTTCATCAGCCAAAATTGGCACTAATCGTGGTGCTAATTCTTTATCCTTCAGCATAATGTTAAGTGCTCGGACAAACGCAATTGTGGTTGATATTTCTTTTGATTGAGCTTCAAGTAATGAAGAGAATTCACTTAGTGCTGGAATAGAAACAGTACCAGAGAACTTAGTTAATCGCGATGGAACATAACCATGTAATGCATTACGACGTTCATGGATATACTTGTATTCTGGAGTATGTTCTTCAAATTTAATGTATGGTAATTTTTCAAGTGCTTCATCTGTTACTGGAATATTGAAGAAATCACGAACATGACGCACGCCATCCATATTCATTTTTTTCACTTGGTGTGCAATGTTTTTCGCTTCAGCAGCTTCACCCATACCATAACCTTTAATGGTGTGAGCTAAAATAACGGTTGGGCGATCTTTAGTTTCTTTTGCTCGTTGGAATGCAGCAAACATTTTAGCAGGATCTTGACCACCACGGTTTAATCTAAAGATTTCTTCATCAGACATATCTTTAACTAATTCAGCGGTTTCTGGATATTTACCAAAGAAATGCTCACGCACATAAGCGCCGTCTTTAGATTTTAAGGTTTGATAATCGCCATCTAGCGTTTCATTCATCAGGCGAATTAATTTACCAGATTTATCTTTTTGTAATAATTTATCCCAGCGATCACCCCAAAGAACTTTAATGACATTCCAGCCGGCACCACCAAATACACCTTCTAATTCATTTATGATTTTACCATTACCCGTTACTGGACCATCTAATCGTTGTAAATTACAGTTGATAACAAAAACTAAATTATCAAGTTTTTCACGTGTTGCAACGGTGATTGCCCCTTTTGATTCTGGTTCATCCATCTCACCGTCACCTAAGAAAGCATAGACAGTTTGTTCAGAAGTATCTTTCAACCCACGATTTTCTAAATATTTTAAAAAACGTGCTTGGTAAATTGCACTAATAGGACCAAGTCCCATTGATACTGTTGGGAATTGCCAGAATTCTGGAAGTAATTTAGGATGAGGATATGATGGTAAACCTTTACCATGAACTTCTTGACGAAAATTATCTAACTGCTCTTCGGTTAAACGTCCTTCAATAAAGGCTCGAGAGTAAATACCAGGTGAGATATGTCCTTGGAAGTAAATTAAATCACCGCCATCTTTTTCATTACGAGCACGGAAAAAGTGGTTAAAACAGACTTCATAAAAAGTAGCTGCAGATTGGAACGATGCCATATGACCACCAAGCTCTAAATCTTTCTTTGAAGCTCGTAACACCATCATAATTGCATTCCAACGGACAATTGAACGAATACGTCTTTCTATTTCCCAATCGCCAGGATATGTAGGTTGTTCTTCTACTGGAATTGTATTGACATAATTACTTGTTGAAGATCCAAACAGTACTGGAACACCCCCATCTCTCGCCTTATTAACTATTTGTTCAATAATATATTGTGCACGTTCGATTCCTTCTTCTCGAATAATAGACTCAACACTTTTGAGCCAATCTTGTGTTTCAATGGGATCGACATCATTCATTTGCATGTCCGACATATAAAAACCTCTTTTTTGTTTAGAAAAATGCATTATTTGCTATTCTTAATTACATTAAAAAACGTAACAAAAAAAGCTTAAACTCTGCATTACGGAGCTTCATTAATATCAGTCTGCCATTTAAATAAAAAAAGTAAAGCAAACTGCCAGTTCGAAAAGAATGTTAATTCCTATCAAATTAATCAACTATTTCAATATTAGTAATAAAACTAATATTATTTATATGATAAATAAGTAAATTTTACCTAATGATAAATATAAATGTTATTCCTAATAGCTATTCTAATAATAACTACAGGTTGTCAATTTATTATAAAATCTGTTATATACTCGTAAAAATTGCGATAATACTACTTGAAGATAACAGAAAAAACTATGATCATTAATAATGTCATAATCAAAGACTTAAAAATTAAACCATATGTGTATACCTATCAAGCTATGCATAACTTTACAAAACAACGTAATGAGCATTCTCTTGATGAAATCTGGTTAGTCGAACATGAACCCGTATTTACCCAAGGTAAAGTTGGTAAAGCAGAACATTTATTAAATCAGACAAATATCCCTGTTATTCAGACCGATCGCGGTGGTCAAATTACTTACCATGCTCCAGGCCAACAAATCATGTATATTTTATTTGATTTAAAAAGACTTAAGATAGGTATCCGAGATGTAGTTAATTATTTAGAAAACAGTGTCATTCAAACATTGCTCCATTATGGTATTATAGCTCATGCAAAGTCTGATGCACCGGGAGTATATATTAACGAAAAGAAAATTTGTTCACTTGGTTTGCATATCAGTCGTGGATGCACTTTACATGGACTTGCATTCAATATCGATATGGATCTTTCCCCTTTCAATAACATTAACCCTTGTGGCTACGCCGGATTACAAATGACGCAACTAAAAGAATATGTCTATCAAATTAATCATAAAGAGATAAAACAACTATTAACTAATAATTTTATTAAGCAGTTACCTCAAAGATAAGATACCAATTATGCAAAATAATGAAACAATAATCAGAAGTTCGAAATATCGTGATGCTGACAAGACACGCTTAATTCCAACTGTAACATTAGAAGATGTAGCACCACTAAAAAAACCTGAATGGATGAGAATTAAATTATCTGCTCACTCTGATAATATTGCGCATATTAAAAGTACCATGCGCAAACATGGATTACATTCAGTCTGTGAAGAAGCTTCTTGCCCTAATTTAGCTGAATGTTTTAATCATGGCACAGCTACTTTTATGATTTTGGGCGACATTTGTACCCGCCGTTGCCCGTTTTGTGATGTAGCTCATGGCAGACCATTGCCACCAGATAGTAAAGAACCCACTAAGCTTGCGCAAATCATTCAAGAAATGAAATTACGCTATGTTGTTATTACCTCAGTTGATAGGGATGATTTAAAAGATGGTGGAGCTAGCCATTTTGCTAATTGTACTCGAGAAATCAGAGCATTAAACCCAAATATAAAGGTTGAAACATTAACACCGGATTTTCGTGGTTGTATTGATGAAGCAATTGATGTCTTAAGTGATAACCCACCTGATGTATTTAATCATAATTTAGAAAATATACCTCGCTTATATAAGAAAATCCGCCCTGGCGCTAACTATGAAGGATCACTTAAATTACTGGCAGCATTTAAAGAACGATATCCTGAAATTCCTACAAAATCTGGGTTAATGGTAGGACTTGGCGAAACAAATCAGGAATTAATTCAAGTGTTAAAAGATTTACGTAGTCATGGTGTTACTATGTTGACGCTTGGTCAATATTTACAACCAAGTAAATATCATTTACCCGTTGAACGTTATGTTTCACCACAAGAATTTGAAGAATTAAAGCAAACGGCATTAAATATGGGATTCACTCATGCAGCTTGTGGGCCATTTGTACGTTCATCTTATCATGCTGATTTACAAGCAATGGGCAAAGAGGTGAAGTAATCTTCACCTTTATTATTCTATTCAAAAGTTAAATCAATTATCCACAACCATAAAACGGCGATTTTCAGTGACAATTTGCAAAAAGATTGGTAAGCTAATTTTTTCTCCTTTTTGCAATTTACCATTAATATCATAAATTTTAGAACGACCAAAAGCATCTAAAACAACCGTTTTATCATCATAAAGTGCAGCTATAGTATTTTCATCACCAGCGACTAGCCATTGTCTAGGCTTTCGTGTAAATAAGTTTTTACCTTGACTGTATTGTTGAGGTGGCGTAGTAACATAAAATGCGTCTTGCATTAATGTAAGCATAATATCAGTTTGCGAAGTTGCTTCTGTTATTTCGGCACTTCCTTTATTTGGCCATGATATAATCAATGGTACTTTTAATGATTCTCTCTTAAAATTGCTACTTGTATTGCGTGATGCTACTTTTTTCACCTCGTCAATTTTAATATCATTCGAACCAGTAATAACAATAATCGTATCATCATAGGCATTAGATAATCTTAAATATGCAATTAATGATTCGATATATTGATCTAACTTTTTAGCTTCAGATTGAAGATCAGATATCGTGTTTTTTTTATTTTTGCTTCCCAATGAATACTGGATTATAGAAAACAAAGGTGCATGATTAGCAAGACTATTTTGTTCTTCATGCCAAGCCCTCCAGTTTTCTGTTATTTGTTTATTAGATTGTTTTTTAGGTTGTGGTATTGAAAAATTAGATAACAAAGCTGAACGATATAAAGGTTCAGCAAAACCATTTTCCGAAAATAGACCTAAGTTGTAGTGTTGTTTTGTAACGACATCAAGCAATACGGACGGTTTATGTCCAACAAGAATACTATTATAATAATTAGGATCTAACCCATAAAACAATGAAAAGTCATTTAAATAGGACTGATTACTTGCACCATAATGATTAGTAAAGAAAATATTATCTTGAGAAAACTCATTTAACCACGGCATATGTTTAGTTAATAAATTTGTATTCCACCCTTCAATAACAATCATTAACACATTATTTTTTATTGGCTTCTGATCATAAACAATACTTCCCAACGGATATTCAATTGCCATCGCAAAAGGATTTCCTTCTTGAGCAATACGATCACGATAACCATTTTCTTTAATAAAGCCATAACGCTCAAGAAAATGACGAGCAGTTAAAGGGTAAGAAAGAGGAAGACTTGAACGCTGCATAGTAATTGGTCGATAAAAATTAGCATCAGCCCAGATATGAATCAAATGTGAGGCAACGAAACAAAGAATAAAAAGAATTACTACAGGCTTTGCATAGCGCTTACGTTTACTTAAGCTACGTAATTTTTTCCAGCTCCATACCGAAAATAAAATTTCGATCAACAAAATAAACGGAATAGCAATAAATACCGTACTTAAATAAGTGACTTTTTGCGATGAAAATAATTGCCAAATAGACAAATTAAGATGCATTCTAAAATGCGAAAAAACTTCAATATCAATAATTAATAATGAAAGACCTACTGTTGCAAAAACCGTTGCTATAATCCTTTGCCATCGAGATGAATGAATTAAAAAACTTAACGGAAAAAGAAGAACCAAATAAGCAATAAAGGTCAAATAGCTGAAATGTCCGATTGCACTGGTAATTGCATAAAATCGACCCATAAAAGTACGAGGCCAATCTGCAATGAATAAATATTGACTACCTAGTAAAATTACAACAAAAATATTAAACAACGTAAACCAATGTCCCCAACTCACAATTTGTGAGGCACGATAGTCTTTGAAGTAAGTATTTTTGATTTTGAGCATATTAAGTCGTTGCTAATGGTGATTATTAAGATAAATAAACAATAAATTATGTTTTAGTTTACCTGATTTTAAAAAATCTTTCTGTAAATTTTTTATTTTCTACCATAAAGATCTTGGTAATCTGTTGGCGATACATCGGATACTTGTTATAATTTCAAAATGAAATAAGTTAACAAAAAGATAAAAACTTTGGCAATTACACAACTCAAAGCAAAACAGATCCAGCCTGATTTATCCTATATTTCTGAACTTAGAAACAAAACTAATAATTCAATATCATTAGCTTCAGAAAAATCAGAACATTTACTCATGTGGCAACCACGTTTGGCCTCTGCTTTAGCACTGTTATGCCCTCCCCAAAGAGTATGCTATAGCCCACGCTTTATGTTGCTTAAAGCTCCTGAAAGTGAGCTTTTTTTTGATTTACTAAGACAAGCCATTAAATCTGATTTATCTTCACCTTCATTAGGCTATAGTTATTTTTTTAGCGAAAGTAAAATTACACTGACCAATGCAAAGAGCAAACAAGATAATTTTGCAGCCCAAGACAATTGTTTATTTGCATCATCTGTTGATAGTGAAAAACTATTGGGTTGTGTTAGACAACCTGAAAATAGTCCTATAAAATTACAAGCTGGACTTGTTCATCGTGCTAATGGTGGCATTTTAATTTTAGGTCTTCGCTCACTACTTAGCCAACCATTGTTATGGTCTAAACTAAAACAAATGGTAATAAAGCAAGAGTTTGAATGGGTTTCAGCTGATGAATCTCATCCTTTACCTTTGTCCATTCCTCCTATGCCACTTGATTTACGAATCATTTTAGTTGGGGATAGATTAAGTTTAGCAGAATTACAAGATCTTGAACCTGAATTTTATTCAACTTCTATTTATACTGAATTTGAAAATGAATTACCAGTCAAATCACCCGAGCAAATAGAACACTGGATTAATTACTTAAAATTTATCGCTAATAAACAACAATTACCTAATATTGACACCTTAGCTTTTGCAAAAATTTACAAAGAAGCTACTCGCTATACTGGTGATCAACATTACCTCCCTCTTTCAGTAGATTGGATTAATTCGCTATTAGTTAATGCTACACACTTTATGCAAAATAGTCTAATCGATGAATCAGCCATCACTTCTGCTATAAAGCAAAAATCATGGCATGAAGATTATTTGAAAGAAAGGCTACTCGATGAAATCTTTAGTCATCAAATAATGATTAATACTAAAGATCAAGTTGTTGGACAAATAAACGGCTTATCGGTCATTGAATATCCTGGGTATCCAAAAGTAATTGGGGAACCAACACGGTTAAGTTGCCTTCTTCATTTTGGCGATGGCGAACTGATTGATATTGAAAGAAAAACAGAATTAGCAGGTAACATTCATTCAAAAGGAATGATGATCATGCAAGCCTTTATCATGTCTGAGTTTGCGTTTAATCACCAATTACCTTTTTCGACTTCTTTGGTTTTTGAGCAATCTTATAGTGAAATTGATGGTGACAGTGCTTCACTTGCCGGACTTTGTGCAATCATTAGCGCTTTATCTCAACAACCAATTGATCAACAATTAGCTGTTACTGGTTCAGTGGATCAGTTTGGACATGTTCAATCAATTGGTGGCGTAAACGAAAAAATTGAAGGATTTTTTACTGTTTGTAAGCATCAAGGGTTAACAGGTCAACAAGGAGTAATCATTCCAGCTACTAATCAACGTCATTTAAGTTTAAGTGATGAAATGATTGAAGCAATCGAACAAGAAAAGTTTTCAGTATGGACAGTTGAACATATTGCTGATGCACTTTATTTACTGACAGGCATTCCTTACAAAGATAAAAGCGGTATTAATCTTTACCAATTAATTCATGCTCGTATGCAATCATTATTATTACAAGATAAAAAACAAGATAGTTGGCTAAGTAAGTGGCAAAAATATTGCAAAAAGTAACAATAACCAATAAACTCTAAACCCAAATTTTATTAAAAATAAAAATAGAAAAATAGCTAGGTAACTTTCAATTTTTAAAGCATGTTTTAATTTATATTAAATAAAAGGTTTTTTTATGACATTTGAACGTAAATCATCATACGATAAAGCAGATTTAATTAAATCAGGAAATAATGAACTATTTGGTCACGATGGACCACCATTACCGTCTGATTCAATGTTAATGATGGATCGTATTATTGAGATGAATGAAAACGGCGGTAATTTTGGCAAAGGTTTTGTAGAGGCAGAACTCGATATTAATCCTGATTTATGGTTTTTTAAATGTCATTTTAAAAACGATCCGGTTATGCCTGGCTGTTTAGGACTTGATGCTATGTGGCAATTGGTGGGATTTTATTTAGGTTGGATTGGCGGCAAAGGTAAAGGTCGTGCTTTAGGTGTTGGTGAGGTAAAATTTACTGGCCAAGTACTACCAACTAATAAAAAAGTAACCTATAAAATCCATTTCAAACGTGTTATTAATCGCAAATTAATTATGGGTATCGGTGATGGTGAAGTTTTTGTTGATGGTAAGCTTATTTATCAAGCATCTGATTTAAAAGTAGGTCTATTCCAAGATACCAACGCTTTTTAATTTAAAGCTACTCATTCTGTCAGCCTTATTAAATACAAATAAGGTTGACATCATCTCTTTTTTATTAAATCCATATTTAGTTATAGCATGAATAATCATGTATAATGCTACAAATTTTTATACTTTTTTATTTATAATGAATCGTTTAAAACCTTTATTGATTTGTATTATTTTATTTTTTTTATCAAACACACTAGTTTATGCTGATTTCAATGGTAAAGTTGTAAAAGTAATTGATGGCGATACAGTTGATATCTTAACTATCAAAAAACAAAAAATCCGTGTTCGTCTACTTGATATCGATGCACCAGAAAGTAAGCAAGCTTATGGTAATGCATCACGAAAATATTTGGCTTCACTCATTGCAGCTAAAAATGTTTTTGTTAAAGAAAGTAAAAAAGATATCTATGAGCGAAGTTTAGGTACTATTTTTTTAAATGAAGTGAATATCAATGAAAAAATGGTTGAAAATGGTTATGCTTGGGCATACCGTTATAAAGGAGTTGCCAATAATAAGTTAATGGTAAAGCTAGAAACAATAGCTAAACAAAACAAAAAAGGGCTATGGAAAGATAAACATCCAATAGCCCCATGGAATTATCGCCATAATAAACGATAAATTATACTCAAAAAATCTTATTTTTTAGGTAAACTTGCTTCAACTTGTTTAAGTAACTCGATACCTTGTTTACAAGCTGCTTCTTGAGCATCTGCAGGCATTGACGAAACTTGTTGTTTACCTGTTTCTAAGTTTTGTTTCATCATATCTGATTGTTGTTTAGTTAGAGAGTCTTCAGGAATAGCTTTAACTAAACTATCAACTTTATCAAAATAGTTTTTACATGATTCAGATAAATCCGCTGCCATAGAAATAGTAGAAAAACCTAATAGCGCAACAGATAATAATAACTTTTTCATTTTCTTCCCTTATATCATAAATTTATTAGAAATATCATTAAAAATGATAATTAATGCTAGAAATAGCCGAGATATGATAAAGAATTTTATACGGAAAGTCTATATACAAAATTGATAATGATCACTTAACACATTCATTCATTCATTTATTTTATTTGTATTATTTTTTTATCAAATAACGTTATTTTATGTTGATTTAAGTGGCTAGCTTGTTAAAGAAGAAAATAAAAAATATCTATAAAAAACCTTTAGGTGCTATTTTCTTTTTTAAATAAATTCAATATCAATGAAAAATGGTCGAAAATGATTAAGCTTGCTTGGACCTATCGTAACACAATTAAAATAAAATAAGGGTAAATTAAAAGAAAGCGCCAAAAGGAGCTATGGAAAGATAAGCATCCAATATACCTTGTTATTTTCGTTACAATCTTTAATAAATTTAGTGTAAAAATTTATTATTTTTTAAACAATAAATGCTCCATTTGTGTATATAGTTCAATTCCCTTTTTACATGAAAATTCTTGCTTTTCAATTAACATCAGGGAAAATTGCTTTTTTTGTAATTCTATTTGTTGCTTCAACCTGTCTATTTGCTGTTTGCTTGCTTCATTTTCGGGAACAAGCTTAACTAAATTATCAAGTTTATTAAAATAAGTTTTGCAGCTTTGAGATAAATCAGCCATAGCAGTAGAACAAAGCCCTAAAAGCACAATAAATAACAGTAATTTTTTCATCGTATTTCCTTACATTTATGTATATTTAATAATAATTTACTAAAAATAAAAAATTGTACACTTAAAATAACCAGAATATAACACTGAAAGACTTTAGCTGAAGTGCTATAGAATAAATCACTCTATGAGTAAATATTTTGCTCATAAAGTGATAAACAAAAAGATAAAGAATAGTTTTTAGATAATTGCAACATCTGCAGCTGCAGGACCACGAGGGCTGTCTTGAACAGAAAATTCTACCTGTTGTCCTTCACCTAACGTTTTGAAACCATCGCCTGAAATTGCAGAAAAGTGTACAAATACATCTTTGCTACCATCTGCAGGAGAAATAAAACCAAAACCTTTACTTTCGTTGAACCATTTAACTTGACCAGTTTTCTTAGACATAATAATCTTCCTATAAATAAATTAATCTCAGCCACTAAAGGCTATATTCAAAACATAAAACCTAGGTTACTTAATTAACACGAAGAAGAAGATACTGAAGAAAACTAATCTTTAAGACAAAGTAAACTACAAACTACACATATCTAAATGTTATAAAATAAATCCGCATGTCGTATGCTTGTTACTATTTACTCATAATTAGTTTACTAATGCAAGCAATCTTTTCAAAAAATTACTTATTATATTAGTAAAAATAATTCATAACGCTAATTTAAAAATATAACGTTATGAATTTTATGGTATTAATCTTTTGCCATTATTTGAGATTTTTTTATCGTTGCTTCCACTGCATCAATAACAGCCGATCTAAATCCTTTGGCTTCCAGTATTTGCACACCTTCAATGGTTGTACCTGCAGGTGAGCAAACCATATCTTTTAACTCACCAGGATGTTTACCTGTTTCTAATAATAGTTTTGCCGATCCCAAAACTGCTTGGGCAGCAAACTTGTAAGCTTGTTTTCTTGATAATCCGCCTTTAACCGCACCATCAGCTAATGCTTCAATAAACATAAACACAAAAGCGGGGGAAGATCCACTTGCGCCAATAACTGCGTCAATTAAATCTTCAGAAACAACTTCTGTTTCACCGATGCAATTTAATAATTGTTGAACGACAGACAATTCTTCATTGGTAACTTCAGTATTTGGAGTGATTGAACACATAGCAGCATTAACAAGCGCTGGTGTATTTGGCATAACACGAACAATTTTTTGTTCATAACCAACACATTTTGCAATTGTTTTAATAGTAACGCCCGCAGCAATTGAAATAACGATAGTGTTCTTTTTTAATTCTTTTTGAATATCACTAAGTACATCAACAATCACATTGGGTTTAACGGCAACAAATACAATATCCGACTCACGAGCAACCTCTCTTGCAGAATCAAGATTATTGATAGCATAATTTTGATTAAGCATTTGGCCTTTATCAGGATGGGGGTCATAAACATACATTTGTGTTCCTGATACAATATTGCTTGCTAAAATACCTTGCAGTATCGCATTACCCATATTGCCTAAGCCAATAAAACCAATTCGTTGATCCATTTATTACCCTCTTTTGCAAAAGACTATTGAGAAGATTATAAATGATTTTAAATATAAATCTCAAAATTTTGTATCAAAAAATTCAACATCAAGTTTTATAAAAGAGTAAATGATGTTAACTTTTTGGCATCACTTGCATTCCATATTGTTGCCCTGTCTGCATAAGTGAAAAAATCTGCTTAATTTTACCTTCATTAATCAAATTGCTGACAGCTGATGTATTGATAAGGATTTCAAATAACGCTTTACGACCATTCTCCGTAGGTACTAACTGTTGACTGATAATTGCTCTTAAATTATTTGATAATTGCATGCGAATAAAATTACGCGAACTTTCATCAAATACATCAATAATACGATTAATACTTTGAACAGCAGAACACGTATGCAGCGTAGCAAAAACTAAGTGCCCTGTTTCTGCTATTGTCAACGCCGTTTGAATAGCTTTTTTATTGCGTAATTCCCCAAGCAAGATTATGTCAGGATCTTGTCTTAAAAGACTATCAAGTGCATGGTCAAAATTTGTAAGTTCCCTTTGTTGAATTAACGACCGTTGATTGTGATAAATAAATTCAATAGGATCTTCTAAAGTAATAATATGCTTAGATTGAGTGAAATTAATATGTTCGATTAATGATGCAAGCGTTGTTGATTTACCACTGCCAGTGGCGCCTGTCACTAAAATAATACCACTTTCGTGCATTATTAGCTTTTTGAAAACCTCAGGCGCACCGATTTCAGCTAGATCAGGAATATGGTTTTTAATAATTCGAAACACCGCCGAAATACCGCGCTGTTGATAAAAGATATTGACTCTAAAACGACCTATTTCAGGGGATTGGTAAGCTAAATCAATTTGTTTATTTTGCTGTAATTGTGTTTTTTGTGATTGATTAAGTAACGTTAATAGCTCAGTTTCTAACTTTAAATGTGATAGCTTTTCATTAGATAAACACTGTAATTGTCCATTAATGCGAATGCGTGCAACTTCACCACTTGAAAGGTGCAAATCGGACGCTTTTTGCGTTACACTAAGCGACAACATTGAATTTAACATTACATTTGACCTATTAGTTTATTAATTGGGAATTAACATGAATACAGTACGTGACAATTTACTTACTATAAAAAGCACCATTCAAAAAATAACCGAAAAATGCGAAAGAGATCCCAATACAATTGAACTTATTGCGGTCAGTAAAACAAAACCTGTGACCTTAATCAAACAAGCGATAGATGCAGGCCAACGTTCTTTTGGTGAAAACTATGTTCAAGAAGGTGTTGAAAAGATCCTCCACTTTAAACAAACACAGCCCAATACACCATTAACGTGGCATTTTATTGGACCATTACAATCAAATAAAAGCAAATTGGTTGCCGAACACTTTGATTGGATGCATACCATTAATCGATTTAAAATTGCTCAACGTTTAAATGATCAGCGCCCTATATCAATGGCTAAATTAAATGTATTAATTCAGGTCAATATTAGCCACGAAGCAAGTAAATCAGGAATTTTACCTGAGCAAGTTGCTGATTTAGCTAAGCAAATAATTGCACTACCCAATTTAAAATTACGCGGTTTAATGGCTATTCCTGAAATTGAAAATGATTTTGACAAACAATTACATGTCTTTACCAAAATGCAGGAACTGTTACATTATTTACAAGCCGATTACCCATTTATGGACACATTATCTATGGGCATGAGTAACGACATGCAAGCAGCCATTATTGCAGGCAGCACAATGGTTCGCATCGGCACGGCAATTTTTGGAGCAAGGCAGTATTTGTGATATATTGCCTAGATAATTTATTTTAAGGAGTCTTAAATGGCATCGCTTTATTTTTTAGGAAAAACCCTTTTAACGGCATGCTTATATGCTTTAATTTTGCGTATATGGATGCAACGTGTACGGGTCAATTTCTATAATCCATTTACCCAATTTATTGTCCGAATAACCCAACCAATTATTGCACCACTGCGCAAAGTTATTCCCTCTATTAAACAGATAGATACGGCGACATGGGCTATTTTATACTTTTTTGCTTTTATAAAAATTACCTTTATTGGCTATTATGGAATCATCAATAATTTAAGCTGGCCTGTTGAATATCTTTTATATGCCGTTGCAGCCATCGCTCACGCATTTGGACATCTATTATTTTGGTTATTACTATTTAGAGCAATTTTAAGTTGGGTAAGCCGAGGACAGTCGAATGCCGATGAGTTGCTCGCCCAACTAACAGAACCATTTATAGCACCAATTCGACGCATCGTACCGCCTATTGGTATGATCGATATTTCATTTATGATTTTTGTATTTATTTTGATGTTTTTAAATATGTTTGCTATTGATATTGTAGGATATTTATGGCTTGTACTTTAAATTCAACATAAGAGGAAGCAATAGCTTCCTTAGATTGTTAACAAAAAGCCGCTTTTTAGCGACCTTTTTTGTTCTAATCAAAATCAGTAAATAACGAGAAATTTTGCCAATACTGAAAATTATCCAATAAAAAGGGTATTATTACCAATAAAAAAGTCAGAAAATATATTTATATTATTGAATTTTCTATTTTTATTTTAAAAAATCACATCATCGACATGTTAGTTTACATCAAATGATATCAAGGATTGGAACAATATGAGGGCACTATAGCCCTTTTTTAGAGAATATGATCTTCCCAACAAATTACATCTTTCTCATAAACAATCCTATTTTTAACCGATATTTTCAGTTTATGCATAAGCTTCTTATTGCCCGTAATAAGTGGATGCCAATGAGGCAATTGCCCTGTTTCAGAAAAATAACGATAGGTACAGGTTAAAGGTAACCATTTAATGGTAAGGAGGTTATCACGAGTCAGCTTGATACAATCTGGTTCGTAATCGAAGCGGTTATAATAGTGTTTACATTGGCAAGTATTAGAATCAAGCAAATTGCAAGCGACATTAGTGTATAAGATTTCGTCTGTATCTTCGTCCATCAATTTATTTAAGCAACACTGGCCACAACCATCACAAAGTTGTTCCCATTCGTCGTCACTCATCTGTTCTAATGTTTTGTTCTCCCAAAATGGTTCAATCATACTTTAAAATCATCATCCTTTAACATTTGTAAGAAAAATCCATCCGTTTTGATTTTTTCTTCAATTTCATCCGAAGTACCCACAGCAAAACGTCGTTTACCATCAAGAAGTACTTTCATCACAAATACCGGCGAACCAAAAATAGACATTATTTTTTCAGGAATGGCTGAAAAATCATTTTCATTTTCCATATATAAATAACAATTTTCTTTTTTTGTACTTCGGTAAATATAACACCACATCATAGAATAAAACCTTTACTCATTAATACTATTTATTAAGACAATTTTGTAAATAAACACCTGCACCAAACAAGCCTGGATCTTCATGTGTTATTACATAAACAGGAATTTTTTTGACTAAATAGGACATACGACCTTTATGTTCAAAAGCATCTCTAAATGGAGATGTTTTAAAAAATTCAATAAAACGAGGTACAATCCCACCAGCAATATAAACACCGCCTTGCGTATTAAGTGTTAATGCTAAATTACCACCAAAACGCCCCATAAAAGTACAAAAATAGGTTAACGTTTGTAAGCAAAGTGGACAACTTTTTGATAACGCTTTTTTGACAATAATGTCGGGAGTAATTTCTTCTACTGCTTGATTGTTAATATGCTGTAAGGCTTGATAAATATTAACAATCCCATTACCGGATAAAAACCGTTCTGTAGAAACACGCCCAAATTTTTTACGTAGTTCGACTAAAATACAATCTTCATCATCACTTGTCATTGGCAGTTCGGTATGTCCCCCCTCTCCAGGTAACGTAACCCAATATTCATTGACTTTAATCAAATGTGACACACCAAGCCCTGTTCCTGCACCATAAATCGCAATGGGGTAATTTAAATCAGGTTCGTCACCACCAATTTTTACAAGATCTTGTTTTGGTAACTTAGCAATTGACATTGATACTGCTGTAAAATCATTAATCACTTCAAGCTTAGTCAGATTTAACTCTTTAACAAGCTCTGAACGTGAAAATGTCAAATTATTATTTGTCATTTTTATTACATCACTATCATCAATCGGGCAGGCAATAGCAATACATGCCATTTTAATAATTACCGATTGGGTCGCTAGATAGTTTTTAATTAATGTTAATAACACATCATCTTTTGCAATAAGCACTTTAGTAATTGCAGATAATTCATTGGTTACTAAGTTATAAAGTGCAAATCTGGCATTGGTTCCACCAATATCGGTGACTAGTGCATATTGATTCATGTTATTTCCTTTATGATAAATTATTTTTTATTCAAATAACAAGCATTAACTATCAATAGAAGAAAGTATAATTGCTAATATCATTAAATAGTGACATAAAACTTACTCAATTACTCCAAATAACAACGACAAAGACCATTTTCGCTAAGCCGTAGTATTAGCGGATAGACTATAAAATAAAGTAAATAAATTTATAGCCACTTCTTAAGTTTAAAATAAATATAAGGCGCAACACCTGCTAGTAACATCAATAGTAATGAAAATGGGTAACCATATTCCCATTTTAATTCGGGCATAAATTCAAAGTTCATACCATAAGCTGATGCCACCACTGTTGGTGGTAAAAACACAACCGAAACCACCGAGAAAATTTTAATAATTCGGCTTTGTTCTATGTTAATAAAACTGGTTGCTGCTTGCATTAAAAAGTTCACTTTTTGAAATAATGATTCATTATGTGGCACAAGCGATTCAATATCTCGGATCACTTCACGAGCTTGTTCTAGCTGATCCACTGGCATTTTAGCACGGCGAACTAAATAATTGACCGCGCGTTGGCTATCCATTAAACAAAGCCTTACTTTCCAAGCGGTATCTTCAAGTTCAGCTAATGAGGTAATAGCTTCATCATAATGTTCTTGCGCTGAGCGATCCATAATAATTAAGCTCAACTCTTCAAGTTCACTATAAATATTTTCAATTTGATCGGCTAATTGCTCAACTTTTACTTCGAATAAATCAAGCAGTACTTCATAAGGGTTACCATCACCCATAGTTTGATAACGTGAACGCATTCGATATAAACGAAATGCCGGTAAATCGCGTTCGCGCAATGTAAATAAACGGCCATTATGTACAGTGAAAGCGACCGTTGAATTGCCCGCACGATCTTCTGCATCTTCGTAAAAAAAGAAGGAATGGACATGTAGACCTTCATTATCTTCAAAAAAACGCGCTGATGCTTCGATATCATCTAGCTCAATACTGGTTGCTAAGTTTTGTCCTAAATGTGTTAAAACAAAATCGCGATCGGCTTCTTCTGGTTCAATTAAATCAATCCAGGTCGCATTATTTATATCGCCTTCATTAATTTTTACCAATTGTTTGTTTTTTAATCCAAACGCATTAATCATAAGGCCTCCTATTGAGGGAATTTTTTAGAACATTACATTAACAAATGTTTGGCATTATACTCGTTATAGCAACAAATTCCTATGTTAAAACTAATCTTTCTGTATTTTTATAAAAAGAGATCAAAATTCCATAATTGAATTAAATTCGCTGATATTACTGCAGTCTCATGTTACAATACGCAGCTTAAATACTTAGTGTAATTTTTAGGAGTCAATCATGGCCAGTCGAGGAATAAATAAAGTCATTTTAGTTGGTAACTTAGGTCAAGATCCCGAAGTTCGTTACATGCCTAATGGTAACGCCGTTGCCAATATTAGTATTGCAACATCAGAAATATGGAAGGATAAACAAACAAATGAAAACCGTGAACGAACTGAATGGCATCGCGTTGTTATATTTGGTAAATTAGCTGAAATTGCCGGCGAATACTTAAAAAAAGGTTCACAAGTTTATCTAGAAGGACAATTACAAACTCGAAAATGGCAGGATCAGTCTGGGCAAGATCGTTACACAACAGAAGTTGTAATTAATCCTATTGGTGGTACTTTACAAATTTTAGGATCACGCAATGGTGGTGAAAACATGGTAGACAGTTCACAAAATTGGGGACAAAGTGCCAATAACACTTCATCAGCACCAATGGCGCAATCTCGTCCTACAACAAATGCACCGGCACAACCTACAGCGACACCAGAACCACCTATGGATTTTGATGACGATATTCCGTTCTAAAACACTCCTAATGTGTAGAAAAACAAAGAGATGTTTACTCGTTATTATTAAAGTAATCCTCTAAACCCATAAGGCTTTTTCCCAAAATCGCTTTATGGGTTTAACTGTATTATACAAATGAATAAATCGCTCAAGCATTTGTTGTCTATCTTTTGAATCGTTAAATATTTGCTGATTATTATGCTTCATCTCAATTAAAAATACATATCACCATTTTTAGATTTTTAATATCTAAACGGTATAGAATCCTGAATATTTTTTACAGTAATTACTCAAATTACTGTAAAAAATACAGGGGAATTCCTGAAATTTATCAACTCAATATTTGCAAATATTTTTTAATGTAATATCCACACTTTCTTATTTTTTCAAAATTTAAAACACTGTAAATAATTTTAATAAACTTTTTCTAGATTAATAATAAAATTGGAAGCTAGATCGAAAAGTTCAAACACAATTCTTTTTTTACGATATCAACTGATAATCTGATTATTTATATAAAATAAATATGACAGGATCTAATGCGACAATTTTATTCTCTTGATTTATTAGCTATCATGTTTTCATTGGGTTGCTTACCACTACTATTTTTACCACATCTATTATCTGACCTTCAGTGGTATTTTATTGCCTTTATTCTGCTTGTTTTGGTGTTGGTTGTTCCGGTTAAATTTCGCTTTAATTTATCTATTATTGTTGTATTTAGCTTAAGTTTTTTATGGTCTGTTACTTATTCTAAGCAATATTTAACCAATATTTCACCTTATATTGATAAAACATTAGTTGTTAAAGCAAAAGTTATAAATATCAATACCCGTCAAAAAACAACTACAATAACACCTTATTATTTGTCATTTTCTATTTTCTCTATTTCAGATGTTACCCTTTCTAATGATATTCCAATTTCGGTTTATTGGGATAACCCAGCAACGCCAAAATTAGGGCAAACTTGGCAATTAACATTAAAAACAAAAGTTATGCATGGCTATCTCAATGAAGGGGGATTTGACAGCCAGCGATTTTCAATAGCAAACCGAAGTTTATTATCAGCAAAGTTAGTTGATGCAAAATTATTAGACGACAAATCTAATTTAAGACAATTTATTGTTGATTTGGCACTTCCTTACATCGATTTATTTGATTATCAAGATATATTGCTTGCTCTTGCTTTTGGTGATCGTTCTCAGTTAGATGAATCTCATCGTATGGTGATGATGCAAACAGGGGTTGCACATTTAATGGCAATCTCGGGTATGCATATTTTAGTCGTTTTTGCTCTTAGTTGTTTTTTTGTTAAGATTGTTCTGTTTTTTATTCCAAAGCGTTTTATCTATTTTTTTGTACCAATTATAATAGGGTGGTTATGCGCATTTTTTTATGCATGGTTAACAGGTTTTAATCCGCCTACTTTGCGAGCAATGGTTGCTTTGTCAATTTGGATCTATTTTCGTTATAAAAAATATAAAATAAGTTCATGGCAAAAAATCAATCGGATCATTGCGTTGTTATTATTATTTGATCCATTGATGATTTTGTCTGAAAGTTTTTGGTTGTCTTGTTATGCAGTAATAACTTTAATTTTTTTGCATGATTGGATGCCGCTTTCCAAAGCAGTAAGGCATAAAAAACGTTGGTATATAATTAGGATATTGTATTTGCAGTGTGGGTTAACCTTATTGTTGCTTCCAATTCAGTTTTTTATTTTTCAAGGTGTTAGTGGGGTTTCGATTTTAACAAATTTAATTGCAATTCCTGTTATTTCATTAGTTACATTTCCTACCATTTTATTGGCGTTAATATTTAGTATTTTTGATTGTTTTTCTATAGCCTTATGGTTTTGGCTAATTGCTGATAAATCTCTAGAATGGCTATTTTTGAGTTTAAATTGGCTTAATCAATTATGGATTAACATCCCTTCAGATTTTTATTTATTAGGTCTTTTAGGTTGGTTAACTGTAGTGATAATCCGTACAGGAGTTTGGCAACGCTTTAGCATTACTTTGCTAGTAATTTTGACGATACTGGTTACACCTTTTTTTAAACAGCAACACTATCGTTGGCGGTTAGATATGCTAGATGTTGGTCATGGGTTGGCAATTGTTATCCATGATGGTAAGTCTGCAATTTTGTATGATACAGGGGCTAAGTGGGAAAAAAGTTCCGCTATGGAAAGGGTTATTATTCCTTTTCTGCAATGGCATAATTTGAATGTACAAGGTATTATTATTAGTCATCAACATAATGATCATGTTGGCGGTTTGAAATTACTTCAACTTATTTATCCTAAAGCATGGTTAATGAGTTCGTCTTCTGATTTCAATAATGATTATCAATGCTTAGCGGGTAATCGTATTATTTGGAATGATTTGACGTTTAATGTACTGTGGCCTAATCAACTGGTGAGCGATGCTCAAAACAAGGATTCCTGTGTGGTGCAAGTTACCGATGGAAATTTTTCTGTATTGCTAACTGGAGATCTAGAACGTAATCAGGAATATCAGTTAGTTACTAAATATCGAAATCAGCTAACATCCACTATTTTACAAATCCCCCATCATGGTAGTAGTACATCATCAAGTTATACATTTTTAAATCATGTTAAACCAATAAATTCTTTGGTGTCTACATCTCGTTATAATCCTTGGAAACTCCCCTCCAATAAGGTAATGGCAAAGTATAAAGATTTACAATTAGACTATTATGTTACTGCTAGAACAGGTCAAATAAGTCTGTTTTTTGATAAACAAACATGGAAACTAAAAACCATGCGAGGTGAAATTAAACCTAGATGGTATCATGATTGGTTTGGTAGTTTACCAAATTATGAGTAAAATAGGCTATCGTTTGCTATAGGCGACTATAATAATTGTTATATTGAGATATAAACAATTTTACTAAATGTAATTGAGTGATGTTAAAGTTATGATTGAAAAACTGTGGTATGGTAAAAATCGTTTATTTTGGTTATTCATACCATTTTCCTTATTATATGGTTTAATTGCTATTTTCCGTCGCTTTTTATATCAAGTTGGTATTTTAAAATCTTGGCGATCTCCTGTACCAATTATTGTTATTGGCAACTTATCTGTTGGCGGTAACGGTAAAACACCACTAGTTATTAGTTTAATTGAATCGTTAAAACAGAAAGGATTACAAGTTGGAGTTGTTTCACGAGGATATGGAGGCAAAGCTGATAGCTATCCGCTTATTTTAGATAATACGACCACAACTGAACAAGCTGGTGATGAACCTGTACTTATTTATCAACGCACTAGTGTACCTATTGCTGTCTCACCTTGTCGCTCAGAGGCTGTTCAAGCGTTATTAAAGCAGTACCAATTAGATGTTATTTTGACTGATGATGGTTTACAACATTATGCTTTAGTGCGTGATATTGAAGTGGTGGTGATTGATGGAAAGCGCTTATTTGGTAATGGATGGTGGATGCCTGCAGGGCCAATGCGAGAGCGTGAAAGCCGATTAAAATTGGTTGATTTGATCATTATAAATGGTGACAGTGTAAATAACCTAGCTCAAAAGTACCCTAATAAAGCCTACACCATGCAATTAGCACCACGATACGCGGTAAATTTGCTTACTCAAGAAAAAAAATCATTATCTTCATTACAAAATATTTGTGCTATTGCAGGTATTAGCCATCCTAACCGCTTTTTTGATATGTTGATTAAAATGCAAACGAATGTGATTAAAACCATTCCTTTTGCCGATCATCAAAAATTTACGTTGTCATTATTAAATAATATTGCAAATTGTGATCAAATTCTTTTAATGACTGAAAAAGATGCAGTTAAATGCAGACAGTTTGCTCAACCAAATTGGTGGTATCTGCCAATTGATGCGGTAATACCCGTGCAAGCAATTGAGCAGATCTGTTCCTTATTAGATAAGATAAATTCCCAAAGAGAATAAAATATGAAAGAAACCCTTTTGAGCGCACTTGCTTGTCCAAAATGCCATGGGCAACTACAGTATGATGCCAATAATCAACAGCTAATTTGTTTAGCGGATAATTTAGTTTATACCATAAAAGATAATATTCCTGTTTTGCTTGAATGCGAAGCACAGCCACTTAATAAACCATTATCTACTCAAGAATAAAAAGATAGGATATTAGTTATGAATTTTTCGGTTATTATTCCTGCTAGATATGGTTCAAGCCGTTTACCTGCTAAGCCGCTAGCGGACATTCATGGAAAACCTATGATTGTGCGTGTAATGCAGCAAGCACAAAAATCCTTAGCCAATCGAGTGATCATTGCAACCGATCATCAACAAGTTTTTGATGTAGTCAAAACGCATGGTGGAGAAGTCATTCTAACAAGTGATAAGCATAATTCAGGCACTGAAAGGTTAGCAGAGGTCATTAATGCCTATCAATTTGCTGATGATGAAATTATTGTGAATGTACAGGGCGATGAACCCTTAATTCCGCCTGTTATTATTAACCAAGTGGCAGAAAATTTAGTGCAATATAAAACAGGAATGGCAACGTTAGCAGTACCAATTGATTCTGTTGAAGAAGCATTTAATACTGGTGCAGTTAAAGTTGTGACAGATAAAGATGGTTATGCGCTTTATTTTTCTCGTGCAACCATTCCTTGGGAACGCGATCGTTTTGCGAAATCAGCTGAACAGTTAAAACCATCGAGTATCGGTGATTTTTATCTCCGTCATATTGGTATTTATGCTTACCGTGCTGGCTTTATTCGTCAATACATTAAATGGGCGCCATCAACGCTTGAACAAATTGAGATGTTAGAGCAATTAAGAGTACTTTGGTACGGTGAAAAAATTCATGTCGCTGTGGCAAAACAACCTCCTGCAATTGGTGTCGATACTTTAGAAGATTTAGAAAAAGTAAGAGCGTTATTTAAGGAGTAAGCAATGGCAAACTTTACTGGGTTTACGCAAGAAGGACTTAATTTTTTACAAGATGCTTGGATTAATAATAGCAAACTGTGGTTTGAAGAACATCGTGCTATTTATGATAACGATTTAGTTAAACCGTTTAGGCTTTTGGTTGAACAATTAACACCAGAAATGCTTAAAATTGATGAATGGTTTGAAACTCGCCCCGCTATTGGTAAAACGATTTCACGAATACATCGAGATACTCGTTTTTCAAATGATAAATCACTTTATCGTAGCCGATTATGGTTGACATTTAAACGACCCAATAAAGATTGGAAAGAAGCCCCCGCTTACTTTTTTGAAATTAGTCCAAGTAGTTATCAATATGGACTTGGCTATTATTGTTCATCAAAACAAACGATGGATATTTTTCGAGATGAGATTCTTAACGATACTAACAAGTTTTTAACCATGACACGTTGTGTCAAAAAACCATTTGAACTTGTTGGGGAAAGTTATAAACGTCCTTTAATCAAAGAGCAAGATGCCAAAATTGCAACATGGTATAACCGAAAAAATCTCGCAGTTATGGTAACAAGTAATCATATTGAAAACGTGTTAGATAGTGACTTACCCCAAAAATTAATTAAAGGATTTAAACAGCTAGTTCCACTCTACGATTATTTAATGCGAGTGGAAATGATTAAAAATATACCAATGCTTTAGCTTTATTGAGTTTATCTTTTTATATTAGATATTAGGGAAATTTAATATAATTTCTTTCACACCATTAATTATAAATTGTGTTCCAACACAAACTAATAAAAAGCCCATAATTCTTGAAGTGGCCTCAATGCCACTTTTTCCCATAAAGCGCATTATACTGCCAGCACTGCGCATACAAAACCAAAGGATAATACACAATAATAAAGGTACTAATATTGAAGCGGCGTAAACAACCCAAGTAGAAACGTCATAGCCCCCACTTTTTATTGTTGAAGACATACTAATTATCATTGCAATCGTTCCAGGCCCTGCTGTACTTGGCATAGCTAGTGGCACAAAAGCGATATTATTTGAGGTTTCTTTCTTTTTAGCATCGGCTTCAAGGATTTTATGTGATGGTTGTTGTGGAAATAACATTCTAAAGCCAATAATACCAACAATCATACCACCTGCAATGCGTAATCCGGGGATTGATATGCCAAATGTACTCATTACTAACTGTCCGCAATAAAACGACACGACCATAATTATAAACACATAAATACAGGTCAATTTTGATTGGTAATTGCGTTCTTCATTGGTCATATCACCCGATAAACCCAATAAAAGTACCACAGTAGTTAAAGGATTAGTTAATGGAATAAATAGAATTAAACCAAAGCCGACAGTTTGTATCAGTTCCAACATAGCTTTTTTTAGATCTAACAAAAATTGTAGCTAAGTATAATTGAAATAAATAAAAAATGATATATTGAGCGTAAGTTAACAGCCAATATTGGGTAATAAATAAGCGTTACAATCAATTACTAATATTAAAAATAAGGTATAGAAAAATACCGTACTGTTAAAACTACATCATTAAAATAATTTTCGAAGACCCTATAAATAAATTCATAATGTATTTTTCCTCGAAATTACTAAAACTTTTGCTTTCTACTTTTTTTAATCTTCAAATATTTACTAATCAACCACATCGCAATTACACGTAAAAACCAATTTTTATTTTTTAAAATAATTAAACGGTATAGACTCCTGAATATTTTTTACAAGAAAACAAATGTGGGTGGCTATTTTTTTATGATATAAACGTCATATCTCTTTTCTGTGATATCACTTTATTTTTATGGATATTTATTATCGTAATTGCTCAAATGACTATAAACAATGTCGAGAATTTCTACATATTAGTCAAAAAATAAATTTCATTTTTTAATAAGTTACGTGTTTAATCGAAATAACAAATAATCTCTATTTTAGAATCAATTAAACACGTCAATTAATGGTTTATGGTTTACTTATTAATAACAATTACCCACATTATTTATTTCAATCGTGTACTCATTTCTTCTCTAACTTGAGGTACAGTTAAGCCAACAATAATTTGTAATGATTGTCCCTTGTATACAACATTTATTGCCCCATAACTTTGAAAATAAGCCACTTCCTGAACTAATTCTGGATTACTGACTTCAATACGTAAACGAGTTGCACAGTTAGTTAATTGTCTAATATTTTCTTTACCACCTAATCCTTCAATAAAGGCAATTGCTTGTTGAATTATCAAATCGTTAGTTTCAAATTCAGTATCAGATTGATTTGTCAATTTATTCTTTTTACTATTTTTGTAATCTGATTTAGTAAATAGTTTAATATTAGTATCTGAACGGCCAGGAGTCATAAGATTGAATTTAAGGATTAAGAATTTAAACACAAAAAAGTAAATTGCTGTAAAAGTTAAACCAATAGTAACTTGGATAACGTACGCCATCCAATGATTTGCCCCCAGAGGTAACCAGTTTTGGAAGATAAAATCTATAATACCTGAGTAAAAATTTCCTGATACACCAAGCATATACATAATTGCAGCCATTGACGCAGCTAAAAAAGCATGAACAACAAATAACATAGGTGCAATAAAAAGGAATGTAAATTCAATAGGCTCTGTTATCCCTGTTAACACAGCTGTAACTGTTGCACCAATTAATAGGCCCAATACCATTTTTTTATTTTCTGGTTTTGCTGTTGCATAAATAGCCATTGAAATACCTGAGCAACCAAACACCTTCCCCATACCAATAAGCATAAAACCACCTTGAGGAAATAATTCAGTTAATGATTTTGTGCTGTTAGCAAATTCAGAAATATGAGAAATCCAATAATTGACTGTACCGCCATCGGTGACAATTGGACCAAAATAGATTGGACCATAAACAAAATGATGTAATCCTGTAGGAATTAAAATGCGCTCTAAAAAAGTAAATAGCCATACACCAAATGCACCAGAATTTAAAATGAAAATTTGCAGGCTTTGAATACCATTTTGGATAGGAGGCCAAACCAATACCGTCAATACAGCTAGTACCAACATTAAAGGAAAACAGATAATAACGATTAATGGTGTCCCTGTAAATACATTTGCCCATTCAGGTAAACGTAAATCAAAATAACGGTTATGAATCCAAACAGTAAAAGCTGCTGTCATAATTGAACCAACAATTGAAGTATCTAATGTTAATACACCACTAATTTCAATTAATCCTGTTTGCCCTACTTGATAGTTTATACCTAACTGTTCACTCCAAATATCAAGTATTCCTGCTATAAAATAGTTAAATGTTAAATAAGAGATAAAAGCGGCTAATACAGCACGACCAGATGCCTTTTTTGCTAATGCAATTGGTAAACCTAAAGCAAACAGCATTGGCATATTTTGAAATAAAACTAGGGATGCTTTTTGAAATATACTGACAATTTTAACATAAGTCGATCCTTCTACAGCAAAAGGAAACAAATGTGGATTAAGTAAAACGACAGTCAATCCCAATAAAATGCCTGCACAAGGAAAGAGTAATACAGGAACAAACATTGCTGCTCCAAAGCGTTGAATTGTATTTCTCATAACATTAACCTTTTATTAATATAATGATTTTGTTATTTTTAAAATAGTTCTGTACATGTTTGTGAATAACGCTAAGCGTTTGCATTTACTCAAACGCTAGCATTATTCGTGTTAAACAAAATAATTATTTAAAAAACTGAGGTAAATAGTCTTTATTTTCGTTTAAGATTTCTTCAACAATTACTTTTGCTTTAGGAACGTTAACAACGGTTCTATTTAACGTTAAGGCATTGATTAATTTTTGTTTAGAACCTTCATACCAAGCATCAACAACTAACTTTTCATAACCTAATTGGATTTCTATCATCGCTTTTTGGAAAGTCGGAATCTTACCAATAGCAAACGCTTTAGGACCATCAGAAGTTAGCATACATGGCACTTCAACCATTGCATCATCTTGTATATTACTAATAATGCCTTTGTTTGGAACAATCACAAGATAGATATCGCCTTTGTTATAAGCTAATGACGCAGCAACACGAATCATATAACGACCATGAATATCATCATGAAGCTGTTCACCAGCAATAGAATTTTTTTCAATAATACGTTTACACATTTCAAATACTTGTTTTTCACGTCCATTGATAACTTGACGCGCACGCGTATTATTAATATCTTCTTTACTCACCATTTTTTCTGGATATAAATAGTATTGTAAATAAGTATTTGGCAAGAATTCTGGGTTATCTCGTAACATTGTTTCCATGTTTTTAAACGTTGCTTGCCAAGAAGGATCATTAGCAATAATTGAGTCAACCGCTTTAATACCCTCTTTTAAAATAATATCTTTAATACGTTGAGTTAAATCTTCACCTTGTTTATTTTTAATTTTAGTAAACCAACCATAATGATTTAAACCAAAGTATTCCGGTACAAAATCCCAAATTTCACAGCCAAGTAATTTTGCGTAGCTCACCATGATTGCCGCAGGCATATCACAAATATTTAAAATTCGATTATCATTAGGAAATTCTCGATTTAAGGCATCTGCAACAATCGCCGCTGGGTTAGTATAGTTTAAGATCCAAGCATCTTTTTTATATGAACGAATTTCACGAACAAGATCGATCATATCCCCAATGGAACGCAAACCGTAAGCCATTCCACCTGCGCCACATGTTTCTTGACCTACACATTGATGAGATAGGGGGATTTGTTCATCACGTTCACGCATTTTTAAACCACCCGTACGGATTTGCATAAAAAAGAAATCAGAGTTTTCAAAAGCAATTTTTCTATCTGTTGTATAGATGAACTCTTCAATTTCAGGATAAAGTTCTTTAAACATAATTTCAGTTGCTTTGGCATTTAGCTCCTGACGGGCTGCATCAATATCATAAAAAACAACGCGTTTTAACGGAAAATTTTGTTTTTCTGTAACAAGACTTCTCATAATACCTAATGTATAAGTACTACCTGCACCTACAACGGTTAAATTAATCTTTTTCATAACCAATTTCCTCAACTCTATTTGTGAATAAAAAAACACATTTATATGTTATCAATAAGTATTAAATTAAATAATACTTATTTAATACTAATGTGAAAAAGATCACAAAATTTTTATCGGTATCAGAAAATAGACATATAAATGATACTTAACAATAATAGTTAGGCTCAAAGAATAATATTTTTCATTTGATGATATTTTGACTATTGAATGTTAAGATAATACAAATTTCATATGTAGGATATGATTATGAGTAAGCCACTTTATCGACAAATAGCTGAAACTATTGAGAAAAAAATTCGTTCTGGCGAATTAGATGTTGAAGATGTATTACCTACAGAACAAGCTTTACAAGAAATATATAATGTTAGTCGCGTCACTGTTCGTAAAGCACTTGAACTACTTGAAAAACAAGGGTTATTAGTGCGTATAAAAGGAAGTGGTACCTATGTTAAATGTAATTCGGCTAAGCACGATGCCTTTCAATTAAAAGGATTCGAAGAAAACATTACCTCACAAGGAAGAGTTGCTAGTACAAAAGTAATACATTTTCAGTTAGAACAAGCACAACCCGTTATTGCAAAGCATCTAAAAATTGAAGTTGGCACATTGATATACTCAATAATACGTATTAGAACAATAGACGATGAACCTGAAATTTTAGAGCAAAGTTATATGCCTCTTTCACTATTTCCTGATCTCAGTGTTAAAGTAATGCAAACATCGAAGTATCACTATATTGAAAAACAAAAAGGCTATCAAATATCGCTAAGTAGGCAAGACTTAAAGCCAGTTTTGGCAACTAGCATTGTTGCTAAACATTTAAATATCGAAACAAATTATCCTATATTATGCCTACGTTCAACTAGTGAATTAGTTAATGGCGAAGTATTTGAATATAGTATTCAATATTTAAGGGGATTCCAATATAGGTTTGAATATATTGCACGCAGAGGATTAGAATAAATATCAATTGTAAAAATTACTCACATTCTTTACGTATACAAACATATACAAAAGCTAACACACTATTATAAAGAAAAATAACTGTAATAACGGTTATGGTTTTATGGTTAGCTAAACATTTTTGCTCGGCCACCAAGCCATTTATAACCTGTTAAAGAAAGATCGATCGAGGTTTTTGCTCACTATAAACTATTTAAAATAAAAAGCCATTGATTTGACTCAATGGCTTTTTGCTAAATATAGAATTTTAAGCTATGCATTTACTGCATTATTTACTCTTTCACGTAATTCTTTACCTGGTTTGAAATGCGGGATATATTTATGTTTAACTTCAACATTACCACCTGTTCTAGGATTTCTAGCTTTACGTGGAGCACGATAGTTTAAACTAAAACTACCAAAGCCTCGAATTTCTACACGATCGTTACTTTCCATAGCTAAAGCGATCTGTTCGATGATATCTCTAACTGAATCATCAACTAATTGAACAGGAAGATGTGTTCGCCAGTTAACAATTCGTTCTACTAAATCTGATCTATTCATGATCACTCCTAATTTATTTATGCGGTATGTAACTTGTTCATTTTATACCACAAAAGAAAAAGAGGGCAAGCCCTCTTTACTCTTTACATAAATATTTTTTACTCAGTTTTTGATGCTGCTTTGAATGCTTCAGCCATTGCATTAGTAAATGATGCATCGTCTTGAGTTGCAGTATTATTTACAGCAGCAAGAGCTTCTTTTTCGTCAGCTTCATCTTTTGCACGTACTGATAATGAAATTGCGCGAGTTTTACGATCAATATTCACAATCTTAGCTTCAACTTCATCACCAACTTTTAATGCTGTTGTCGCATCTTCAATACGCTCACGAGCAATATCTTGAGCTTTTAAGTAGCCTTCAATACCTTCAGCGATTTCGATAGTTGCACCTTTAGCATCAACAGCTGTTACAGTACCTTTAACAATATTACCTTTTTTGTAGTTAGATGCAAAACTACTAAATGGATCATCTTCTAGTTGTTTAACACCCAAAGAGATACGTTCACGTTCTGCATCAACTTGTAACACAACCGCTTCAATATCATCACCTTTCTTATAAGCTTTAACTGCTTCTTCGCCAGGCATATTCCAAGAAATGTCTGAAAGGTGAACTAAACCATCAATACCGCCATCTAAACCAATAAAGATACCGAAATCAGTGATTGATTTGATCTTACCGCTAACTTTATCACCTTTATTGTGTGATTCAGCAAATTGTAACCATGGGTTTGGTTTACATTGTTTAAGACCAAGAGAAATACGACGACGTTCTTCATCAATTTCAAGAACAATAACTTCAACTTCATCACCTAAGCTAACTACTTTAGATGGGTGGATGTTTTTGTTTGTCCAATCCATTTCAGAAACGTGAACTAAACCTTCAACGCCAGTTTCGATTTCAACAAAACAACCGTAATCAGTTAAGTTAGTTACTTTACCTGTTACTTTAGTACCTTCTGGGTAACGTTTAGCAATTGAAACCCATGGATCTTCGCCTAATTGTTTTAAGCCAAGAGAAACACGTGAGCGGTCTTTGTCAAACTTAAGTACTTTAACAAGTAATTCTTGCCCCACTTCAACCACTTCACTTGGATGTTTAACACGTTTCCAAGCCATATCTGTGATATGAAGTAAACCATCAACCCCACCAAGATCAACGAATGCACCGTAATCTGTAAGATTTTTAATAATACCTTTAACTTCTGAACCTTCTTGTAGATTTTCAAGAAGTTGTTCTCTTTCTGCACTATTTTCAGATTCAATAACTGCACGACGTGAAACAACAACGTTGTTACGTTTTTGATCTAATTTAATTACTTTTAATTCGATTTCTCTGTTTTCGATATGAGAAGTATCGCGTAATGGACGAACATCAACAAGCGAGCCAGGTAGGAACGCACGAACGCCATTAAGATCAACCGTAAAGCCACCTTTAACTTTACCATTGATAACACCTAAAACTGTTGCAGCATCTTCAACTGCTTTTTCTAGTATTATCCATGCTTCATGACGTTTAGCTTTTTCGCGAGATAAAATTGTTTCGCCAAAGCCATCTTCAATTGAGTCAAGCACAACATCAACAATATCGCCAACTTGAACTTCTAGTTCACCTTGGGCATTTTTAAACTGCTCTACTGGAATTGCGGATTCAGATTTTAAACCAGCATCAACTAAAACAACATCTTTGTCGATTGCAACGACAGTACCACGGATCATATTACCAGAACGAGTGTCTAGTTGATTAATAGACTCTTCAAAGAGTTGAGCAAAAGATTCAGTCATATTTATATACTTAAGTTAATTTTAACGTCCACATTACATCCTGTCTTGTGGGGTTGTTTATAATACTCCATACATCCTTATAATGGAGCTAGGTTAATGCTATAATTTAAGTTACAACGCAAGTTTTTCGTTTATATACTTAATAGATTGATTAAAAACATCTTGAATAGACAATGATGTGGTATCAATTATTAGAGCATCAATTGCAGGTTTAAGTGGCGCAACGGCGCGGTTACGATCGCGTTCATCACGCTCAGTTATCTCCTGCAAAATTTCGGCGAATTTAACATGTTTTTGCCTATGTTGCAACTGTTTCATTCGTCTTTCGGCTCGTGATTGTGCACTTGCATCAAGAAAAATTTTAACAGGCGCATCGCTAAACACCACACTCCCCATGTCTCGACCATCTGCAATAAGCCCTGGTGCTTGTCTAAAATCACGTTGTCGCTGTAATAATGCAGATCTAACTTTATTGAGTGCGGCCACTTTTGAAGCTGCGCCACCTGTTTCTTCAGTGCGGATACGTTTTGTTACATCAACACCACTTAACAAGACCTTGACTTCAATATCATTACTATCAAAAGTCAAAGGTAAGTTTAACGCTAAATTAGTTAACTGGTTTTCATCATCCAATGCAATATTTTTTTCAAGAGCGGATAATGCAAGCACACGATAGATAGCACCTGAATCTAAAAGATGCCATTTTAAATAATTGGCTAATGCTTGACATAACGTGCCCTTGCCAACACCACTTGGCCCATCAATAGCAACAACGGGAACTATTTTATTCATTTTATTGTTCGCTTAATTTTTTAAATTGTTCAAAATAATCAGGAAAAGTTTTCATTGTGCATTTAGGATCTAATATTGTCACAGGTGTATCTGAAAGCGCCACTAATGAAAAACACATAGCAATACGATGATCATTATAAGTTTCGATTTCAGCATGGATTAATTTATTGGGCGGCACAATAGTAATATAATCTTGACCTTCATCAACTTTTGCACCAACTTTTCTTAATTCAGTTGCCATCGCATATAAGCGATCAGTTTCTTTCACTCGCCAATTATAAATATTACGGATCGTAGTAGGGCCTTTAGCAAACAATGCCGTTGTAGCAATAGTCATTGCCGCATCGGGAATATGGTTCATATCCATATCAATACCATTTAATTCACCATGTGAACATTCAATATAATCATCAGCCCAAGTGATTTTAGCGCCCATTTTTTCAAGCACATGAGCAAATTGCGTATCGCCTTGCAAACTTTTTTTACCAATTCCTGTAACACGAACAGTGCCGCCTTTAATTGCTGCAGCCGCTAAAAAATAAGATGCAGATGAAGCATCACCCTCAACCAAATAATCGCCTGGCGATTGATAATCTTGGTTTGCTTTGATAACAAATGATTGATAGTTATTGTTAACTACAGTAACGCCAAACATTGCCATCATTTTGACTGTAATATCAATATAAGGTTTAGAAACAAGATCACCAATAATAGTAATTTCTGTATCTTGTTTTGCTAATGGTGCAGCCATTAATAGTGCGGTTAAAAATTGGCTAGAGACCGAACCATCAACTTGGATTTTACCACCAATAAAACCACCATGAAGGTGTAATGGTGGGTATCCTTCATTTTCGAGATAATCAATTTTAGCACCACCTTGACGTAGCGCATCAACTAAATGACCAATTGGGCGCTCTTTCATGCGTGGTTCGCCAGTTAACACAATATTATTATGACCAAGACATAAAGCTGCAGTCAGAGGGCGCATTGCTGTACCAGCATTACCTAAAAAAAGCTCTAATGCATGGCCAGATTGCAGCATCCCACCTACGCCTTGAATATCACAAATAGTCCGATCGTGTGATAGCTGATACTTCACTCCTAACGCTGCAAGCGCATCAAGCATATAACGCACATCATCACTATCAAGTAAATTCGTTAACCGTGTATTACCTTTACTCAATGCTGATAGTAATAAAGCACGATTAGAAACACTCTTTGAACCAGGCAAATTGATAGTACCATTAATTCTTTTTATCGGTTGTAATGTTAAGGATAACATAATGTCTCTCGTTAAGATTTCATAAATATTTAAAATTTATCTAATGTTGCTTTTAGCAAATCAATAGCATGATGATCTTTAGCACTATTTTGCCATAACTTATCAAAAAGATGACGATAACGTTTAATAGCATCTTGCGATGAAGTAATAGAAGCAATACCTGTTGTCACATTCGGCAATTCACCTAAGCGAAATGGACTCATTGCCAACGAAATTGGGTTATCATTTTGGTAAAAAATTTGGAATGTAATTGATGGAATAGCTTCTTGCGTAATAGCAATAGTTGAAGCAAAAGATTGCTGTTCTATTAGATCAATTAAATGATAAATTTCGTTGCGAGCAAGTAGCATCCTTTCAGACTTTTTACCGGGCGAAATAGTCAAATTACCCACTAAGCCAATATGCAAAAACCGTTCAATATTACGCAAGCTAATTAAATTAATCACTTTAGGAACAGATTGATAAAACTGCTTTTTGCGATCTTTTAAAATCGCCAAAATTACTGAATATCTTTGAGATTCAATCGACTCATTTGACTCATTTAACATCATCGCTAAATGAGACAAATAATCAGAAGAAGTTAATAAAAAAGAAAAAGGATCGAAATGAGAATAGATATGAGTTGATTGCTGTTCTAATTGACGCATACGTTCAAAAAAACCTTCACCACTCGAATAGTATTCAGTATCAATGCCGAGTAAACTCGCAAAAGAAGTACCGAGTAAAGATGCCAGTCGTTCTAGGGTTTCTATTTTAACAATTTCACCTTTTTCTAACCGATAGACTGCTGCTCTTGAAATTTTAAGACTATCAGCAACATCTTCAGCCTTCAGTGAAGCGGCAATCCTATACGCACGTAAACGTTGACCTATAGCACAATAATCAATCGATCCAGTAATCATAATATACTCAAACTATTGGGATTTTGGCAGTGTATCACAAGGTGATAGCAATGCCAATTTTTGGCAAAATGTTTCAGGTGTAGCCTATATTTTCATCAACAACTTAAATAACACCTATTTTAATAACTCATTTTGCAATGCCGATACATTTTCAAATTCAGTAAACTCAGAAATTGCCTCTGGTTGTTTAGCATTATCTTCACGCTTACCAAGAACTTGCGATGCAAATACAAAACCTTTTTTATCCATAACTGAACGGTTATAAAAATCAACTAAATCTTGCTTAGTGATTTTTTTCAATTGTTCAATTTTTTTGTGCCGTGAATCAAACATAAAACGCGAATTCCGATAGTCAGCCATATAACGACTAAACTCTTCATCCAATGTTTGCGGAGGCATTTTCAATTCATCAAGTACCGCTTTTTTATATTGCTCAATATCTTCTTTAGATAATGCTTTAAGCTTACTTAATATAACAGGATAAAATTCTTGGTAACGCTTAAATAAATAAACTGGATCGTATTGGTTGCTTTGAATGATAAAACTCATTCCAACTGAATCTCCAACTGTAACAGGGCCAGCAAATACAGCGTAGCCGAGTTGTTCATTGGTGCGTAACTGATCATAAAACCAAGGTGAAATAATTTTCGACAATGTATAACTTAGCATACTACTAGCAATTCGATCATAACCTGTTGGAATATAGCTCATCATCAAAGCATTATCAGTACTTTTCGCATATTGAGCCATTTTGGCCTCCAATGATTTTTTAATCTGAATATTATCAACAGGAGTAAATTCAACATCACGCACTAGTGTTTTTTGAATGGAATGATAAAGATCTAAAGAATCCTCGTTAGACAAATTACCCAAGCTAAGCATATAAGGTACTGAGTGGGTTAATAAATTATCGCGATAAGTTAACACGTCATTAATAGTCATTGTTGCTGTGATTTGACGTCTTTCATCCCGTTCAAAATACGGTAAATCTGACAATTCATTAACAGGATTAACCGCCAACCAATAACTTTTAGCATGCTCAGATTTATCCAATTCCTGCAAATACCAAGATTTAGCTAACACTAAGCTTTGCTCATCAATCGTCACATTGCGATAACTATTAAGAATTGCTGTTACCATTTTAGGTAGATGCTGACTAAAGCCACTAGCAGAAATCATCAGGCCATTATCATTATTTGTTGATAACGAAATACCCGCAACGCCTGCCTGAAATCGTAATTGTTCTAAATTACGACTTGCAATGTAATCAAGTAAATTAAAAGCGACCTCTGCTTTAGCATCACTAAAAGCCTGGTTATTCCGTAACGAAACCACAATCGCCGCTTTAGGTTCAGTTTTGAAATATTGACTAACAAAATGAAGATGATTACCCCGTTTACTAAACCCAGCTGGTTGAGCTTGAGCACGGTTTTGCTTCACAATTGAAAAATTGTCAGGAATATAAGGATTTAATTCAGGTAAACTAAATGTGAAATTTTTACCTAAAGCCAACCAATTCGCTTTTTGCTCACTAGTAATATTATCAATTTTGTAAGGTGCATCAACAAAATAAGCCGTCTTATTAGTCGTTTGATTTGGCGAAATCACCCAAATTCTAGCATTATTGGCTGTCAAACTTTTTAAACGTGAAGCGATCGCAGTTTTATCAAAATTAGTGGCAATAAAATCAGAATTTAATATATTTTGAACGGGATATAACAGCATCTGATCAGATAGCCATTCCACATAAGACATATCACGCTCAACATCCTGATACTTAAATTCTAACGCTAAAACTTTCTTAAGTTCTTCATAATAAGCATCAGAAATTCCTTGCTTTTGAATTAACTGTAAATAATTAAAAATAGCGCCAATAACTTTATCTTTTTGAGCAAGTCCATCGTCGGTTAAACTTACATTAATACTAAATATACCACTATTACCATAACGAATAGGATTGATAGACGAACTAATTGCTTCAATCAAACCTTGCTTTTGTAACTGATCAGATAACGTATTATGGCTACTGTTACTGATTAAATAACTGATATACTCATCAGTTTTATCGGCAAATTTAGCCAGATTATTTTCAATCGGAAACTGTAAAAACAATAGTTTTTTGGGTTGTGCAGGTACCATAGAAATTTGTTTATTTAGCACATTTGGCGTTATAGCAGGCTTATCAACTATTGGGATATTAATATTTTTATTAGGAATTTTACCAAAATTATTTTCAGCTAATTTTGCCAATTTATTGATCGATTGATTGCTATACATCACTCCAACCATTATATTGGCTGAATAATAATCTTTATGAAAATTCACTAAAGCATCTTGCAATTTACTATTTTCTTTATCACTTAATGTTTCTAAATTACCGCCTGAAAATTGCGATGCAGGATGGTTTTGATTAATTGTTTCAGAATCAACTTGCCCAATACGAAAACCATCATTTGATCTGGCCATTGTCAATTCAGCATTAACTGCATTACGTTCTTTATCGGCAAATTTAGGATCCAAATTGGGATCGCTAATAGCATCGGCTAAATAATCTAGCGCTTTATTAAAAGCACTATTTTCAACTTCAAAATAAAAAGCCGTTCTATGTGCCGCAGTGCTAGCATTATAACTACCGGCATGACGGCTTAAAAACTGAGAAAAGCTAGCAGGTTCGGGATATTTTTTTGATCCCATTAACACCATATGTTCAGTATAATGCGCCAATCCTTGCTGATCTTTGGGATCTTGCAGAGAACCAACAGGCAGCGCTAATGATGCCAGTGATTTTACGGCTTTAGGATCTGAAACAAGTAACACTCGCATTTTATTTGCTAGCTCAATCACTTCATATTGACGCTTATCGCGTTCACTTTGTTGCACTTTTTCTATCAAAACTGGCTTTGTAAGCTTATTTTCGATGGCAAAAGATGGAGAAGTAGCAAGCAGTAACCCAATAATCCCACTAAAAATAAAATTAACCAATTTTTTGTTTTTATAAACCATAATATCTGCTCGCTCAACTCAGTTTTAAAAATAATACAAAAGTAATTTTACCAAAATACGAATGTATCTTTACGAATATATCTTAATAAAGTCCGTAATTAAAAAATAAAAAATTTAATGCTCTCGAGTTTTTCTAAATTCAACATCAGGATACCGTTCTTGCGTCAAATTTAAATTAACCATGCTTGGCGCAATATAAGAAAGGTTATCACCACCATCTAATGCCAAATTCTGTTCGCATTTGCGTTTAAATTCTTCCAGTTTTTTCACATCTGAGCACTCAGCCCAACGCGCTGTTGTCACATTAACTGGCTCATAAATGGCTTCAACGTTATACTCTGATTTTAATCGAGCAACCACCACATCAAACTGTAAAACCCCTACAGCACCCACAATTAAGTCATTATTGGTTAATGGGCGGAAAACTTGTACTGCTCCCTCTTCTGAAAGCTGAACTAGCCCTTTTAAAAGTTGCTTTTGTTTAAGCGGATCTTTAAGGCGGATTCGACGGAATAATTCTGGTGCAAAGTTAGGAATGCCTGTAAATTTTAGATCTTCGCCTTGTGTAAAGGTATCGCCTATTTGAATCGTGCCATGATTATGTAAACCAATAATATCACCGGCATAAGCTTCTTCAACATGTTCACGATCACCGGCCATAAACGTTAAAGCATCAGAGATATTAATATCTTTGGCAATACGCACATGGCGTAACTTCATGCCTTTTTCATACTTACCCGAGACAATACGCATAAACGCAACGCGGTCACGATGTTTTGGATCCATATTGGCTTGAATTTTAAAAACAAAACCACTGAACTTTTCTTCTGATGATTCGACTTCGCGCTTATCAGTTTGACGAGGTTGAGGAGTTGGTGCCCAAGCTGTTAAACCATCAAGCATATGATCCACGCCAAAATTACCCAATGCCGTACCAAAAAAGACCGGTGTTAAATCACCTGACAAGAAAGCATCTAAATCAAATTCGTTTGATGCGCCTTGCACTAATTCAAGTTCTTCACGCAGTTGCTGTGCTAAATCATCACCGATCGCTAAATCCAAATCAGGGTTAGTTAACCCTTTAATAATTCGCACTTCTTGTATTGTATGACCTTGCCCTGATTGATAAAGATAAGTTTCGTCTTTAGCTAAATGGTAAACACCTTTAAATAACTTGCCACAACCAATTGGCCAAGTAATAGGCGCGCACATTATATTGAGTTCATTTTCGACTTCATCAAGCAATTCCATTGGATCACGAATATCACGGTCTAACTTATTCATAAAGGTTAAAATTGGGGTATTGCGTAATCGCGTAACTTCCATTAATTTGCGTGTACGATCTTCAACACCTTTTGCAGCATCAATGACCATTAAACAACTATCAACCGCCGTTAGCGTACGATAAGTATCTTCAGAAAAGTCCTCATGCCCTGGAGTATCTAATAAATTAACTAAACAGTCATTATAAGGAAACTGCATCACAGAGGTAGTAATTGAAATACCACGCTGCTTTTCCATCTCCATCCAGTCAGATTTTGCATGCTGAGCATTAGCGCCGCGACCTTTAACTGTACCTGCTGTTTGAATTGCATGACCAAATAACAATACCTTTTCAGTAATGGTTGTTTTACCCGCATCGGGGTGAGAAATAATTGCAAAAGTGCGACGTGCATTAACTTCGTCTAAATAAGCTTGTTCTGTCATAAAACTGTTTTAACCTACACAAAAATAATTACCTATTCTAGCAGGTATCTGCCTGTTTTGCCATTAACCTTAATACGCAACGTAATTTGCCTTATTTATTTATCTATGCATAATATCTTCCCTAATAAGCAATGCAACATTTACTGCTTCTTGTCAAAAAGTTTCAGGAAAAGTATGCGTTTAAGTATAAAATTGGAATCTGCTATGAATATTCGTGATTTAAAACTGTACTTACATTTATGCGAAACTTGTCACTTTGGTATAACTGCAAATGCTATGCATGTTAGTCCATCAACTTTATCAAGACAGATCCAACGACTTGAAGAACATTTTGGTCATCCGCTATTTATTCGCGACAATAGGCAAGTACAAATTACTTCGGAAGGCGAAAAAGTTAAACGTTTTGCTAAGCAAGTAATAAATATGCACCAACAACTAAAACATGATTTAGATCAATCTAACCAACACATTGTCGGGGAACTTACTCTATTTTGTTCAGTCACCGCTGCATATAGCCATCTACCTGAAATACTTGATCGCTTTAGGATCCACTATCCACTGGTTGAAATCAAACTATCAACGGGTGATGCTGCTGACGCCGTAAAAAAAATACAAGCAAATGAAGCCGATTTAGCTATAGCAGGCAAACCAAAACAGCTTCCCACTGGTATTGAGTTTTTAAAATTTGGTGAAATTGAAATGGTTTTGCTAATACCTAAACTTAATAGCACATTTAGCGACAAATTACATCAAAAACAGCCAGACTGGCACAATATTCCCTTTATATTGCCTGAACATGGTCCTAGTCGCCACCGTATTGATTTATGGTTTAAGCAAAGAAAAATTTCCAATCCCAAAATTTATGCTACAGTCGCAGGACACGAAGCCATTGTATCGATGGTAGCTTTAGGCTGTGGGGTCGCCTTATTACCTAAAGTCGTAATGGACAATAGCCCTGAACGAATAAGAGAGCGCATAACCGAATGGTCAACAAATTTAATGGAACCGTTTGATGTTGGTATTTGTGTACAAAAAAGGCGATTGTCTGAAAAAATCATTGCTGCCTTTTGGGCAATTTGCAATCTCAATTTACCTAATAACGCATAACAAAAATATAGTGTATAATCACACCTCAAAAAATTAAAGCTATATAACGTGTTAACTAGCATATACCTAATTTTTTATTAAAATTTTATGTAACAGAATAACATTACATGGTATTGAAAATGAAAAAAATAAAATTAAAAACTTTTGTCTCATTGATATTTTTTGCCGCTGTTATTATGCCATTAACGGCACAGCCCAATACCACAAAATCAATCACATCTAACATAAACACTGATAGCGACCCAAAAAATACAGAGGCCGATAACAAAACCACAAATACAGCCACGGCTACAACAACCAATGTTGAAACTAACAGCAGTACGCCATCCCAAATTAATGACACAATAAAAAAGCCAAAATGGCTAGTCCGCAATACATTGGCTTATTATGATGGCGATAGTGATGATCTTGTTACAGCAGGGCTTGGGTTTACCCCATTATCAACCACCATTATCACGCCAGAAGTTGAAATTCCAGCTAAACCAAACTTTCAAGAACGCCGACAAGCCAAACTAAATCGTTATATTGACATCAAAGTTGGTGAAGGCTCACTATTTGGTTTTAGAAAGCAAGAACTAACCCCTTTATTTGATGGTAAAATTGCAGGTACCGAAATATCAGCCGTACAAAGACAAGACGGTGTTGGTATGTTGCTACAAATTCCGCTTGATTTTAACAAAAATAAACCTTGCATTGTTGCGGTTCCTGCTAGTGATTCGGATGGAATATTTAATACCAAAGATATACAGATTCGTGGATTATGGGGGCTCCGTCACAACTGTGCAGTAGTTTATAACGACAAAGGACTAGGTAACGGCATTTATGATATTGAGCGCAAACTTGGGTTCACCGTTTTGGGAGAAGTACAAAGCGGTAACATATTATTCTCTCCTTCGATTGATAATAACGAAAAATATATAAAAGAATATCCCCATCGCTATGCTGTAAAACAACTACACTCACAACTCAATGCCGAAGCTCGCTGGGGGGAACATGTATTAAAATCCATAGAATTTGCCTTTTATGAACTTAATAGTATGTTTTCCTCTAATGAACAAGCTATATTCAACAAAGACAACACCCTTGTTTTAGTGTATGGAGCAAGCGATGGCGGTGGAGCAGCATTAAAAGCTGGAGAATTAGATGATCAAAATATCATTGACGGCATTGTTGCAGTTAATCCACAAATACAACCGAATCTTGACCAAGCTCCGGTTACACTAACAATTGGCAACAACTTACAAAATCTAGAATCCAAATCCATTGCAAATTACAGTGCTTATGGTGCGTTATATATACCATGTGCCATACCAGCCATAACAGCTTATAAAGACGATTCTTATGTACCTTATGCGGATTATTTCATTTATTCGCAAGAACGCTGTAATGCACTAAAAAAAGCAAATTTACTTACCAAAGGTACTCCTGAAGAAGCGCTAGAAAAACTACATCAAAATGGTTGGACACCAGAAATGGACATCCAGCTACCCTATTTTTACTATACTGAATCCATCGGTCTGCCTTATCAATATATTAGTGCTTATGGCAAATATAGTGTCACCGAAAATATGTGTGATTTTTCGGTAGCAAGTACCCAGCAAAACCCAATTAATAACACGGGTAAAGTTGCGCCATTAGAGGAAATATCCTTTGAACAAATATGGGGTATGGCAAATGGTCATTTACCGCTTTGGAATGGCCTTAATGCAACGGTTTTAGATTTAGTTGAAAACAAAGACCTAAACACCCCAAGACGTGAATTTTATTCTAGCTCGCAAACAAAAAACACTGTTGACTATGGCACCAAAGGTTCGATCTGTGTTTATGAAAAATCACAAGAACCACGTGTTAAGGAAGGTATAAAACAAGTAATGGCATCGGGTAATTTGCATGGCATAAAAACCTTGATTGTCCATGGCCGAAACAATGTTAAACAATTACCAAACTATACATCGCGCGCTTATGTCGCATTAAACAGCTTGGTAGAAGGTAAACAATCACAACTGCGATACATTGAAATAGAAAATGCTAGCTACTTAGATGGCAGAGCCCCATTTGACAACACATTACTACCCATTGATTATTATGGAGAAGATGCCATCGAGTGGTTATGGGCTAACTTAACCAACAACGCTACGCTACCAGTAAGCCAAGTTGTATATACCAAAACTCGTGGAGGTAAAAGTGGTTATGCGCCACAAATAACCAACAATAACTTAAAACCGATAGCCCAAACGCCAAATAGCAACAGCATTATCCAAAAAGAGGATGGCAAACTGATATTGCCAAATTAATAGCAAATATCCAAAACGCTACCGGTTTAAGACAGCAGCTTGAACCGGTAATACCAAAACCTAGCTTAGCTAGTGCTATCTTTTACTATTAAACAGATTTTTGGATATAACAAAAAAAATAACGACTCTAATTGAGCATAATGCTGCTTAACATCAATAATTGTTTCTTTTAACAAATATAATTTTGGTCGCCTATTTGCCATACCTCCTAATACATCACCAACAAAATCAATAGAAGCATAATTTACAAGCCACTCCCCTTGCCACATTGCATTCATAAAATGCTGATAATCGACAGGATAAACTGTAATATAAGGTTGGATAAATGCTTTGGTTGTTTGATTAAATTCAACCACACTTTTCAATAGTCCATATTTAGCCCAATGTTTTGACAAAAAGTGATCCCACACAATATCTAATGTAATCGATGCAACACGCTGATGCGATTTTCTAAACAGCAACTTGGCTTTCTTAACTTCAAGCAGGCTATCGGTCAATCTATCAATTTTACGATGTAGCATAATGCCATCGGCAACATTAGAGTTATAAATTAAATAAGGATCACCTTTAACAAAATCAGCAACGGTATTACCAATTAACGAACTACGTGCTAACGTAGCCAAATGCAAATGAGCAAGAATGTTCATAAAAATAATCAATCATTCACGATGTTTAAATTCGCCTTCGGCAAAACCTTCTCGCCAATAACTAGTAATCTGAAAAGCATCAGGCGACAAATGAGTATATTTATTCTTAACTGCTTGACGAATAGATTGCGCCAACGAACGCTCCATTCCCCCCCAAAACAACAGCTTATCATTCCCTAATAAATCAACACTCATTACCGCATCAACTAATTGGTCAGGAATATCTGTATTTTTCACAAACCAGTGAACCTCAACATTTTTATTATCTGGCAACGACACCATGTCATTTTTATGATTAACCTCAATAAAAGCAAATGCTTTTTGCTTTTTAGGAAGATGTTCAAGCGTATAACAAATAGCAGGTACAGCCGAAATATCCCCCATTAACACCAAAAAATCATCACTAAACTGTAACTTACTAGCAATACTAATCAAACCAATTTGATCACCAATTTTAGCCTTTTGCGACCACACTGAAGCCAATCCGGTATCATGAATAGCAAAATCAACAAAAAATTGACTAGTTACGCTATCAAATTCACGCACACTATAACTACGCACTAGCTGACGTAACTTATCGTCAATAGCAATTTTGTTATTATCATCAAGCTTAGGAAACGCAATTGTGCCAGTTAAAGGATCAGGAAATAATAATTTTAAATAAGGACAAATCCATAATGGATTAGTATCAAATGATTTATCGCTACTAAACTGCACACGAATAAAACTAGGTGAAATTTTTTCAACTTTTAATACTGTTAATAATGAATTAACAATGAATTTTTTGTTTAGTTTGATTTTTTGTTTTTTTTCATCCATAGCCATCAATTCTTATATTTTTAATACTTGAAAACATCATACAACAAAAAATGTTAGAGTGATGCTATTTTTACAATTGAAAAAACAGATAACTTGTTCCACCATAAAAATGATGGAACAAAATTCAATGAATAAACAAAATTAAAATGCTAACGATCCAAAAGCTTCACACCAATCTTGATCAAACTTAGCAATTGCCGCATCAACAGCAGGATCTGAAATAAAAAGCTCTGCAACATCGACAGGTAAGGTGATAGCCTTACACCCTGCAAGCATACAGTCTAACACTTGGCGTGGTGTTTTAAAGCTTGCGGCTAACACCATTGATTGTGGGCAATGCAAATTTAACAATTTTTGTAATTCCAGTACTGTATCTTTACTATTTCCACCTTGTGCATCAATGCGATTAACATAAGGTGCAATATATTTGGCCCCTGCTAATGCAGCTAAAAATCCCTGCCCTGCACCATAAACAGCCGTTCCCAAAGTTGGAATTCCTTGCTGGGTTAACTCTTTAATTGCAATCAATCCTTGAGCATTAACAGGAATTTTAGTCACAATCGATGGTACTGCTTTTCTAAGCTGATGTGCTTCTTTTATCATTTCATCAGCATTACTTGAAAGTACTTGAGCAAATAATAATTTATCTGGACCTAGTACCTCTTGTAATTCATCTAATAGCGAAAAAATAGGCTTGCTCGATTTTGCTACAATGCTTGGATTAGTGGTAACCCCACTAATAGGTAACACCTTGGCTAAACGTTTAATGGCGACAATATCAGCGGTATCTAAATATAATTCCATGGTTAACTCCTAGCTAAAACCAACAAACATTTATTAACGTATACATATAACGCTCTTTGTATTACAAATTTTGCGTTACAGCTATAGTAAAAAAAACGGATCTAACCGCCTAGAAGACAATTTTGTCATTTACTGGATTTTTGTACGCTAAATAAGAAATTGAGATTTAGATCACACAACGAAAAACTAACATTAATTTATTAAATAAACAAATTTATGCTTATTTTCATCTTTTTCATCTCTGTATATAATCTAAACGATAGTACACACTTGATTTATCATTAATTTATGACAAAAATCATTAACGAAAAACTAGCCAAACTAGTCAATAACCAAGAGTCAATCAATCATATCTATTTTGCCAATAGTAATGCTTGCCCGCCTTTACTTGCCTGCCAAGCCAACTTTCCTAGAATTGAAATTATATTAGAAGGAAAGCAACAAATGTTATGGGAGGATAGTAATGGCAAAGTTATTGAAAAAATATTATCAACTAATGATCTTTTATATATTTCCGCTCAAAGCTGGAACAAACCCATTTGGACAAGCCCTGTTACTTTATTAAACATCTTATTTGATCAACAACAAATTGGTATAAGCCTATTGCATTGGGATGGCACACAACTAATTCCGCTTGAGCAAATCAACACACCAAGACGTGGTCCACGGGTTGGTACATTTATTATTCAAGCTCTGACCGAACTTATCTGGCAAAACCAGTCAGATAAACAAAATCAAACTGCTTACTATCTTATTCACAGTTTGCTTAGCAACACACTTGATTTGTTAAATACCAATGTCAAAACATCAGCCAAAACTACTTGCCTATATGAAGCCATTTGCCAATATATTGATACTCACTTTCGTGAGGATATTACACGCGACTTTTTAGCTAATATGTTTTACATTTCACCCAATTACTTATCACATCTATTTCAAAGCGAGGGAAAAATAGGATTAAATGAATATCTAAATCATATTCGCTTAGAATATGCCAAATCGCTATTAAAGGATTATGATCTAAATATAAAAGAAATTGCGCTAGCATCGGGGTTTAAAGATAGTAATTATTTTTGTCGGATTTTTAAAAAAAAGACAGAACGAACACCAACACTGTATCGTCGACAATATCATAGTAAGTTAATGCGCAAATAGTTTTTTGCAGTTAACTTCAAACTCTTTTGTTTTTTACATTGTGCCAAAATTACACATATTTATCGTCCTTGTTTAGCGTACTCAACTATTGGTGCATTTCAATATAAAAAAATCAAACAGTATAATATTGGTTTTATTTTTAATTTAATGATTTTAAATAAAATTAAGCTGTTATACAGCAGTGAACGTTATGCTGTTAAAAATAATAATGCCAGAATATCTAAACCGCCTATGCGGCGGTAAACTTAGTACTCAACCACGAATAATTTGATGAAAACAAGCCATTTTCTTATTACTTATTTATGCAAACAAAAAATGGGCTATAGAAAAAGTTGAGCGATTGGAAGCTCAAGAATTTATTATTAATCATTTCGGTCAGGCTAATTATCAATTTCAAATAAACGGTAAGCAATCGGCATTTGCAAAATTAATTGATAACAACGGTAATGAAAGGACGATTTGGTCGAAACAGATTAATCGATTTTTAAATGACAATAAAGCAGAAAAAGGAGATAAGATTATAATAAAAGGTGACAAGTTTATAATGAATAAGAATCAGATTAGCAAGTCTATAAACTTATCACAGATAGAAATTTAAAAGCAGCTTCGCTTATATGATAAAATTAATCCCAGGCGTGAGGATTTCGTTCCGGTGGTGTTCCTATCATTAATGAGAATGTTGCATCAGCAGCGTTTCTACATGTTAGACTAAAACTATCTAACTCCCCATTTTTACATTTTTTATTGTATTCTTCTCGTAGCTCTTTGTTATTTTTAAAATCTTCTACAGTATATGTCTTCTCATTACATCCGAATAAAAACATAGCAGTAATTAATATTAGTATCTTTTTCATATAAATTCCTTACAATTGTTGGTTAATATTAGATTAAGTTTTATTGTGTTTCATTAAAAAATCATTTACAGCTAACCTAAGTAAATCAGAAATTGTCTTTAAAGGCAACTTGGCACGTTTATTTTTTATTGCAATATCTTCTAATTCTTCATATTGAATTTCATCAATTTCAAACGAAATTTTTCTCATGACTTTAGATTTAGATTCTTTTTTACCGCCACCAGCGTAGGGACGATCTGCTAATTCATCAGCCAGTTTATTCGCTTAGTTATTTACAGTAATTTGAGAAACTACTGTAATGAATATACATAAAAAACAAAACTAACGCCTTATCACAGACAGAGGTATGTCACCTATATCATAAAGAAAAAATAACTGTCACTGAATTGGCTAAACCTTTTATGACTAGTCGTTTGACGACCATTTATAGCGTGCTAAAGAAAGTCCGATTGGACCTGTTTGCGCCTCTAATCTGTAAAGGTAAACGTTATAAAAGCATTGGTTATGGAATTAAACATCAGGTTAAAGTTAAAAATTCCATTGAAGATAAATTAAGACAACAAGCTAACTAAACACTATAACAAAACCTATCTGGCGAAATAATCACTGGATAATATAAGCATAACCAATGTTTCTAAACCGCCTATGCGGCGGTAAACATTAAATCACCTTCTTTAAACTCGGGCTCCATTTTCTAAACCGCCTATGCGGCGGTAAACATTATTCCCGAAAAAAATGCTTATCGGATACATTTCTAAACCGCCTATGCGGCGGTAAACATGAGAACTGACGGCACAAAGATGGTTGTAGCTTTCTAAACCGCCTATGCGGCGGTAAACTAGTCCCGAAGATGACGCTATACGTGATATTTTTTCTAAACCGCCTATGCGGCGGTAAACCAACCATTGGTGGACGAATTTTAGAAGCAAATTTTCTAAACCGCCTATGCGGCGGTAAACTTAATACTGATCACAAATGGACTCAAAGCTGGTTTCTAAACCGCCTATGCGGCGGTAAACCCTATGGTCGTTTAACATACGACGGGGTAGGATTTCTAAACCGCCTATGCGGCGGTAAACGACACCGTTAAAGCCGATGCGGAGCATATCTATTTCTAAACCGCCTATGCGGCGGTAAACAGCAAGAAATTATCGCCCCCCAAGTTTGGATCTTTCTAAACCGCCTATGCGGCGGTAAACATGTT
>NZ_FMBA01000073.1 GCF_900094935.1 Gilliamella intestini
CTTCTTGACGAAGTTGATTGGCAACTCGATGTTGCCCATAAGCTGGATATTCATAGGCCATATTAACAACGGCTTGTTCTATATGTGGCTCTACCCGATTTTTTTCGATAGGCTTTTTACGACTGATTTCTTGAAGCGCAAGCTCACCCCCTTGCTCATACAATTTTTTAAAGCGATAATAGCTATCTCGACTGTATCCCATGACTTTGCAAGCTTGTTGAACGTTACCGAGTTGCTTAGCTAATTCTAGTAGTCCTAATTTAGGTTTAATAATTTTGGCTGTTTGATTCATTTCTGACTCTCCTTTTGTGTTATAAAATAACTTAAACGTCAGATTAAGTAAAGACTATTACATATTATGCCTAAATTACCCATAAGCATACCATTGGGATGATCCAACACATCAAGATAACTACAAAAATCTACCAAGTGGTCAGATTCGCGTTTAATCGCCGTCGCTTCGTCTGATTGTTGTTGCTGGTGTAGTCTTTCTTTGGCTTCTGCTGGACTGGTAAACTCATTGCTTTTAATCCTGCACCACTGCCCATATAACGCGGTTGGTCGGGTAATATGACTAATGAGTAACCCACGATTAAGGCTCTGTCCCTTGCCTTTTCTAATGCGTCCATAGTGCCTATTACAGTATTGTTTTTACCTGACAACATCGTCGCAATTTCAGCAAAAACACTTTTACCGCTACCACCTGCGCCTGTAACCTCTAAGAATAATTGCCAGTCATGACGGTTAGCCAATATCATATATAGCGCAGCTAAGATATTTTTAGCCTTATCTTGATTGCCTGATGCTCTTTTTAGCCATTTAGCGAAGTTTGGCGCGTGAGTATCAAAAGATTCATTTTCTTTGGCAGGGTAGTAATCAATATCATTACTGACTAATAGCCAATCTTGCTTATTATGAGGTCTAAAGGTTTGGCTTTTTAGCTCATATACGCCATTTTTAAAGCAGATTAAATCTTTCTGAGGTGTTCCCATTATAGGCAGTGATAACCTGAGCGATTCAACCGCTGAGCTAATTCGCATAGGGTTAAATGGCTCGCCTGATTGAGTGAATAAATCGGCTAGCGTTCGCATTAATAGTTTATCGCTTATAGGTTGCCATGCGTTATCTTGATAGTGATAGATTTCATCGGTAGTAAGATTAATCGCAAGGTTATTACACTTTCTTGTATTTGCTTGATGTAGTACCTAATACGATGCGGTTAATCATATCGAATTCATTAGTAAATACGGTGTTATTTGCGCTTTTCCCCAGTGCTTTACGTTGCTCTGTTAAAGCGTCACACATAGGACGGCTATAATCTGCGACTTTTAAACGTGCTTTTAATCGATTAAGTGCTTTCTTCTGGATTGTTGGCGCGATTTCTTTAAGATGTTCTTCACAACGTATAAAGTACTTTCTTATTGCTCGTCCTTTCTCATTGTTTTCAATCATTGCTAATTCTTTAGCCATGTTTAAAGTTAGATGATAATCAATACTTCTACGGTCTCCGCCTCTTACCGTTTCCCTTTTATTAAGCTGTTTGTTTTTTATACTTTGATTCACCAATTCGGGGGAATCAAAAACCACATAATCATCATTTTCAATAAAGCCATATTGTTCTATACGCCCTTTTATCCATGTAGAAAAATCACGCCCTACACCAAGAAAATGATGTAATTGTTTTGCACTAACTGTTTGCTGTAATTTACCGTTTAATTGTGTTTCGGTTACTGGTACTAAATTATTAAAATCTGTCATAAGTATTGCTCCTAACTTGTCGAAAAATCCCTCTTTTAGCTAAATTTAGGCAAAGGGATACCGTCAGCTCAAAAATGAGCTTTGCTATAAAATCAATTAATTAAGCTGCTTTGCTTGGATAAAGTGCTAAAATTTGGCTGATATCCGATTCAGTTAATAAGCTATTTTCATAACTAAGAATCAGATTAACCACCTTTTGAGCATCTTCCTTATTGGCTAGGTAATAGCGATAGTGTGAGCCTATACCGTCGGTATTAGGTTCATCCATGCGCTTTAATGTGATGCCTAACTTTCTTTCGAGTTCTGAACAATAATTTCTACCACTAGAAAGCCTACAGGTGCGCAATATCTCATTTTCGGTAATACCATTGTCACCAGTACACGCAATTAATAGGTAAGCTCTGGGCTTTTTAGGTAGCTTTTTATAATCAGATTGGCTATGATTGGAGGCGTCTAAGTTCCAATCTAAGCCCTCGATTATTTCACGATATAGAGGGTTTTGTTTTATCACCATTATGCTACCTCGCGGCGTTCTACTCTGCGAGATTCAAGCCAAGAGTAAATCTCATCAGCTCGATAGCCAACACGGCGCAAGCCTATTCTGATTTTTTGGGGAAAGGTTTCATCTTTCCGTTCTAGCGTATAAAGGCTAGTGTCAGATTTGAAATGTAGTAAAGCTTTTACTTCTTTTTTGGATAGGATTTGATTGGTCATTAGCTATATTCTCCTGATGTTTAAAGACAGGTAAAGGATATAACTGTTAATAAAATATATCATTGCACACAAAATTAAATTTTTGCATGCAAAATATTAGTAGCCTATTTTATTGAATTATCTAATAATTTATTACATTGAGAAAAGAAAGAATCAATTTTCCTTTTTCCTAATCCCTTGAATTGTGATTGTTCTGAAATCAAATCAGATAACTCCCCTTGAGTCCATTTTTTAGGGCTAGATTCTTTCAAAATTTTCAATATTGAAGCAAGTAATAATTGTGAATATTTATAGTCAATACTATCATCATTTCCCATTAAAGACTGTTCAAACTCTAATAAATGCTTGGTCGTAATAACCAACTCATGATCCTCTGGTAAATTATCTGCAGGATAATCTTCTGGGCTATTCTCAAACCGCTCTCTAAGACTTAAAATATTTCCATCTTCATCGAGAAGAAAGCTACCATCAATCCCAAATCGTTCAACTACAGTATGCTGTTTTAATGAAGAAATAAGATTTTCAATCCAAGCTCTTTCTGTTCCTACCAAAGGAAAATCATAAATATCCTTATCTAAATAAAATGATTTACCAATAGTTCCTTTTGTAACTAAAACTAGCTCTTCCATATAAAAATCAAATGTGAATTTGTCTTTATATTTTAAATATTCTTGATATATATCTGGCTGTTCATTTTCATATTTTTCTTGTAGATTAGAAAGCAGATGTTTATATCGATCCTTTAAATATTCCATCTCTAATTTTTTATATTCTTCTGTATTTCTTGAATGTTCATTTCTAAGCTCTTTGGGAGCATGAAACATTCCAAATATCATTCTATCGAAATCACTTTGTAGCTGCCTATGCTCCCCGTATTTACAAGCAATTACTTTTACTCCATAAGGAAATTTAACCGATAAAACTATTTTCTTATCTAAAACCCACTCTAAAATATCAATAACTGTAACTGATTCCCCAAATAATCTAGTTAATCGTTCAGCAGCCTCTGATAAGGTCACATATCTTTTTAATGTCAGTAATTTAGAATGATTCATACGCCCCTCACGCCCCTAATAGATATTTGCGCCAGTTCGCTAGGGTTGCGAATGTTCGGGGATCAGCCTAGACGCAAATAATACATTAATATACAGTTAGGTACATTATAGCACTGTGTTTATATACATGGAATGGGTTTTGGGAATGAAAAAACTACCTGATGGCGAGTTAGGTACAGTACTTATCGAAATGTTTTTTTATATGATTTTTAACTCTTTCTGACTTATTAAACCCTTCTAGAACTCTAATAAATAGTTCATCAGAACAAGGATCGCTTATTTTAGCGAAATTATTTTTAATATTAGAAATTACAGAGTCAACACCAAATATCTCTGCTTTGTTGTAGATAACGTAACTATCATTTTTGATGAATGGATGATCACCTACACTACAAACACAAGCAGGATCAAAATACTTTCCCTCTTTTATTGTAGTTATATTTACTGAAAGAAAAACATCCTTTCTATATTCCTCAATATACACAGGGTCATGACATATAAAATAAAGATGATGCTTATCTTCCGACATGGCACGAGATAATATAGTTCCTTTTCTTATTATTTGTTTCGCTATCTCATGTGGCATGCGATTTTATCCATATCATCCAATTCTTTAATCCATTCGGAAAGATCTTCCAACTGCTTCGGACTTCTTCCTAACTTTTCAAATAAAGATAGTGGGTTAATTGGAATTGAACTTCCTTTTGGATCAGTCCATTCAGGACAAAAATCATGAGTATATTTTTCAAGTTGCCATCTATTGTAATGGCCAAATTTATCATAAATAGCATCCATTATTTTTAAATCAGCAATTGAAAGCTCTGAAAAGTCTGCCTCACTCGGTTCAAAATTTAAAGATAAATCATGATTTTCTCTATCAGAAATCCACTTGTTCCACCCTTCATTAGGCTTATCAGAAGAACCGTTCATTAAATTATATGTTCTAGATAATATAGGTCCGTGATCTAAAGAAAACCATAGATCATTTGACATAGACTCATCATAAAGATTCATAGATTCGCGGTCGCAAAGATACAAAAGTTTCATTAACTTTAATAAGTTCATTCGTCCGCCTCTTTTTTGTAGCAAATATCCTGCCATTTGAGCGACTTTTTCTTCATTAAACATAATTTGAAACCTCTTTTTGTGTGGATTTGTCCATAGCTCACGCTATTAACTTGAGCAAAGTATAAGCGATTTGAACGATCCAAGTAAATAGGCTATAAACAAATTGTTGATATAGGTAACATTATGATTACAATTTATTTGATTATTTTTTCAGAACCTTTGCTAAAGCGTCTACTGCTTTTCGAGATTCAGTGTTGTTATCTCTATCGCGAGTTTTAATTTTATTTGGTGCCTTATCTAGCTCAATAAGAGTGTCAATGCCACTAGAATCAGCCAAAACAAACGTTTTGCTAAATGATGATGTAGCCATATTACGCCTCCTAAAAAGTACAATTACACAAGTCGTGTAATATTATATAGCTCTATTTTGTTATATCAATATGTATTTAACTGTTTAAAAAAGAATATAAATCAATATGAGAAAAACAATAATAAATATTTAATTTTCTTTAAATTAAACTTTATGAAAGAATTTTATAAGCTGTCTTCATAATGAAGATAACTGTCTTTTGAATCTTAATCAGGTATGGTTTACTTAAGCAATGGTTTCCATTTTTCTGTGAAAGCAAGCATTAGCAATTATTACCGCTTTTGCTTAGATTAGTATCCATTAATTTAAAGTAGTTTCACTGGATACCTGAATGGATACCTATATAAGTACTAGGGATTATATATTAAATGGATTCTCGGATATCTAAATTCCATAGGAAGTGGCTCAATTTGAGCATCTAAAACTTGAGCAGGTAACAAGTTTATGCTCTTTGCTTGTCAGGGGGTTAAACCCTTTGATGGTGGCGATACTAGTTCTATGCGCATTGGTTTAGATTTGGCTATAATGCTACTACCCATAGATTGGTGATCTAATGTCTGCTTTTCAGAATAACCATGATTAGCAAGCATCAATTTGGCAATACTTGCGTTAAACTCACCTTTTAAGCCTTTATTAATTAACTCGACTTCTTGGCGTGCTTTGATAAGTTCTAACATGTCCTTAAATTCTTCGCTTGAACTCGCATAATTATATAAACTAGACCTTGAACAGTTAGCATATAAAGCCAGTCCAGCCATAGAGGGAATGATTTCGCCATTTTTGATATAGCCCTGTTTATGTAAATACTCTTGCCCTAGTTTTAACATGTCCTTTATCTTTGATTTTCGCCCTGCCATATTGCCACCTAACTTACTAATAATAAGGCTATTATAATCCAATAAGGCGAATTATTAGATTGCTTTCTAACGTGTCCAAAAATTCACTAAACCAACCAAGAGGAGGGGGGAGTAAATTCCTTCGACCCTATACGTTCTAAACCGCCCACCCTCCTTTTTATGCAAAACCGCGAATTGAAATAATTTTTTTGACTGCTATTACTAAATGGGTAACCATAAATAGCTATGGTTGAGTAATTCAATTTAATAAACCTGCTGGCTTTTTAGCAGATTGCAAATGTAATACCTGTATGGTGGAAATCACCATAGAGCATTTATTCTTTTCCTCTAATAATAGCCCTGGATCAACCTTAAAATCATCCTAACTTAACATTATGATTAATAATTATTTTATTTTATTTTAATAAAAAAATAACGCTATCTAAATATATTTATATTTCAATTAGTTAATTACAGGATCAAGATTATTTTAATAATGTGTATAGTAGTGAACAGTAGTGAGTACTAGTGAACACCAAAAAATATATATAATAAGTATATAATATATTGATATATATAAATTAATATTAGGTTGGTGAATAGTGGTGAACACTTTATATTAAAAGTTTAAGATTATGGGGGGTAAGCATAAAAACAGCCTAATGACTGGGTAAGTAAAGGGTGACATTTGAAAAATGGATCGGCTACACTAAATCATACAACTTTTTTAAGGGGTGAGGTAAACTTATCACAACTAAAAAAGGAACAAATATGAATAAGATTAAACGCAAAAGACGAACATTCACAGATGATTTTAAACACCAAATGGTTAGTCTTTATCAACATGGTAAATCACGTAGTGAAATCGTTGCAGAATATGATTTGACACCATCAGCATTGGACCGTTGGATAACGCAATCAAGCCAAAGCGGCTCATTTAAAACAAAAGATAATCGCAGTCCACAAGA
>NZ_FMBA01000024.1 GCF_900094935.1 Gilliamella intestini
GGTCCCGATTGGGTAAAAGGAAAAGGATTTGTTCCACAAGATATAAACAATCCACAACGTAATTTCCCATCGACAGGAACAAATAATGTTTATTTTTATTTATTATTAGCAAACGTAACGCCCGAAGAGATTATCTCAGCTAATGGTGCTAGAGTATTCCCTGAATCAGGGAGTGGAGTTAGTTTAGTTTTATTATCTGAACGAACACCGGGTTGGGGAAAAGGCTCACAAGATGTTGCTTTAAAGATCGTATTGAAAGGTCCTACAAATCGTAGCGCTAATAAAAATTTTAGTCCCTCTACATTTAAGCTTTATTCTGATAGAGCCAAAACTAACGTATTGTATAGCTTTAAAATTGAAAGATGGTATATAGCCCAAGGGGCTAATATTAATGCATCTGTGCAAGACGCAAAAGATTACTGTAACCGAATTGGATACCGAATGCCAAGTGTAGCGGATTTCACCAACGCAAATATAGGTGATATTTGGACAGGTGGTATTCCTGAAAGAGATATCAACGGTTATCGCCGACAATTAAGCTATCGCGGCGGTAATGGCAAGTGGATTGGCGGGCTATTTAATGAATGGGGAACTTTGTTTAATCATTCTAATCACTATTTATTTCTTGACGACTGGGAAACTAGTCATCCTCAAGATTGGTATTGGACAATCGATACATACAAGGGAAAACCACTTCGGGTCGATTTAGGGGATGGAGATTTATATTATAATGAATTAACTTATAGGCAATATAGAGCGGCTTGTGTTAAGCCGTAGTTAAATTTATTTTATCTGTTCAGTAAATAGTTTGACTATGTAACTTTTGAAGTTACATAGGTTATTACGAGTAAGTTAATTATAGAACTTACTCGCATTGTTTACAGTAATTTGCAAAAAAACTGTAATAAATAGACATAAAAAAGCAAAATTAACACCTTATCACTGACTATTTATTAGCTATTATAATACGGTTAAACCGCATAAAGCAATTTTGGGGAAAACGCCTTATGAGTTTTTAGAGGATTATTTTAATGATGAAGTGTAAACAACTCGATGTTTTCCTACATTAAAATAACCGCACTGTGTTATTAACATTATTACATATTACGGCTTTTTGGGAAGTGATATAAAACTATTTCTAGTATATATTCTTAATTAGCAATTTATTGATAATATATTTAAAAATAAAATGTTTTTACTAGACTTAAACAAATATAATCTCCCATTTTTTAATTCTATCAGTATTTAAGATACATTATTGTATAAGCAATTAGTGCATTCTTGTAAATAACCCTAGACCCAATCCTAAGAATCGCTACAATATACGCCATTAGTCATATAGCAAATGTCTTTTGCTATTTTAACCCAATAAACGGATGATGTTTTATGGCGCAATATGTTTATACCATGAATCGCGTAGGGAAGATTGTTCCTCCTAAACGCTATATTTTAAAAGATATTTCTTTAAGTTTTTTTCCGGGTGCAAAAATTGGTGTACTCGGTTTAAATGGAGCGGGTAAATCCACTTTATTACGAATTATGGCGGGTGTTGATACCGAAATTGAAGGTGAAGCACGCCCTCAGCCGGGTATTAAAATTGGTTATTTACCTCAAGAGCCAAAATTAGATCCTAAACAAACTGTGCGTGAAGCCATTGAGCAAGCGGTTAGTGAGGCTAAACAAGCATTGGCTCGATTAGATGAAGTATATGCCGCTTATGCTGATCCTGATGCCGATTTTGACAAATTAGCCAAAGAACAAGCAGAGCTTGAAGCCATTATTCAAGCACAAGATGCTCACAATCTTGATAACCAGTTAGAGCGAGCCGCTGACGCACTACGTTTACCTGATTGGGATGCGAAAATTGAAAATTTATCAGGTGGTGAACGCCGTCGAGTAGCAATTTGTCAATTATTACTTGAAAAGCCTGATATGTTATTAATGGATGAACCGACCAACCACTTAGATGCCGAATCGGTAGCATGGTTAGAACGATTCTTACATGACTACGAAGGTACGGTTGTTGCAGTAACTCACGATCGCTACTTCCTAGACAACGTAGCTGGTTGGATTTTAGAGCTTGACCGTGGTGAAGGCATTCCATGGGAAGGCAACTACTCATCTTGGCTTGAACAAAAAGATCAGCGCCTAGCGCAAGAAGCCTCGACCGAATCGGCACGTCGTAAATCGATCGAAAAAGAACTCGAGTGGGTACGACAAAATCCGAAAGGGCGCCAAGCAAAAAGCAAAGCCCGCCTAGCTCGCTTTGAAGAACTCAACAGTAACGATTACCAAAAACGTAACGAAACTAACGAGCTCTTTATTCCAGCTGGACAACGTTTAGGCGATAAAGTGATTGAAGTAAGCAACCTAACTAAATCGTATGGCGATCGTGTGCTGATTGATAACTTATCTTTTAGTATTCCTAAAGGGGCAATTGTTGGCATTATTGGTCCAAATGGAGCAGGGAAATCAACCCTATTTAGAATGCTATCAGGCAAAGAACAACCTGATTCAGGCACGATTACTTTGGGTGAAACAGTGCAACTTGCATCAGTTGATCAGTTCCGTGACAGTATGGACGACAAAAAAACAGTTTGGGACGAAATTTCAAACGGTCAAGATATTATGCGTATTGGCAATTTTGAAATCCCAAGTCGTGCTTATGTTGGTCGTTTTAACTTTAAAGGTGTTGATCAGCAAAAGCGTGTTGGTGAACTTTCAGGTGGTGAACGTGGGCGTGTACATTTAGCTAAATTATTACAAGTGGGCGGTAATGTATTATTACTTGACGAACCGACTAATGATTTAGATGTCGAAACCTTACGAGCACTTGAAAACGCACTCCTTGAATTCCCAGGTTGTGCTTTAGTGATTTCACATGACCGTTGGTTTTTAGATCGTATTGCGACCCATATTTTGGATTATCAAGACGAAGGACATGTTGAATTCTTTGAAGGTAACTTTACCGAATACGAAGAATGGAAAAAGCGCACATTGGGTGCTGAAGCATTAGAGCCTAAACGTGCTAAATATAAACGAATCTCCAAATAGAATTAATTTTTATTTTATTCCGCCGATTTATATTGGCGGAATTGTTTTATCTTCTTGATAGCGATTTTAAATATTTTTCAAAATGTAATTATCTAAACTAACCCTTTAGATGAACTAATAATTCTCGAAAAAGTATCCATTAGCAAACGCGGTATAGCGTTTATACCACGTGATTTTGCATCATCACAAATGGCAATCGCAAGATCAGGTTTTGAACTTTTATGAATTGCTTTTTGAATAATTTGATGTACAGGCAGATCAATATGCTGTGTTGTATTATAAGCGGCAAGTTTATAGACATGACTAAAACCATGTTTAAATAAAAAGTTTTCAATGTCTCGCGCAGGTAAAACCGTTAAGTAATCATTAGGATTTTTATCTTCACCACATAACGATTTTACCGTATCGGCATATTTTTTACCCGCCATATCCCCATCGGTAATTACATACCAATGAATTCCCATTTTATTGGCATATTTTATAAGCGGTTTTAAACCACACTGGGCAAACTCAATAAGTTGAACACCTTCCGAACTCAGATGATAACCACTTTGTTCAGCTAGTTCACGTAATAACCACACTTCGGTTTCGCCCTCGACTAACAACCAACATCGTGCAAATAAGGCATTTGATCGGCGATAAAGAATATGAAACGCAATACGACGACTGTCACTAACGCTTAATGAATTAGGTTCAATGTATTTAGCAATAATTTTATCTGGCAGACGAATTAAGCGATAAAGGTTTTCTAATGAAAATAACGATACCAGATCACTTGAGTTAGACGTGATAATTTTTTGTGTAGGGAAGTTTTTTAGTAAGCGAAATGCAACGGATAAAATGATTGGATGTAACAAACTTTCAGGCTCTTCTAAAATTAAAATAGGCATTGAACTTTGTGAAAGTGAATAATTCCCTTTAGCATCAATAATAGAGCCGAAAATTCCTAAAAATACAGTTCGTAAATAATCATTATCAAGATTATCCAATACATCATTAATTTGTTCCAAAACATTCCAATCTTCTGTTCTTGGTGTACTTTTGGCATTTTTTTGTTTGTAATGATTGCGGTGTGCTTGATCGACAAAATAATACTCTAATAATGAGCGTGCGGCTTGTAGGCCTCGAGCTAATTCATCTTGGGTTAATTCGGCTGAATGGACTTTTAGTTGGTTTGAAAGTTGGCTAATGTAGTGTTCGGATAAAGGTTCGTTAGTAACAGTTAATTGCTCAGGATTAATTGCGTTTTTAAGTGTCATTACTGGATTTAATTTAATTAATGTTGCAATTAATAATTTTTCGTTTTCTATATTAAAAGGATTGCCTTGTGCATTGAGCAATTTATGTTGTGTTATAATTTGGTTATTTTGTTTATTAGCAGAAATTTGATAAGTGATTCGACGCAGATTATCTTGGTGTGATTGATACGAAACTGAGCGTAATGGCTGATAATCTTGATTATTTAATTCATGTAAGTGCGATTGGCAATAAGTGATTTTAATAATAATATTATCGCCATAACATTGGTCTTGATCATGATAAAAATCGGAATCGACAAATTGGTAAAACGTGTTATCTAATGATAACAATTGCAAAGCGCTGATTAAACTTGACCGCCCCCAACGATTTTCACCCATTAGTACGCTAGAACTTGCATTTAATTTTAAAGATAGTTGACTAATACCTTTAAATCCGGAAATATCAATTTGTTCAATAAACATAGCGTATCCTTATTGTTAAAGATGATACTTTTCTGTCCTTTTACGAATTCGTTCAACTTTTCGATGCGTGCTAGCTATTAACTTAGCTTCATTATGCAAAATTGTTTTTAAAGGCTGATTAAAATACACTTTCAAAAAACGCCAAATATCACGATCGGTTAGTCCAATATTCATGGCTGAAAAATAAAGCCCAATTAAATCTTTATCACGCCAACGAACAGGAACTGTTTTACGGATCTGAGCACGGTGTAAATCAATCACCGATAATTTTATTTGCTGATGATTTTCAAAAAGCGGAATATCAAGCAAAAAGTGACACAAATAACAATCACGATGATTAACCCCAGCCGCATGCATTTGGGCAACCATTTTTGCCAAATAAATCACTAAACAACGCTTTATATGATAGCTAGGTGGATTAGTTAACCATGGCTTAGTAAAATCCTCTAAACTCACAGTCGGGTTAAGATCTCTTGTCACAATAAACGAATGACGAGTCAGTGGATTTAATCCCTTACGACCAAATGCCCGCCCATCCATCGTATTAACGCCAACTTGCTCCAAACGCTCAATCGCATCCCACTCCTGCTTAGCATCTAAAACAGGTAAACGTAACGAAATAAGATTCTTCACAATCTCTTTAATGGTTGTACCACGATGAATTTTAATAAAATACGATTCATCACCAAGCTCAAAATTCAACGTCTTACGTTGCTTAACTGCTCGATAGACTTTGCCTGATATTAACTCAACTTCCGCAAACGGATCTTTATTTTTCCACAAAGCATCAAAAGGGGATTTTAACTTCAACTCATTCATAATGATCACAACCTAAAATAATATCTGCGGCACGCTGGGCTAAATGATATAAATCAGCGGTTTTACCATAATGTATTGCATTTTGATGCCATGTTAATAACTGATCGTGATTTGTTATAGCATTTTGCAAGGCCTCATTTAGCGCCGATTGTACAAAAGGCTCATCAAGCACAACACCAGCATTGGCATCATCAATATGATAAGCATAGCCCGAAATGCTTGACACAATCACTGGCACCCCAGCGGCTAACCCTTCAATAAGCACCATACCAGCTGCTTCTTGTCTTGCAGGGTGCAATAGCAAATCTGCCGCAAATAAAAAGTCAGGGATATCATTACGCCCTGCAAAAAAACGGACTTGATACTCAATGCCGAGTTGCTTAGCCAGTTTTTGATAAGCTTCGGGATTATCTTGCCCCACCACTAAAAAAGTCACTTTTTGCTTCAAATCGCAAGGTAGTGCGGCAATGGCGGTTAAAGAACGATCCACTCCCTTACGCTTAAAATCTGATCCAATTTGCACAATAACAAAATTGTGCTCATCAATTTGGTTGGCTTGCCTAAATTGCTTACCTTTAGCTAGCGATTCATAATTGTATTGACGATCTTGCGCAATACCGGGTGGCAAAAGGTAAAATCGAGACGGATCAGTATGATAATAGTGCTCAAAATCACTAATTTGCTGTTTTGTTAGTACCATAACTTTGGTTTGGCTATGTTGATTAAATACCGCATCTTCGAAAGCTAAATAGTGCTTACAGCGTTTTGACCATTTATACAAAAAACCCTTGTGTGAAACCTTTTCGGCATAACAAGTATCACCCGCAAAATAAACATCCAAATCAGGCATTTTATTAAAGCCAACCACACAATCAACAGGATTTGCTTGTAAATGAGCTTTCACCCAACGGTAATAAGATTGATTACGGCTATGGTTAGACCAGCCTTTTTTAGGCACCAAAACCACATCAAAGCCTGTTGGTTTATCGCCTTGCCATGACATCACATAAATTCGTACCTGGTGACCTTGAGCTTGGCAAGCCTTAGCAATTTGCAAAAAATCACGTTGCAAACCACCAAAAGGAAAATATTTATAAATACAAAACGCCAGTTGCATGCAGATTGCCTCAAGTTTTAAAGGAGTATTATATACTTAGTATTTATTTGGGTGCAAAGTTTGATTTTACTAGAATTAATCTTACTGGAAATTTTTGTCATAGTGACATTTGAATAAAAATACTATCTTTTGTAAAAATAATTCAGGATTCTATACCGTTATAATTTGTTTTATGTGTAAAACAACGTCTTTTTGTTTACACTTCATGGTTAAAATAATCCTCTAAAAATGCTAAGGCATTTCCTAACATTGCTTTATAAGGTTTAACGGTACTATAAAAATTAATCAAGCGTTTGAGCTTTGTTTTCGTTTTTGAGTCGTTAAATATTGGCTGATACTACAACTTCCCATTAACGTATGTATCTCTATTTTCAGCTTTTCCATTCATTTGTGGACAGGTGATTTTTGCTTGATATACCGGTTATCACTCAGTTTATTTAAATAAATCAATATAATATAAATTTTGTTAAAAAGTTTCAGGAGTGTACTACGTTTATGTATAAAAACCAATAAAATCAAATGGATATGTAAAGTTAAATATTCTCTAGTTTTCTGCTTTGTTTGATTTTTCAGTAAAGGTAAACCTTTGGTATCAATCTGTAATATTTTGCTTGGATAAGTTTTGTTATCGGCTTTAGCTTGCCGTCTTAATTTATTTTCAATGGATTTTTGGATTTTTAAACAAACCATTAATACCTAACTGATAGGTTTATAACGTTCATTTTTCCAACAGAAAGGGGCGAAAACGCTAATTGAACCTTATTTGGCACGTTATAAATGGTCGGGAAACCATAACGCGCTTAGCCAAATTAGTAATGGTTATTTTTCTTTATGATATAAGCCCTTATCATGTGTTTGTGACAGGGCGCTAATTTTGTTTTTTATGGGGATTTATAACAGCAATTTTTCAAATTACGGTAAACAACCCAAGGCATCTTTACAGATAACTGTTAATAAAAAATGAAGTGAATAAATAAAAGAATGCTTTTTTCATAATCATTAAATCTGTCTATGATTTAAAAAAGTAACAATCCCCAATAGCACTACCTTGAGCGCCAAACTGACGTAAATTGTGATCAACAGCATTCATCGATTGCCAGTGGTTTTCACACCAATTAGGAGCGAGTAAAGTTGGTTTTCTGGCATTGGCTGATATGCGATGATACAAAATATTTGCAGGAGTTTGCCGAATGATATCGCCAGCAATATCAACATATTCATCTAATGACAATACGGCAAGCCGCCCAGCCCGCCACGCTTTTGCCATAATACTACCTTCAACAATATGTAAAGGATGCAGCTTTAAACCGTCCACGCCACTATCAAGTACACGCTCAAGGGTTATAAAATTATCTTGTTTGGTTTCTTTCGGTAAACCAATAATTAAGTGAGTACAGACCTTAATGCCAAGCTTGCGTGCTTTTTGTACGGTTTGATAATAATCATCAAAAGTATGCCCTCGATTAATATCGTGTAAGGTTTTATCATGGGCTGTTTGTAACCCCAGTTCTAACCAAACTTCATAGCCATTGGATTGATAATATGCAAGCAAATCAAGTGCTTCATTAGGAACACAATCAGGGCGAGTACCAACACAAAGTCCTACAATATCTGCGCTATTGAGGGCTTGTTCATACATATTTTTTAGAATTTCAACCTCAGCGTAGGTGCTAGTATAAGCCTGAAAGTAAGCAAGGTATCGTTTAGATTTTTTCATCTGTTGGGCTTGCAAATTTAATTGATCAGAAATTGATTTAACCTGAATAGATTCATCAATGATTGAGGCAACATTACAAAAAGTACAACCACCTTGACCAATAGTGCCATCTCGATTAGGGCAGCTAAAGCCACCATGTAAAGTAAGTTTATAGATTTTTTCGCCATAACGACGTTGTAAATCGGAACCAAATGTATTAACGACTAAATGAAGTTGCATTATAAACCAAATAAAAAATTTAATTATTTTAGAAATATACCTTGTATGCCATACCTCAGTCATAATACTACATTTCAACAATATATAAATATTTTTTATAACTCAAAAAAAAGATTGAAATTGAGCGCTGATTAAGTAAGGGTAACTTGTAGCAAAACGCCGAGTTGATTACACATCTTGATTAAAATAATCCTCTAAAAACTCATAAGGCGTTAGTTTTTTTTATGATATTCATTACAGTAGTTTTTCAAATTACTGTAAACAACGCAAGGAATTCCTACATATTATCAAATAACAAAAGCGCTTTTTAAAAAATCCAAACTCGACGTAATAAAAAAGAACTAGTCTATAAACGGTTGATTTTACTTAAAAACATAAACCAAAAAAACTTCAATAAAATCAATAGTCTACCTGAACAATTTTAGAGCAAAAAACACGCCTATAGTACCATCACGCTTATAGCACCACAATGTTTAAGCCTGCCTTATCACAGCATTAAAATGTATTGATAACGAAGTAAGGTTAGCACGCCAAACTGGGCGGTTGGCTGTGTTTGGGTTTTAGATGTTATCACCGATTTTAATTATTCCACCAAAGGTCAAAAAGTTTGAAATATGACAACATATTTTCATTAAAAAATTGACCTATTTTTATGACTGAATCATTTCTATCTTTATGTTTCTTTAAATTCACTTGGATTACTTTACGAAAAATCTGCCAAAAAACTAGCCAATTATTATTTAAATGGTTATACTTTAAATCGCTATAGAGAAAGAAGCTTATTAAATAAGGAACAATTATAAAAAATTCAAATAAAACAAAATATTACTTGACAAAGGAAATATGATGCAGTACCATATTAAACACCGAACACCGAACACCGACACTGGCAAACCTATGCCTTAAGCTTATCAAATAACGCCATTAGGTACGTTTTTACACTTTTCTCGCTTATATTCTCGACATTCTCGCTTAAATCATCACTAAAATCATTTTCAAAAATTGTATTACTGGCACTGCCGTTATTGTCATATTCATGGGGATTGCAGGCAGCAAACGATAAAAATGGTCAATCTAAGCGTAGTGATGCAATTATTTTTCTTTCAAAACAAGCAACTATTACCTACGTTAGGCCAAATCTTAGCTTTAACGGTCACAGCATGGGTGGGGGGGCTGGTGACACAGAGCTTGTTGCTGGACCTGTTAATATGTGGGATTATGATAAGGGCTTTTTAGTTCAATCAATGAATCCTGAATTATATGGCCTTAATTTTCCAACCACGGGTATGGATGGTTTGTATTTTGATTTGCTGATAGAGGGCGTTGATGCGGATGAATTGACTTGGGAGCCGGTCACGCATGAGGGAATAACCGCTACAGTGACGAGAATAGAGGCCAACGATTATTGGATACCTAAGGATAATCAATTTCCTCCTATTGGGTCTTATAATGAACCTAATTATCCTAATGGTACAGAAGTTGTAACGCGCGTTACACTAACTGGGCCACAAGCAAGATCTCAGTGGGATAATGACCATCCTGGTGGAATTCGAGTGCCCAAATTACCCCAAAAATTTGAATTAGTAGGCAAAGATCGTGATGGCTATGAGGTGGTAAAATATGGATTTGAGTTAAAGCAGTGGTTTGTTATACGAAAAATGCCTGGAACTGGAAGATACTCTATTAAAGGGTATAGGTATGAAGAATCACTTATGGAAAAAGATCGCAAGAAAAATCCAAAACGTTATTCTTACGCTAATTCGCAAGCTTGGTGTGAGAGTTTAGGTTATCGTCTGCCACATATAAGAGATTTAACTAATGCACAATGTGGCCATACTATGGATACGGCTTATCACTGTAAGGGTGCTGTTAGCGCCACGCCAACATCACCCTTCAAGGGGGCGGGATATCAACGTCGAATAGGGGCAGGCATGACTGGAGAGTGGGGAGATCTTACTCGTTATAGAATAGGTTTATATGGCTACCTTTTTGATTTCTGGACGGACGATACTCGTTATAGTGATAACCCTCATCCGTTCGTGGTAGACATTATAGTGGGTGGTATAAGTACGAATAGTGTAAGTATATGGTCGTCTTCCCGTTGTATTGGGGATAGCGGCTATCCGGATAGTTATTGTCAGGCTATTGCACTTTGCGTCACACCTTAGTTTTTAGCGTTTAGTGCTTAATCCTTAGGGTGCTGAATGTGCTTATGTTGCCTGAGAGGACAATATAAAAAACAATAAAGGCTCGGCGCAAGTTGGGGCGTTTCCCTTAGGGTTGCGCCGTTGTGGCAAAGCCACAATCGCGCCGCCTGCCACCGATGCAAAAAGCGTGGCAGGTAGTCCAGTATTACGCTGTAGCGGTTTAAATTCGTGGTCTATTTTTAGTACAGCAAGGCTTCGGACGTTTTGACCTGTGGTGAAAAAAATAGCTACAGTGACCACGTCCGAGCAAAGGGAATTAAAGCGAATTCCCTTTGCAATCCCACGCTTTGGCTACAGAATGTGGCCTACGGCTGCCCCGACCCCGGCGCTCGGTCTTAACGCACCGTTTGTGCGATTACTCGTATCATCCTGATACTCGCCTCTACGAGGCCACCTTCGCTGTGCTCAGGTGTTCAAATTTGTTCCAGACAAATTTGTCAAGCGCGCCACAAACTCGCCAAACATCCCTGTTTGGCGTACTAACCTCACTCTGTTGTCGGCACATTCTAACGCCGTAACAAGACAGATAACATAACCTTAAGCGGCTTTTATGAGTCACTTTTTTATAAAAAAAACTGCAAAAATCCCAAAAAATCTCTCCGATAGATTATTAATTTTATTAATGTTTTTTTCAGCTGTTTTTTAGCAAAAACCGCCTTATAAAAACACAATAACCCATCCCTCGATATAAATATTTTTTATAACTCATAAAAAAGATTGAAATCGTTTGGTTGTTAAGTAACCATATGAGTGTAATACCTATTTTGCTAACGATAAAGCAAAATCTGACAAACTATATAATTGATGATAAGGATCCAACATGTTTAGTAAAGATATGACTATTGCCGAGTACGATAAAGAACTGTGGGATGCGATAAAAGGTGAGGAACAGCGCCAAGAAGATCACCTTGAACTGATCGCATCAGAAAACTATACCAGTCCACGCGTAATGCAAGCACAAGGCTCACAACTTACCAATAAATATGCCGAAGGTTATCCCGGTAAACGTTATTATGGTGGTTGTGAATATGTTGATATTGTTGAAAAATTAGCAATTGAAAGGGCTAAGGCTCTATTTGGTGCTGATTATGCTAATGTGCAACCGCATTCAGGTTCACAAGCTAATTTTGCCGTTTATATGGCGCTTTTAAATACAGGTGATACGGTTTTAGGTATGAACCTGTCTGAAGGTGGGCATTTGACACACGGTTCGCCAGTTAGCTTTTCTGGTAAACTTTATCATGTTGTGGATTATGGTGTTGATGATTCAGGGCGTATTGATTATGCCAAGTTAGCTAAAACAGCCCAAGAATCTAAACCTAAAATGATTATTGGTGGTTTTTCGGCTTATTCTGGGGTGGTGGATTGGCAACGTATGCGCGAAATCGCCGATAGTGTGGGCGCTTATTTGTTTGTGGATATGGCGCATGTGGCAGGGCTAGTTGCGGCAGGTGTTTATCCTAATCCCGTTCCTTATGCACACGTTGTTACTACTACAACTCATAAAACTTTAGGTGGCCCTCGTGGCGGTTTGATTTTGGCTAAAGGTGGTAGTGAAGAATTATATAAAAAGTTAAATTCGGCTGTCTTTCCAGGAGCGCAAGGTGGTCCTTTAATGCATGTAATTGCCGCTAAAGCCGTTGCGTTAAAAGAGGCGATGGAGCCTGAGTATAAAATTTATCAACAGCAAGTGGTGAAAAACGCTAAAGCTATGGTCGAGGTGATTTTGCAACGTGGCTATAAGATAGTTTCTGGCGAAACACAAAACCATCTGTTTTTAATTGATTTAGTCGATAAAAATATCACAGGTAAAGAAGCTGATGCGGCTTTAGGTAGTGCTAATATTACCGTTAATAAAAATAGTGTACCAAAAGATCCACAAAGTCCATTTGTAACATCTGGTGTGCGCATTGGTACGCCGGCTATTACTCGCCGAGGCTTTAAAGAAGCCGAATCGCGAGATTTAGCTAATTGGATTTGTGATGTTTTAGATAATATCGATGACGAGCAAACCATCCAAGCCGTGAAAGAAAAGGTATTAGGTATTTGCCGACGCTTGCCAGTTTACCAGCATTGATTATTGCTTAATTTCGCCGACAGCCACAATTGTCGGCGAAATATTTTTTAAGTTGGTTTTATTTGTCAATATTGGTGTTTGTTTCGGTTTTATGCTGTATCTGTTCTTGTTTGTGTGCCTCAATATAATGGTCAAGATAGCCTTCATGCCATAACCAGCCTCCTGTAATCCCAATACCGAACAAGATAGCTAACCAAAAAATGATAGCAAGTTTGTGGTGTCGTTGTTTCATTGGGTCATGCAAATTACGTTTTGCATTGGATGGGAGCTGTGCTTTGCTTGTGAGCAAGCCTCCTAGCATTAAGTTGATTTTAACTTGCCCATTAATTGCCCAACCTGATGCTTCTAGTAATGGTCCAAGCGTTCTTCGACGTAATTTTAACCATGCTAAAATAACAGAAGGGCCTGAAATAATCAAAAATAATCCAATAAAAACCAAAGGCACTTGCCACCAAGCTAGCGCAAAAATGGCTTGGAATATTGAGGCTAATGCAGTGCCAATTGCACCAATGGCTAACCCAATTGCAGCAAAAATCCCCACACTTTTGCCAATATCAAATTTATTAGCTGGATTTTGTAGTGCTTGTTCGCTTGATTTTTCGACATCGGCATCTTTACTGCTTGCCCATTTATTTAGTTGTTCAGTAATTACGCGCCCTATTCTTTGATAAGGTGCCCAAACTGCTTGTTGTATGCTGATGGGTTTAGTAATAATTTTGACCACATTGGCATCCCAATCGTTGCCTTTGTTGTCAATAAATACGCCATTACGTCCTTCAATTAATAAATCACCTTGTCCTGCTGTCATTGCTGCAGCAATAATCTGCTTTTGCCCGTTTCTTGTGCATTCACAATAAAGTAAGCAGAGCTCGGAATAGTTTGCCATTGCTGTGTGTTTGGCAATGTTATCAACGGCAACGCAAAGTGTCGCACAGCGGCCATCAATGTAAAGATTTCCTAGTTGGAAAGCAGCTCGTGTTTTTAGCGAAAAGAAGTCCGAAAAAGAGACAAAGTTAACCAGTAAGCGGTAAAGGTGTTTGTGAAATAGAACTAACTTTTCTAATACTATTATATCTGATGCAGATATCGGTGTTTTATTATCTTGCTCAACCATTTGTTTAAATTGGTCAAGTAAGTCTCCACTAGCTAAATGAGCGATGATGCTATTGGGGATATCTTCTATATTAGCAGATGGTTTTGTTGTAACAGTTAATTGTGCTATTTCGGGTTTAGCGCTGATTAGTGTGGCATAAGTTTTTAAATTTTTTTGAATATCTTGCCACTCTTGTTGGGTTAGTTGGTCTGGATTGGATAGCGATGATTCTACTAATGTTTTGAATCGGCTAATTTTTGCTTTCCAAAGTGGGTTAAGTCCATTGACAAGATCAAGGGTATTGGTGTTACCAATTTTTGATAAAGGCAATTCAGCTAAGTCTTTATCAGATAGTAACCCATTTTGGGTAGGTACGATGTATTTTTCATCAACATTAAGCGAGGTTTGTGCTTGTGGTGCATATTGTGCAAGTTCAACACGTAAAAAATAATCATCAATTTTAGGTTTAAGTTGTTCAATTAATTTCCAAATTTCGGCACTATTTTCCTTAAATGGGGTTGGGGTATTGCTGATTTGCGTTTGCCACTGTAGCCATGTTTTTAGGTTATCGACAAAGGTGGTAGCAATATTTAGATCAATGCCGTCTTGCCCACTCATATCTTTTTGCGCACCAGTTGTTTCGATAGCAGTTTGGATAAAGGTTTGCATGTCTGCTGATAATTCACTTGATGCAGGGAAGATTAAATCACCGTTATAAAGTTTGTTTGCATTGCTTTTTATTGATTGCTCAATATCATCTTGTGTTAAATAATCTACGTCGTTTTTATTTAAGCTAGCTAAAATGCTGTGAGCAGTGATTGATAGTTTTTTCCCTTGTGGGGTCGAGGTGTTAATTTCGGATAAAGGTAGGGTTTCACTTGACTGTAAAATACTTTCAAACGAGGTTATTTTATCTTGTGTCCAACTAATAGCATCGAGAATATCAGGAATACGAATACGTCCGTCTTTGTCTGTATCAAGTAAGGCTAAAGTCCGCTCATCAAAATCAAGCCCTGTAGTTGGGCAACTTAAAGCTACCCATAATTTAGGGTCTAAATCAGGTAAATTGATAATGTCATTGGCGTTTTTAAATACAACTTGATCAAGCCCACCGACACGCTGAAATGTCCATATGTGACTCATAATTATCCTCATATTAAAATCTAAATAATATTTTGCTAGCTAATATAAACAGTTTTTGTTTTTTTTAATAGGTCACAATGGTGATTTCTAATATTTGTGATACCTATTAGATTAACTTTGTTATTTGACTTAGTTGTCTTAGGCAACTTTATGATAGAATAATGCCTTATTACTTAATATCTAAATAAAAACCACCAATAACTATGTCATTAATTAATCTTACCAATGCTTATCTTTCATTTAGCGATGCGCCGTTACTTGATCATATCGATATGTCTATTGAGCCAAACGAGCGTGTTTGTCTTGTTGGCCGTAACGGTGCTGGAAAATCGACTTTACTTAAAGTTTTAAATAAAGAGGTGCCATTAGACGAAGGGCAAATTATTTATGAAAACAATGTGATTGTATCACGATTACAACAAGATCCTCCCCGTGATGTGCAAGGTAGCGTGTTTGATTTTGTGGCAGAAGGATTACACGAACAAGCGCAATTGTTAAGAGATTATTACGATTTATCCCATCGTATTGAGCAAGATCCTAATGAAAGTAATTTAGCTAAATTAGCCAAACTACAAGAACAGTTAGATCATCAAAATGGTTGGCAATTAGATAGTCGTATTCGTAATGTGATTTCTTCATTATCGCTTGATGGTGATGCGTTGTTGTCTTCGTTATCGGGTGGGTGGTTGCGTAAAGCCGCATTAGCCAAAGCGTTAGTTTGTCAGCCAACAGTTTTATTGCTTGATGAACCAACCAATCATTTAGATATTCAAACTATTAAATGGTTGGAAGATTTTTTGAAAAGTTTTAATGGCAGTATTGTGTTCATTTCCCATGATCGTTCGTTTATTCGTCAAATGGCAACGCGTATTATTGATCTGGATCGAGGTAAAATTGCGTCTTGGAGTGGGAATTATGATAACTATTTGCTTGGTAAAGAAGAAGCACTGCGTGTTGAAGAGTTACAAAATGCTGAATTTGATAAAAAATTAGCCCAAGAAGAAGTCTGGATCCGACAAGGTATTAAAGCTCGTCGTACTCGTAATGAAGGGCGAGTGCGAGCATTAAAAGCAATGCGCCAAGAATATAGCAAGCGACGCCAAGTTATGGGTAGTGCTAAAATGCAAATCGAGGAGGCATTACGTTCAGGAAAAATTGTTTTTGAGCTTGAAAATGTGACATATCAGATTGAGGATAAGTTACTAGTTAATGATTTTTCTGTGCAAGTATTACGTGGTGATAAGATCGCTCTGATTGGTCCTAATGGTATTGGTAAAACAACTTTATTAAAACTGATGTTGGGGAATTTGACACCAACATTAGGTAGTGTGCATTGTGGCACAAAGCTTGAAGTTGCTTATTTTGACCAATATCGTCTCGAACTCGATCCTGAAAAAACAGTGATGGATAATTTAGCCGAAGGTAAGCAAGAGGTCATGGTTAATGGCCGATCACGCCATGTACTTGGTTATTTACAGGACTTTTTATTTCCGCCTAAACGTGCCAGAACACCTGTACGAGCACTGTCTGGTGGGGAGCGTAATCGTTTATTGCTCGCAAAACTATTTTTAAAACCTAGCAATTTATTAATACTTGACGAACCGACCAATGATCTTGATATTGAAACATTAGAATTGCTAGAAGAGTTAGTGAATGATTATCAAGGAACTGTTTTGTTGGTTAGTCATGATCGACAATTTGTTGATAATGTGGTCACTCAATGTTGGTTTTTTGAAGAAAAAGGCCATATTGGTGTTTATGCTGGTGGTTATGCCGATGCTCTGCAACAACAGCAGCAGGCACAACCAGTTAAAGTAACGACAGTTAATAAACTTGAGCAACCTAAAAAAGAATTAGCTGCTACTAATAATCAAAGTAGTGAGCGAACCGCTAAAAAGAAAGTTAAACTGAGTTATAATGAACAACGAGAATTGGCACAATTACCAAGCAAAATAGAACAATTAGAATTAGAGATTACTGATTTACAAGCACAAATTGGTCAAAGTGACTTTTTTAATCAAACTCATGAAATTACTAGTCCAATTTTACAATCTTTGGCAGATAAAGAGGCTGAATTAGAAGCTGTTTTTGAAAGATGGGAACAGTTAGAGTCTTTAAGTAAATCATAAGGTAAATGTTAGTATTTTTCAGCATTATTTATTTGTGTTATAAAATAAATAATGCTGTTTCCTTACCCTAAAGTTTTTATATAATATTTTTTACATAACCGTTTTATTATTCCATAATTTTCTAGATAAAAAGTAGAATAATAATAGTGCGATGATGACAAAACATGCACCAACATAACCAATGTAATCAATTGAAAGTAAAATTAATACTTTACTGCCTATAAAAGCACCGCCTCCTATTCCAATATTGAAAATACCAGAATAGACTGAAGTGGCTATATCTGTGGCATCGGGTGCGGCATCAATTACTTTGCTTTGCATAACCATTCCAATAATTGTAATGGAAAGCCCCCAAATTAAACATTGAATGATTGCAGTATAAAGCGTGAATGAACAGACATAAAGCGATAATAAGCAAGTAATCAGTAATAGCATAGGGATGATGAAAATTGCGGTTGGATTTTTTTCAGCATATTTTGCAAAAATAACGCTACCAATCATTCCAGAAAAACCCACAACTAATAATAAAAGGGCGATAGTATTTTGATTAAATCCACCAATAGTTTTCATGAATGGCGTAATATAGGTATAGGCAGTAAAGTGACCTGTAATAATAATGGCAATTAATAAATAAATGTTTAGCAGTATTGGGCGTTTTAATACCATTGGAATATCTTTGATAGAGATAATATCCATGCTTGGTACAGTAGGCAATAAGCGAAGTAGTAATATCATCACGCAAAAAGCGATACCTGCAATACATAAAAAAGTCACGCGCCAGCCAACAAGTTGTCCTATGATGGTGCCAATTGGAATGCCTAGAATGGTTGCCATTGATACGCCAACAACAATAAACCCCATTGCTTTAGCTTTTTTACCATTAGGCGCTAATCGAACTGCAAGCGGTGTTGTAATTGCCCAAAATACAGCATGAGCACAAGCAATACCAATTCTTGCTATCATTAAGCTGTAAAAACTCCATGCAACTCCAGCTAAAATATGACTACCTATAAATAGGCAAAATAAAAAAATGAGTAGCTTTCTCCGTTCTATTTTTGATGTTAATACGGTCAATGGCAATGATAATAACGAAACAGCCCACGCATAAATTGTGAGTAATAATCCAGCATGAGCTACGTCTATTGAAAAGCTTTCAGCAATATTGGATAATAGTCCGACAGGTACAAATTCCGTTGTATTAAAAATAAATGCCGCAAATGCAAGGCAAAGAATTGATGACCAAACCCGAGATCGGTTAATACTATTATTCATGATTAAGGTTATGGAGAGAATATTAGATTACTTTTGATTATAACTGAATATGTTTGCCTATTAAATAGTTGCTAAGAATAAATCTTAAACTTAATCGCCACCAATATTAGTATTTGAAGGCGATGTTTCATTATAGCGATTTATTCTAGTGCTTTAGCTGCAGCTAGGGCTTTGTCATAATCAGGTTCAGAAGCGGTTTCTTTAACATATTCCACATAAACAATTTTGTCGTTTTTATCAATAACAAATACAGATCGAGAAAGTAATCGAAACTCTTCAATAACAACGCCATATTTTAATCCAAAGTCGAGATCTCTATGGTCAGAAGTGACTTTGACCACATCAATCCCTTCAGCTGCGCAATAACGATTTAAGGCAAAAGGTAAATCGGCGCTAATTGAAAATATCACTGTGTCTTTTAATTTTGCCGCTTCGACGTTAAAGCGATGCACTTGAGCACTACATACTGAGGTATCAATGGATGGAACCGAATTAATAATTCTGATTTTACCTTTAAAATCGGACAATCTAATGGGCTCCATTTTTAAATCTTGCACGATAAAATTGGGCGCTGTGTCGCCAACTTTAATTTGTGTACCTAACAAAGTAATAGGTGCTCCGCGCATGGTGATTTCATTAACTCTTTTTTGCATAACAGTTTCCTTAGTGTTGTGACGAATCACGTTGTTGACAGTGTAATGTCTTCCAATGAATTGGAGTTGTTGCACTTGTTAGGGATAAATAGATTTAGAATTGTTCCAATATAGAACTAAAACAACTTCTGAACAATAGCTTGAATTTGTTTTAAGTGATGAATTAGCCGATTTCTATTATCGTTAATAATGTTATCGTTAAAAATGATGAATAAATTTGAGTAGTTATCGAATTAATAGAAATGATATGTAATTAGTATTGGCTGTTTTTACAGCCAATAGTTGGATTTTTAAGTTACAATGTCTTAAAAGCAATATCAGGCAAAATCGCTTCACCTTGCCAATATAACTCACTAGCAATATTGCCTGCAATTTGATAATAAAGTTGGCTAAATTCGCTATCAGGGTGGTTAATGACAGTGGGCTTTCCTGTATCAAGATCTTGGCGTAACATTTTTTGAAGTGGAATTTGCCCTAGCAATTTGGTTTGATATTGCTTAGCTAAATGTTTTGCACCACCTTCACCAAAGATGGCCTCATGATGTCCACAATGTTCGCAAATGTGGTAACTCATGTTTTCAATAATTCCTAGTGTTGGTATGTTTACTTTATTAAACATGGTAATACCTTTTTTTGCATCGATTAAAGCAATATCTTGAGGAGTTGTGATAATCACAGCAGCAGTAACTGGAATGTTTTGCGCTAGGGTTAATTGGATATCCCCTGTGCCTGGAGGCATATCAATAACAAGATAATCAAGTTCTGGCCAAAGCGTATCTTGTAAAATCTGTAATAGTGCTTTACTTGCCATAGGTCCACGCCATACCATGGCACCATTAGGATCAACTAAATAACCAATGGAATTACTAGCAAGCCCATATGCCATGATTGGTGTCATATGTTTATTATCGGGTGTTAAGGGTTGCTGGTTTTCTGTACCTAGCATGGTTGGGATCGAGGGACCATAAATATCTGCATCTAAGATCCCCACTTTAGCGCCTTGTTTTTGTAAAGCGAGCGCAAGATTGACCGCTGTTGATGATTTACCCACACCGCCTTTTCCTGAGCTTATTGCGATAATGTTTTTTATATTATTAATGGCATTTTGGTTATTAGCACGTTTTAAAGTAGCAATTTTATATTCAATATGCCAGTCAACTTCATTAACGCTGTTAAGTTTAAGCAATTTTGGAGTGGTTATTTTTTTCAATTCTTCAAAAGTAGATTGCCAAGCGAAAGGCATTGTTAAATTTATAGTTAAGTGGTGATTAACTATTTCGCATTTTTTTATTGCCCCGAGTTCAAGTAAATTTTTTTGTAGAGTTGAATGAATAAAATTTTCAAGAATTTTTTTTACTTCAGTGTTCATTATGGTTATCTCTTTATGCCTCAGTATTTATACTCGTTTTATTTCCAATTACCTTGTATTAAAAGCGTAAAATACCTTAAATAATAAGGCGGTAAACAGTAAATTGGTTTACCCTCATAAAAATGATTATTTTCTGTTTGAAATATGAATTGAGTATATAAATTTTATCAAATTATGGCATAAATCTAGCGATAATCCCACGATTGATGTACTATTTCTGCCATTATGTAAAAAAGGGTAATAAATCAACATGACAACTCAACGCAAAATATTGGTGACTTGTGCACTTCCTTATGCCAATGGTGCAATTCACTTAGGTCATATGCTAGAACACATTCAAGCAGATGTATGGGTACGCTATCAACGTATGCGTGGTAATGAGATCTATTTTATTTGTGCTGACGATGCCCATGGCACGCCAATTATGCTCAAGGCTCAGCAATTGGGGATTACTCCAGAGCAAATGATTAGTGAAGTTAAAACCGAACATCAACGTGATTTTTCTGGCTTTAATATTAGTTATGATAATTACCATTCAACACATAGCCCAGAAAATCGTGAGATATCAGAGCAAATTTATAAGCGTTTGAAAGCAAATGGTTATATTAAAACTAAAGTTATTTCACAGCTATTCGATCCTGAAAAACAGATGTTTTTACCTGACCGTTTTGTTAAAGGTACTTGTCCACGCTGTAAAGCGCCTGATCAGTATGGTGATAACTGTGAAGTTTGCGGAGCAACTTATAATCCAATTGATTTAATTAATCCCCAATCAGTAGTATCTGGTGCTACACCTGTTATGAAAGATTCTGAACACTTCTTTTTTGACCTACCTACTTTTTCAAATATGTTACAAGAGTGGATTCGCTCAGGAACATTACAAGATCAAGTCGCTAATAAAATGCAAGAATGGTTTGAATCAGGCTTACAACCATGGGATATTAGCCGTGATGCACCTTATTTTGGATTTGAGATCCCCGATGCTCCAGGTAAGTATTTTTACGTTTGGTTAGATGCGCCAATTGGTTATATGGGATCTTTCTTAAATTACTGTAATAAACAAAATAAACCAATTTTTGATGAGTTTTGGGACAAAAATTCAAATACAGAACTGTATCACTTCATTGGTAAAGATATTGTTTATTTCCACAGCTTATTTTGGCCTGCTATGCTTGAAGGTAGCCAATATCGTAAGCCTTCCAATATTTTTGTACATGGTTATGTGACTGTTGATGGTGCAAAAATGTCTAAATCACGCGGTACTTTTATTCAAGCAAGCACCTATCTAAAACATTTAGATCCTGATTGTTTACGTTATTATTATGCAGCTAAATTATCCCCACATATTGATGATATTGACTTAAATTTAGAAGACTTTGTTCAACGAGTAAATAGCGATTTAGTCAATAAAGTTGTCAATATAGCTTCGCGTTCTGCAGGATTTATTTATAAACGCTTTGGCGGCAAATTATCAGATAAAGTGGCAGAGCCTGAACTGTATTCCTTGTTTGTTGAAAAAGCAGAAGTGATTGCTGACTATTTTGAACAACGCGAATCAGGCAAGGCAATTCGTGAAATTATGGCACTTGCTGACGAAGCTAACCGCTATATTGACGAAAAGGCGCCTTGGGTGGTTGCTAAACAAGAAGGGCAAGATCAAGTGTTGCAAGATATTTGCTCAATGGGAATTCACTTATTCCGCATCTTAATGACCTATTTAAAACCAATTGTGCCTTCATTGGCTGAACGTACAGAAGCATTTTTAAATAGCAAATTAGAATGGAATGAAATTGATAATGCTTTAACAAGTCATAAAATTAATCAGTTTAAAGCTTTATTTAATCGTATTGATATGGATAAAATTACAAACATGATTGAAGAAACAAAACAACAAGCTGCATTAGCCCAACCGACAAAACCTAAAGTTGCAGAGCCTATCGCTGACACGATTAATTTTGATGATTTTGCTAAAGTCGATATGCGCGTTGCTTTAATTAAACATGCTTGCTTTGTCGAAGGATCCGATAAATTACTTCAATTAACACTTGATATTGGTGACGAAACCCGTAATGTGTTTTCAGGTATCAAGCAGTTTTATCCTGACCCAGATGTGTTAATTGGGCGTTTAACTATTATGATTGCTAACTTAGCTCCTCGTAAAATGCGCTTTGGTGTTTCTGAAGGTATGGTGCTTTGTGCGAGTGGTAAAGGTGATGATGAAGGTGTGTACCTACTATCACCAGATAGTGGTGCTAAACCAGGAATGCGAATTTCGTAATTGATACCTTTATTATAGAAGTCACATCTTAACAAGTTAATATACTTGTTAAGATGTTTTAGCTAATCATTTTTTTAAATATAAAACACTTAATTTTTCTAATTTACAAAATCTTCCAACCTTTTCTTTTTGAAGAATATATTAATTCTTTATATAGCTTAATATAAACAGCATTTTCTACAATTAAATTTGTTTTCAAGTGATAATTATATTTAAAACATAATAAAAAAGGCGATTATTTCGCCTTTTTTATTACATAACTAATACGATAATTATTTTATGGATACTAAAGTGCTAATTTCTTTTCCTAACATGTTGTTTAGATAGACTAAATCGTCAGAGGTTAAGGTCCCTACTGCATATTTTAATTGGAGTAGGCTAGTTAAATAATTATATTTTGCATCAGATAAGCGCTGTTTTGAACTGTACAGCTGTGTTGTAGCATTTAATACGTCAACAATTGTTCGTGTTCCTGCTAGATAACCAGCGTTTGTTGATTCTAATGAACTTTGTGCAGAAACAACAGCTTGTTGATAAGCTTTGATTGCACTAATAGATGACGAAATATTGTTGTACGATGAGCGTACTTGGTTAATCACTCTACGATTGGTGCTTTCTAGTTTTTCGCTGAAGCTCACGTAATTTTGTTGCGCTTGTTCAACTTTAGACATTGTTGCACCACCTGAAAATATAGGTAGGTTTACACTGACGCCAACATAGTTATTCCCCGAATAAGATTTGCCACCATGTGCTCCAGGTGCTACGTTGTTACCATATCTATCAGTTTTATTTAAATTGGTTGATGCATCTAAACTTGCTGTTGGTAAATGACCTGCTTGTGAGAGTTTGATTTGTTCACGCGCTATGTCTTGATTTAACCTCATTGTTAATAAATTAAGATTAGATGTTTCGGATTTTTTTAATAATTTACTGATTTGTGTTGGCGGCTCAGTTTTAAATGTATTGGTATTAATACTTGCTAAACTTGAATAAAAACGACCACTTATTTGGCGTAAATCTTCAATTGCATTATTTAGCTCATTTAATGCATTTACTTGTTGTGCAACAGTTAAGTCATGGTTAGCTTGGGCATTTTGTACGTCTTCAATTGTTGCTAATCCGACTTGGAATTTTTGACGAGTTTGTTCTAACTGGCGCCCAATTGCTTTTTTCTGTGCATCAATAAAGCTTAATGCGTCAATCGCTTTTAACACATTAAAATAAGCAACAGAAGTATTTAAGATTAATGTTTGACCTTGGTATTGATAAGCAATATCTGCAATACTTGCTTGTTTTTTAGTAATATCTAAAGCTTTCCAATTTGAGAAGTTAAAAATGCTTTGCGATATTGCTACTTGGTATAAGTTACCACTTTTAGATTTTATACCACTTGTATCACGTCGGCCATGAGAGACACCATAAGAAGCACTTAAACCAATTTGCGGTAGCAAACTTGCTCTAGAGCCTGAAATTGCTGCATACGCTTTGTTTTTTTCAGCTAATGAACTGCGTAGATCTGGATTTGTTTCTTTTGCTTGTTCATAAACTTGTATTAAATTTTCAGCAAAGACAGATTGGCTTAACATTAAGCCAACTAAAAAAGTTAAAGTTTTTTTCATCAATCTTCTCTTTAAAAATCATTAAAATATAGTAGTATTTTTAATGTCTTAATTTTAACAGATAATTAGCATATAGTAAGCATAGTTTATGTCTATTCGCACTTTTTATTCAAATTCAATTTAAATTTGGGGTTTTATATGAAAATTAAAAGCAATCCAGTCCATTTTGATAAAAATGACGTAGTTAATTTGACTAAGAGAATCTTGTATAAAGGTTTTTTTTCTTTATTTGAATACCGTTTTCAATATCGTAAATTTGATGGTTCAATGAGCGAGGTTGTTACTCGCGAAATTTTGGAACGAGGCCATGCAGTTGTGCTTTTAGCTTATGATGCAAAACGTGATAAAGTTGTATTAATTGAACAAATTCGAATTGCCGCTATTGAAACTCAAAATAGTCCTTGGATGTTAGAACTTATTGCTGGCATGATGGATCATAAAAATGAATCATATGAAGATGTAGCAAGGCGAGAAGCTATGGAGGAAGCAGGAGTTACTGTTGGTCAATGTAAGCCTATAATCAGTTATTTAGCATCACCAGGAGGTTTGACTGAACGATTGCATATTTTGGTAGGTGAAGTCGATTCATCAACAGCTAAAGGCATTCATGGGTTAGCAGAAGAAAATGAAGATATTAAAGTTCATGTTGTAAGTCGCTCTCAAGCTTTTCAATGGATAGAAGATGGAGTTATTAATAATGCAGCATCCATTATTGCGCTTCAATGGTTAGAGCTTAATCATGAGTTATTAAAAAAAGAATGGGAATAATTTTTTAATAATTAGATTTAATTATTTCTTTCATAAAAGTGTGATCTATTTTACAATTTAGTATAACACTAGGATTTATAATAAAAATTATTTTCCCAGTCACAATGCTTATTTTGTTGCTGACATTATTAACCATAATTATAGATTGATAAATAATTGAGGTAAATTTTGGAGTCATTTTTAAAACTTCCAATTTTGAATAAAAATTACGGTAAAATATTACATATAACTGATACTCATCTTTTTTCTGATGATAATAGCTCGTTGCTAGGCGTTAATTCTAATGCTAGCTTTTTATCAGTTATTAATGAAATTGAACGTAGTAATAAGAAGTTTGATTTGATTGTGGCAAGTGGTGATTTTGTGCAGGATGGTTCTAAAAAAGCTTATGCCCGTTTTGCTAAGCAAATAAATAAGTTTAATACGCCTTGTGTATGGTTGGCTGGTAATCATGATAACTATACTTATATGCAAGATGTTTTTGCAAATTACCAACTTGCTGATAACAAAATAGTACAGCTAGGAAGTAAATGGTTAATTGTTTTGTTAAATAGCCAAGTTGTAGGTCAGGCTTATGGTTTTTTACCAGAATCTGAGCTTGATTTTTTGCATAATGTTTTGACTGAATATTCTTCTAGAAATGTATTAGTTTTTTTACATCATCATCCTATTAATTCTGGTTGTCATTGGTTAGATCAGCATATCTTAAAAAATAGAGATCAACTTGAGAAAATTATTCAAAAACATTTTAATATAAAGGGAATTGGTTGGGGACATATTCATCAAAAACAAGATTATGTTTGGCATCATTGCAAGGCATTTGCAACGCCTTCAACTTGTTTTCAATTTAAACCTGAATGTTATGATTTTCAATTATCAAGTGAAGATGCTCCAGGTTGGCGAGAAATTACACTTAATACTGATGGCTCTATTGAGAGTGATGTGTATCGATTAACTGATAATCAGTTTTTACCAGATGTTTCTCAAAATGGCTACTAGTAATTAATAAGTTAGCTAGTACTAAAAAGGAAATGCGAACTTAAGATTTGAGCACCAATTATAGTAATGGTGCAAAAAAATAAAACAGCCGTTCAACTATGTGTTGCCAAATTGGGCGTTGCATCCATTCTTCAGTTTTTACTTTATCTGAGTTAGATAGATATTTTTTTAAGAGTACTGACAGCGATTTAGCAAATTCTACATCATCGATCACAGTTGTAATCTCAAAATTAAGCCATAAGCTACGCATGTCTAAATTAACGGTACCAACAAGACTTAACTGATTGTCGATTAAGACGCTTTTGGTGTGTAATAAGTTATCATTAAATTGATAAAGTTTCACTCCACCGTTTAATAATTCAGAAAAAAAGGCTCGACTTGCCCATTTGACCATTAGTGAGTCATTATTTTTAGGAACAATGATAATGACTTCTACTCCCCGTTGGGCTGCGGTGCAAACAGCATGTAAAATATCATCACTCGGTACTAAATAAGGTGTTGTAAAAATAATTTGCTCTTGTGCTGAGTAAATTGCTGTTAATAACACTTGGTGAATCATATTTTCCATATAACCAGGACCAGATGCTATTAATTGCATTATATGTTTTTTATCTTCTGGTGGTTCAGCAAATTCAGTTATTTTCGGTAGAGTTAGATGTTTACCTGTTTCTAGCTCCCAATCACTGGCATATATTGCGCTCATTAGTGTTGTTACAGGACCACTCATTCTGACCATGATATCAACCCACTCACCGACATGTCTATTTTGTTTAAAAAAGCGAGGATCGACAATATTCATGCTACCGGTATAAGATATGTAGTTGTCGATAATGGCTACTTTTCGGTGTTGGCGTAAATCCAATCTTCTAAAAATAAATCGAAGTAAGTTTACTTTTAATGCTTCGACAATGATAATACCTGCATCGCGCATTCTTTTATTGGCATCAGTTTTTATAAAATGTCTACTACCTGCAGAATCAACCATTAATCGACAAGTTACACCTCGTTTAGCTGCTTGTATTAGTGCTTGCTCAACATCATCAGCTCGACCACCTTCGTTCCAGATATAAAATACCATTTCGATATTTGATGTCGCTTTATTTATATCGTCAATTAAACGGTCAAAAATTTCGTTAGTTTCGCTTAGTAGTTCAATATGATTACCATTAATTCCATCAAGGCCAGTTTGGTGTTTACAAAGTTGAAAAATCGGTTTACTTACTTGGCTAACATTGCTAGTGAAAATATCAGAAAATTCGCTTAGGCGATTAATAAACTTTGAAATAGTTGGGCGCATTTTTTGCGCCCGTTTAACTCGCTGTTGACCTAAGTGAGCTTCACCTAAGGCAAAATAAAGGAACACTCCAACAAGTGGTAAAATATAAATGACTAACATCCATGCAATAACATAAGTTGTTGGTCTTCGTTTGAAGACAATTCGTAGTGTTGTTGCAACAATGATCAACCAATAGACAAGAAAGATCAATGTGCTGATTAAAGCATGGAATGAGGTAAATTGCATACTTAGTTAACTATTAGTTAAGTTTAATTTAGTGATTGGATCTTTGGTGCAATCATAATTTTGGAAAACTTCTGGTAATGGTTTTGGATTATTATGCTTATCAACTGAAACATAAGTAAATATAGCATCTGTTATGCAAAAGCGTTCAGTAGTATCAGATGTATCAATGACTTTTTTAACCCAAACTTCAATACCAATGGTGATAGATGTTTTTCCTGTTTTAATGCATTGTGCGTAACAACAAACCACATCTCCTACCATTGCTGGTTTGTAAAATGTAATACTACTAGCATTAACTGTTACAACTCTGTTTCTTGCGATCTCTTTTGATAAAATGCCACCAGCAAGATCCATTTGAGACATAATCCATCCACCAAAAATGTGCCCATGTGGATTAGTGTCAGCCGGCATCGCTAGTGTTCTAAGTACCAATTGACCTTTAGGGGCTATATTTTGTATCATGCTAAAATACTCCATTTGTACAATTTATTTATTGTCCGTATCTTTATTCATATTTTTGTAGATATAGATACCTGATATTAACGATAATAGTAACGATGCACCCGGTAAAATAAATACTTTAAATATCCAGAAGAAATTATCTGTAGTATAGTAGGTCGCACCTAAACTAAATGTACCACATAATATAAAGAAGAAGACCCATAATAAATTTAGTTTATTCCAAATATTTATATCTAACTGTATTTCTTTACCTAGCATTTTTTGAAGTAAATTTTTCTTAAAAATAAATTGGCTAACTAATAAAGCCATGGCAAATAAGAAATTAATAATAGTGACTTTCCATTTGATTATATTGGGATCACGCATATAAAGTGTGAATCCACCAAAAACCATGATCATCAGATAAGAAATCAATTCTACTTTATCTACTTTTCTATATAGAATAAGAATGAGAAGAAAGCATACCGTTGCTGCAATCATTAATGCTTGAACGCCCACAAAGACATCGTACATTGTTAAAAAAACAAAAAAGAACACAAGAGGAATAAAGTTTAAAAGTTGTTTCATTTGAGTATTAACCTAGTAAAAAGGTAAGTTATCATATTCTAAATAAACAAAAAGCCTATTGGAATAGGCTTATTTTTTGTGATGAAGTTCAGGATGAGCTTTACAATTACCAGATTGACAATGCCCATAAAGATATAAACTGTGAAAAGTTAGTTTAACACCATATTGTTCGGCAATTTCTTTTTGTCTAGCATTAATAATATCATCACGAAACTCAAATACTTCGCCACAATCCAAACAAATTAAATGATCGTGATGTTGTTGTGTAGCTAGTTCAAAAACTGCTTTGCCACCTTCAAAGTTATGGCGAGTGACAATTCCAGCATCATCAAACTGATTCAAAACACGATAGACGGTTGCAAGCCCGATTTCTTCACCCATATCAAGTAGTTTTTTATAAAGGTCTTCTACTGTAATATGTTGGCATGATGGATCTTGTAATAATTCTAAAATTTTTAATCGTGGTAACGTAACCTTTAACCCCGCGCTTTTGAGCGCTGCATTATTATCATTATCATGATTTGTCATATTACTTCCTGTTAAGTTATAAATATTTACTCATTATAGAAACTATATATGGTAAATAAAAGAAATCGTTTTAATAGATTAAATTTTCATTTCTATTTTGACTTGATTAACCCAATTGTTGATGCGTTCTTCAGTTAATTCTGGTTGGCGATCTTCGTCAATCGCTAAACCAATAAAATGTGCATCGTCCACCAAGCTTTTTGATGCTTCGAAACTATAGCCTTCAGTTGGCCAATGCCCAACAATTTTTGCGCCTTTAGGTTCAATAATATCACGAAGTGTACCCATAGCATCACAGAAATATTCTGCGTAATCTTCTTGATCGCCACAACCAAAAATAGCAACTATTTTATCGCTAAAATCAACTTTTTCTAAGTTAGGAAAAAAATCGTCCCAGTCTGCTTGTGATTCGCCATAGTACCAAGTTGGAATTCCAAAAAATAGATAATTGTATTGTTCTATGACTTCTTTAGTGGTTTTGGCAATGTCAAAAATGTCAGCTTTGTCATTACCCAAAGCTAGTTGGATTTGCTTTGCTACATTTTCTGTATTACCTGTGTCACTACCAAAAAAGATACCAACTTGTTTCATATTTTTACCTTTACTATTTACGATATTAAGATATTTTTAATTTTTAGAAGTATATCATTGTCACTAACTATCAGCAATAATCCTAACTTACTCTAAACATAACTTATTATGTGCTATACAATTTATTTATGTTGAATTAAAATTGTTGTCTATTTTACGTTAACTTAGGCTGTGGAATTTCTTTATGAACTTGCATGAATATCAATCTAAATGTCTTTTTAAACAATATAATTTACCCGTACCAGAAGGGTACGTTTGTAACTCAATTGGTGAAGTACAAGATATATTAGCTGAATTAGCTTCACAAAAAGATTTAGGTCCTTGGGTGGCTAAATGTCAAGTTCATGCAGGAGGACGGGGTAAAGCAGGTGGCGTTATTTGTACTCAAAATTATAGTGAAATAAAACAATTTGCTGAAAAATGGTTAGGGCAATATCTAGTTACTTATCAAACTACGGCTAAAGGTCAGCCTGTTAACAAGATTTTAATTGAAAAAGCGTCTAATATTCATAAAGAATTGTATTTGGGAGCGGTGGTTGATCGTAGCTCTAAACGTGTTGTGATTATGGCTTCGACAGAAGGTGGAGTTGATATTGAAAGTGTTGCTGAAAACTCACCACACTTAATTTATAAAACCTCGCTTGATCCTTTAACAGGGCCTTGTGCTTACCAAGGCCGTGAGCTGGCATTTAAATTAGGTTTGACAGGTAAATTAGTAAACCAATTTACAAAGCTGTTTGTGAATTTTGCAAAGCTGTTTTTAGAAAATGATGTTTCGTTAGCCGAAGTCAATCCTTTAGTGATTACTGATTTAAATGAACTTATTTGTTTAGATGCGAAAGTGGTTTTAGATGATAATGCGATTTTTAGACATCCAAACTTAAATATTTTAAGAGATACAACGCAAGAAGATGAACGCGAATCAATTGCTGCAAAACAAGGTATTAGCTATGTATCACTAAACGGTAATATTGGTTGTATGGTTAATGGGGCAGGTCTTGCGATGGCAACTATGGATATTATTAAACTGCATGGTGGGGAACCTGCTAACTTTTTGGATGTTGGTGGTGGGACGACAAAAGAACGTGTTGCAGAGGCATTTAAGTTGATATTATCCGACAAAAATGTGAAAGCGATTTTAGTTAATATTTTTGGTGGTATTGTTCGTTGTGATTTAATTGCTGATGGAATTATTAGTGCAATTAAAGAAATTGGTCTTACCGTTCCTGTTGTTGTTCGTCTTGAAGGTAATAACGCTGCACTTGCTAGAAAAATTCTCGCTAAAAGTGAATTAAATATTATTACTGCCGAAAGTTTAATAGATGCAGCTCAAAAAATCGTTGCTGTTGTTTAATAATAGGGCGCATGGAGAATAGTTATTATGTCAATTTTAGTTAATAAAGAAACCAAAGTTATTTGCCAAGGATTTACAGGTAGTCAAGGAACTTTTCATTCACAGCAAGCGCTTGCTTATGGTACTAAGCTAGTCGGTGGTGTAACTCCTGGCAAAGGAGGTACAACCCATTTAGGTCTACCGGTCTTTAACACAGTTAAAGAAGCTGTTATAGCTACAGGTGCAACAGCAAGTGTTATTTATGTGCCAGCAGCATTTGGTAAAGATTCTATTTTAGAGGCGATTGATGCAGGTATTAAATTAATTGTCTGTATCACTGAAGGTATCCCAACTTTAGATATGCTTATAGTTAAAGAAAAATTACAACAAAAAGATGTCATAATGATTGGGCCAAATTGCCCAGGTATTATTGTTCCTGATGAATGTAAAATAGGTATTATGCCTGGGCATATTCACCTAGCTGGGAAAGTGGGGATTGTTTCACGTTCTGGTACATTAACTTATGAGGCAGTGAAGCAAACAACAGATATTGGTTTAGGGCAATCAGTATGTGTGGGCATTGGTGGTGATCCTATTCCTGGTAGTGATTTTATTTCTATTTTGGCGTTACTTGAACAAGACCCTAAGACTGAAGTTATTGTTATGATTGGTGAAATTGGTGGTACAGCGGAAGAGGAAGCTGCCGAATATATTAAAAATTATGTAACTAAACCTGTTATTGCCTATATTGCGGGGCTTTCTGCTCCTTCAGGAAAGCGTATGGGACATGCAGGTGCAATTATTTCGGGGAATAAAGGTACCGCATCAGAAAAATCAAAAATTCTGCAAGCTGCGGGTATTACAGTTGTAAAAAGTCTTACAGATATTGCTGATGCGGTAAAAAAACAAATTAAGATATAGTTTTTTTGATGTATATCAATTTTATTCTACAATTATCAGTGTATAATGGCTTACGATAACGTATAAATTTGTGGGCATTTAAGGATTAGGGAGTGCTTATGTTAGATATAGTAGAACTTTCACGCCTCCAGTTTGCACTTACAGCAATGTATCATTTTATTTTTGTGCCATTAACGCTAGGTTTGGCGTTTATGTTAGCAATTATGGAAACTGTATATGTTGTTAGTGGTAAGCAAGTCTGGAAGGATATGACGAAATTTTGGGGAAAACTGTTTGCTATCAACTTTGCTGTTGGTGTAGCAACGGGTTTAACTATGGAGTTTCAATTTGGTACCAATTGGTCTCATTACTCGCATTATGTGGGGGATATTTTTGGTGCGCCGTTAGCGATAGAAGGTTTAATGGCTTTTTTCCTTGAATCAACGATGGTTGGTTTATTCTTCTTTGGATGGGATAGGTTGAGTCGTGGTAAACACTTACTGGTTACATGGTGTGTTGCGTTTGGCTCAAATTTATCAGCACTTTGGATCTTAGTTGCTAATGGTTGGATGCAATTTCCTGTTGGTTCTGAGTTTAATCCGATCAATTCTCGTATGGAAATGGCAAGCTTTTATGATCTAATTACTAATTCTGTGGCGCAATACAAATTTGTTCATACTGTAACCGCAGGTTATTTAACTGGTGCGATTTTTGTATTAAGTATTAGTTCTTACTATTTACTAAAAAAACGAGATGTTGGATTTGCAAAACGTTCTTTTGCTGTGGCAGCTCCATTTGGTTTTATCATGTCAATTACTGTTGCAATTATGGGGGATGAAGCAGGTCACGAGATGACAACTGTTCAACCTGTTAAGCTTGCTGCTATTGAAGCTGAATGGGAAACTCAACCTGCACCTGCATCATTTAATGTTATTGCTTTTCCATCACAAAAAAATAAAGAAAATTTATTCTCAATAAAAATTCCTTATGCGATGGGTATAATGACTACACGTTCACTTGATACTCAAGTAACAGGGTTAAAAGACATATTAAAGAATAACGAAATCAGAATTCGTAATGGTATTTTAGCTTACACGAATTTAGAAAAAATCCAACAAGGAAATCAAGATCCAACAGTTCTTAAAGCATTCGAGGATAATAAATCTGATTTAGGCTATGGTTATTTAGTTAAACGTTTTACTGATCGGGATAATTTGACTATCCCCCAAGCAACGGAAGAACATATCAAAGCTGCGACAGAAGATTCAATTCCTACTGTTTGGCCATTATTTTGGGCACTTAGAGGTATGGTTGGTTGTGGTTTGTTAATGATTTTGGGAACAGGTATCGCTTTATGGACTACCTATAAAAACAAAATCGGTGAAAAACGTTGGTTATGCCGTTTATTGATTTTATTTTTACCTTTACCATGGTTAGCTTGTGAATGTGGTTGGTTTGTGGCTGAATATGGCCGTCAACCATGGGCAATTCAAGATATTTTACCGACAGGTGTTGCGAATTCTTCATTAACTCCTGGTGAAGTCTTATTTTCTATGGTGCTTATTTGTGGGCTTTACACGCTGTTCTTGGTTGCAGAAATGTTCTTGATGTTTAAGTTTGCTCGCTTAGGACCAAGTTCTTTGGGCACAGGCAACTATCATTATGAAAAAACGCAACAGCTAACAGAATAAGGCATAGGGAGTATACACAATGATTGATTACGAAATTGTACGCGTCATCTGGTGGGTACTGATTAGTGTTGTTTTAATCGGTTTTGTTGTCACAGATGGGTTTGATATGGGCGTGGGTATTTTATTACCGTTTATCGGTAAAACAGACACTGAACGTCGAATTATGATAAATGCAATTGCTCCTCATTGGGATGGTAACCAAGTTTGGTTAATTACCGCTGGAGCAGGGATTTTTGCAGCATGGCCAGATGCATATGCAGTGTCTTTTTCTGGATTTTATATTGCGATGATTTTGGTACTTTGTGCATTGTTTTTTAGACCAATTGGTTTTGATTATCGCAGTAAACTAGAAAATTCTAAGTGGCGAACCTTATGGGATGCAGGTATTTTTGCAGGTAGCTTTGTGCCAGCATTGGTTTTTGGTGTTGCTTTTGGTAATTTATTACAAGGTGTTCCATTTAGATTTGATAACTTTTATCGAGTTTTTTATGATGGTAACTTTTTTAGATTACTTAATCCTTTTGCTCTATTGACTGGTGTTGTGAGCTTAATGTTATTTGTTGCTCATGGTGGGGCGTGGTTACAAATGAAAACATCAGGTGAACTTTATTTAAGAGCAAGAAAGGCTACACAAATTGCTAGTTTAATTATGCTAATTGCATTTGTTTTAGCGGGAGTTTGGGTTGTGTTTGGTATTCATGGTTATGAAATTACTAGTGTGATTGATTATAATGCAGCATCACAACCGTTAAATAAAACTGTATCTACAGATGCATCGTGGTTAACTAACTATATGAATTATCCTATTTTATGGATAGTACCAATTTTAGGTGTTGTATTGCCACTATTAACCATTGTTTTTTCTAGTGCAAATAAAAATGCATTAGTATTTATTTCATCAATATTAACAATTGCTTGTGTTTTATTTACTTATGGTATTGCAACTTTCCCATTCATTATACCTTCAAGCATTATGCCAAATGCAAGTTTGACAATATGGGATGCATCATCAAGTCAATTAACACTTAATATTATGTTTGTTGTTGTTCTTATATTTTTACCTATTGTTCTTTTTTATACTATTTGGTCATATATCAAAATGTTTGGAAGACTTGATAAAAATCATATTGAAAACAATAAACATTCTCTTTATTAAGGAACAGCTATGTATTATATTTTATGGTTTATAGGACTTATTGCTACATGTATGTTATCAGTTGTAGTTGGCTTATGGGTTGAACGAGATAGTAGTGAAAAAGAATATAAAAATAAATAATATTAATTAAAAAAATAAAAACAGGTGGCTATTTGTCACTTCAAATTAATAACAAACCTCGATATAATTCGGGGTTTATTTTTTTATTTAAACCATAAATAGGATTTTTAATTTGGATTTTATTAAATAAATTAAAAAATAGCCTAAAAAAACGTAACAAAAATAGCTTTATCGCTATTTTCTTGATATTTTGAGCCGTTGCAGCCAATAAACACTGCATTTGAACCTGCGCTCTTCCTCTAAATCTTGCATAGCGATGTCCGTGGTGTTGTTTAGCGTCAGCAAAGCTGCGCTCTATGGTCTCTTTTCTCCGAGTATAGACTTTTTTACCCCAATGGCTTAAACGAATCTCGTTGGCTTTCTCTTTATCTACTTCCCAG